>DASXOS010000151.1:0-10700 GCA_036494115.1 Solirubrobacteraceae bacterium | reverse complement strand
AAAATCGCGGGTCAGGCGGCACCGCGCCCGCGGGGGAGTCGCGGGTCAGGCGCGACCGCGCCCGCGACGGATCTCCTCCAGCCGGGCCGCCAGCTCGGCCTCGGCCTCGTCGGGCTCGTAGAACCGCGCACCGATCGCCGGATCGGGCAGCAGCTCCTGAGGCGAGAGATGCCCGGGCCGACGATGCGGGTTGTCGTATCCGCCGTCGCTGCGGGTGGAGGACCGCAGCCACCGCGGCGGCACGTCCGCCCCCCGCTCCCGGATGTGCTGGCGGGCCGCGAACACGGCGCGCTTGGCCGCATCGGACTTGGGCGCCAATGACAAATAGATGGCCGCCTGGGCGAGCGCGAACTGCGCCTCGGGCATCCCCACGTGCTCGACCGCATCCGCCGCGGCTACGGCGACGACCAGGGCCTGCGGGTCGGCGTTGCCGATGTCCTCGCTCGCGAGGATCACCATCCGCCGCACGATGAACCGCGGGTCCTCGCCGCCCTCGAGCATCACCGCCAGGTAGTAGAGCGAGGCGTCCGGGTCGGAGCCGCGCGTGGCCTTGATCCAGGCCGAGATCGTGTCGTAGTGCTGGTCGGCCTTGCGGTCATACAGCAGCGCACGCCGCTGCAGCGCATCCTCGGCGTGCGCGAGCGTGACCTGAGCCTCCGGCCCGGCGCCGGCCGCCTCGCACGCTAGCTCCAGAGCATTCAGAGCAGTCCGCGCGTCGCCGCCGGACCGCGAAGCCAGGAACTCGAGCGTGTCCGGCGCAACATCGCGATCTGAGCCGCACTCGCCCCGCGTCACCGCCCGATCGAGCAGCTTGCGGACATCCGCGGCACTCAAACCCTCGAGTTCGTACACATGGGTCCGCGAGATCAGCGCCGAGTTGACCTCGAAGTACGGGTTCTCGGTGGTGGCGCCGATCAGCGTCACCAGCCCGTCCTCGACGGCCGGCAACAGCGCGTCCTGCTGGGCCTTGTTGAAGCGGTGGATCTCGTCCAGAAAGAACACGGTCTTGCCGCCCCCGCGCAGGCGCTCGCGGGCGCGCTCGAGGACGGCCCGCACCTCGGCCCGCCCGGCCTGCACCGCGCTCTCCTCCTCGAACGCCGCACCCGACGCCTCCGCCACCAGCCGCGCCAGCGTCGTCTTGCCCGCGCCCGGCGGCCCGTGCAGGATCATCGAGTGCGGGTGGCCCTCCTCGATCGCCCGGCGCAACGCCGAGCCCGGCGCGAGCAGCCGCTCCTGCCCGACGAACTCGTCGAGCGTGTGCGGGCGCATCCGCGTGGCGAGCGGGGCGTCCGCTGGCAGACCGGGACCGCCGCCGGCGGCGACCTCTTCACCGAACAGTCGCTCCATGTACCAAAGAGTATGAGCGCGGAACAGCCCTAGCGGCCGATCAACGAGAGCGCTGCATCGTGCAACAACCCGTTGGTCGCCAGCACATCGCCACCCTCCGCGGTCCGGACACCGCTCAGGTCGGTGAACCGGCCACCGGCCTCCTCGACGATCACGAGCAGTGCCGCCAGGTCCCACAGCGACACCACCGGCTCGCACGCGATGTCGACGGCGCCCTCGGCGACCAGCATGTAGCTCCAGAAGTCGCCGAACCCCCGGGTGCGCCAGCACCGTCGCCCGAGCTCGAGCAAGCCGTCCATCGACTTCCAATTGTCGAAGTCCGAAATCGAAAGCTGGGCGTCCTCCAACGAGCGCACGCCGGACACGGTCAAAGCGCGCTGACCCCCGGACGCCTCGGAAACGAACGCGCCGTGACCCCGCGCCGCCCACCACCGCCGCCCGAGCGCCGGCGCTGACACGACACCGACGGTGAGCTCGCCATCGGCTTCGAGCGCCAGCAGCGTCGCCCACACCGGAATCCCGCGAACGTAATTCTTGGTGCCGTCGATCGGATCCACGATCCACCTCCGCGAGCCCGCACCGGAGCTGCCGTACTCCTCGCCGACCACCCCGTCGTCCGGCCGGGCCGCGGCCAGCGCATCGCGCACCCCCCGCTCGATCGCCTGATCGGCCTCGGTCACCGGCGTCAGATCGGGCTTCGTCTCCACCGCAAGATCGGCGGCCAGATATCGCGCCATAGACAGCCCGTCGGCGGCGTCCGCCAGCTCCAGCGCCAAATCAAGGTCGTCCGCCACGGCCGGGCATCGTAGAGTGCCCCCGCAGATGATCAACGATGAACTGCAACAAGAGAGCACCGACGTCCTCCAGCGGCTGATCCGCTTCAACACGGTCAACCCGCCGGGCAACGAGCGCGAGGCCATCGAGTATCTGGCCGACTATCTGAAGGCCGCTGGCTTCGAGACCGAGATCCTCGGACCCAGCGGACAGCGCGCGAATCTCGTCGCGACCCTGAACGGAAACCAACCCGGGCAGACGCTGTGTTTCCTCGGCCACGTCGACACGGTGCTCGCCGATCCCGACGACTGGGAGCACGATCCCTGGTCAGGCGACGTCGCCGACGGCTTCCTGTGGGGCCGCGGCGCCCTCGACATGAAGTCTCAGGTCGCGGCCGAGGCGGTGGCGGGCGCGGCGCTGGCAAACGAAGGGTGGCGCCCTGAGAAGGGCACGCTCAAGCTCGTGTTCGTCGCCGACGAGGAGACCGGCGGCGAGCTCGGGGCCCGCTGGATCACCCAGAACCACCCGGACAAGGTGCGCTGCGACCTGCTCCTCAACGAAGGTGCCGGCCAGACGTTCCAGATCGGCGACCGCCGGTTGTACGGCGTGTGCTGCGGCGAGAAGGGCGTGTTCCGCTTCAACCTCGACGCCCGCGGCACCGCCGGCCACGCCTCGATGCCCAAGACGGGCGACAACGCGCTCCTGAAGCTCGGACCGGTGATCGAGCGCCTCGCCTCCAGGCAACCGTCGTTCGACGTCACCGACGGCCCCCGAGCCATGCTCGAGAGCCTCGGCTATGACCCAGGGGACCCGCAACAGGCCCTCGACGAGATCGCCGAGAGCGACCCTGCGCTCCTGATCTTCGTCGCGCCCATGTTCGGGGTGACGCTGACCCCCACCATGGCCCACGCCTCCGACAAGATCAACGTGATCCCGGCGCGGGCGCGGCTGCGGATCGACTGCCGGGTGCCCCCCGGCAACGGCGAGGAGCTGGCACGCGAGAGGATCGCCGAGGTCCTCGGCGCGCAGGCCGACACGCTCGAGCTCGAGTTCACCGAGCGCCACCCCGGCAACAGCTCGAGACCGGACACCGAGCTCATGTCGGAGATCGACGCCTGGGTCCGCGACAACGACCCGGGCGCCCACACGGTTCCCGTGATCCTCCCCGGGTTCTCGGACTCGACCTGGTTTCGCAAGGCGTTCCCGGGCCTGACCGCGTACGGGTTCTTCCCGCAGCGCCACCAGTCGCTGCTCGAGGCAGGGCCGCTGATCCACAGCGCAAACGAGCGGATCGACGTCCGCGACCTAGGCTTCGCCACCCAGTTCTATCGCGACATCGCCCGCCGCCTCCTCGGTGGTTGAGCCGAGCTCGCGCGTCTCCCGCGGCAGCAGCCCCAGGACCAGCAGCACGATGCCGATCACGCTCCCGACCCCCAGCACGACCCGTGCGCCGAAGGCGTCGGCGAGCGGCCCGGCGATCAGGTAGCCGAGCGGGAGCAGCGCCAGCGATCCCATCCAGTCCCAGGCGCTGACGCGCGACAGTGCGTTCGGCGGGATGTGGTGGGCGAGCGCCGTCTCCCACCAGATCATCAGCAGCGAGAACCCGAAGCCGGTGGCGAACGAGCACACCACGACGAGCGCCAGCGGCGCACCCGCGGCGAACACCAGATCTTGGATCGGCCAGGCCAGGACGAGCACCATGCCGAGCGCCAGCGGACGCGCGGGACGCCAGACGAGGCCGAGCAGACCGCCGATGACCGCGCCCACGCCGGCCACGCTCTCGAGCACGCCGAACACACCGGCGCTCCCGTACACGTCGCGGGCGATGCTCGGGGCGAGCGCGTACCACTGGGCGTACACGCACAGCAACGCACCGGTGAACACGGCGATCGTCACCCACACCCACGCGCGTGAGCGGACCTCCCGCCAGCCGGCTCGCAGCGAGTGCAGCACGGTCTCGGGCTCGGCCAGCTCGCCCCGCGCGCGAAGCTCGCCCCGCGCGCGAGGGTGTACGCGCGCCAGCAGCAGCGCGCTGATCACGAACGTGGCGGCGTCGAACGCGAATGCCTCACCGGCACCGATCCCGAGCACGAGCGCGGTGGCGAGCGCGGGTCCCACGAGGAACGCAAGGTTGGCCATCGACTCGGTCAACGCTCGCGCGTCCTGGATCAGCTCCTCGGGCACCGTCTGCGGCAGCAGGCCGCTGTACGCCGGCTGAAAGAACGCCTGGGCGGCGCCGAACAGCGCCTCGATCACGACCAGCTGCCAGATCTGAACCGCGCCGGTGAAGATCAGGATCGCCACGCCGGCGTGCAGGGCCGCGCGCGTCACGTCGGTGACGATCATGATCTGGTGTCGCGGCAGCCGGTCGGCCCACACGCCGCCGAACAGCAGCAGCGCCACCAGCGGCAGAGTCTGCGCGCCGAGCACCACGCCGAGGTCGGTCGGCGAGCCGGTCCGCTGGGTGATGAACAGCGCCAGCGCGACCACGACGACGCGGTCGCCGACCGCGCTGGCCGCCTGGCCGAGGAACAGGTACTTGAAGCTGTGGTGGCGCAATACGCCGAGATACACACTCACGCGAGACACTCCGAAACACACTCCGAACGACGGGACCGGACAGGCGGAGAGCTCCAGGCGACCGCGCCGTCAGCAGACGGCGGCGGGCCGGAGCGCAGTCACGGTCGGGAGGTCGCGATCATCGCGCTTCGAGCGTACCACGGCCCCGCAGCGGCCCAAATAGACTGCATCCATGGAGACGGCGACGCGGACCAGGCTTGATCCAGCCGTGTTTCGGCTGCCCGTCGATCGGATCCGTTCGGGCTACTACTCCGACGCGTACTTCGTCTACACCAAGGAACTGCTCGAGGAGGACGGCCACCACCCGCGGGTGACGATGCAGGTCTTCCAGAAGCGCCATTCGATCCTCGGCGGGATCGACGAGGCGATCGCGATCCTGAAGCTGTGCTCCGGCCACGCCGATGGCGAGCAGTGGGTGAACGGCTGGGGCGAGTTGGTCGTCCACGCGCTCCACGAAGGGGACCGCATCTCCCCTCACGAGACGGTGATGACGATCGAGGGTGACTACAGCCTGTTCGCCCATCTGGAGACGGTGTACCTGGGCGGGCTGGCCCGCCGGTCGCTGATCATGAGCAACGTGTTCGAAGTGGTGGAGGCCGCGCGCGGCAAGCAGATCTTCTACTTCCCCGCGCGCCACGATCACTGGCTCGTGCAGACCGGCGACGGCTGGAGCGCGCATGTGGCGGGCGCGATTGGCGTCTCCACCGACGCCCAGGCGTCGTGGTGGGGCGGCCGCGGGATCGGCACCGTGCCGCACGGGCTGATCGCGGCCTACGGTGGCGACACGGTGAAGGCCGCGACCGTGTTCGCCGACCGCTACCACGACGAGATGAACGTCACCGTGCTCGTCGACTTCGAGAACGAGTCGGTGCGCACCGCGCTCGAGGTGGCCGAAGCGCTGGGCCCGCGGCTCTGGGGAGTTCGGCTCGACACCTCCGAGGATCTCGTCGACCGCGCCCTGTGGAACGAGATGGGCGGCTTCAGGCCGAACGGGGTCAACCCCCGCCTCGTCGAGAAGGTCCGCGGCGCGCTTGACGGCTCGGGCTTCCGCGACGTGCGGATCGTGGCCAGCGGCGGGTTCACCGCCGCCCGGATCGAGGAGTTCGAGACCGCGGGCGTTCCGGTCGACGCGTATGGCGTCGGCTCGTCGCTGATCCGCGGGCAGAACGACTTCACCGCCGACGTCGTCCTGCTCGACGGACGGCCGTGCGCAAAGTTCGGACGGGTCTATTCGCCGAACCCTCGTCTAGAGAAGGTTTAGTAGTGCGGAGAACTGCCGATCAGCGTTAGGGCCGATGTCATTCGCAGACTTCCTCTGGTCTCCCGACCTGCAGACGTTCCTGCTGCAGTGGCTCCCGATCATCTTCATGGGCCTGCTGGTCGTCGCCGTGTTCTCGCTGATGCGGTACATGCCGAAGACCAAGCCGGCGGAGATCAAGCCCGAGGCGTCTCCGCCGATCGGCTGGTCGGACATCGCGGGCGCCGACGAGGCCAAGGAGGAGCTTCGCGAGATCGTCGACTACCTGCGTGATCCCAAGCGCTTCCGCGAGATGGGCGCGAAGGTGCCGAAGGGCGTCCTGTTGCATGGCCCGCCCGGCACGGGCAAGACGCTGCTCGCAAAGGCCGTCGCCCACGAATCGGGTGCCACCTTCTACTCACAGTCCGCCGCCTCGTTCGTGGAGATGTTCGCCGGGCTCGGTGCGGCGCGTATTCGCCGCCTGTTCCGAATCGCGCGCAAGCACGCCCCCGCGATCGTGTTCATCGACGAGCTCGACGCCGTCGGCGGGCACCGAGGGATGGACATCAGCGGCGAGCGCGATCAGACGCTGAACCAGCTGCTCGTCGAGATGGACGGGTTCACCTCCCGCAAGGACGTGGTCGTGATCGCCGCCTCGAACCTGCTCGAGAAGCTGGATCCAGCGCTTCTGCGTCCCGGCCGGTTCGACCGCCAGATCTTCGTCTCGCCGCCCGACGTCGGTGGCCGGGAGCGGATCCTCGGCGTGCACTCGCGCAACAAGCCGCTCGGCGAGGACGTCGACCTCAAGCTGCTGGCCCGCCAGACGTCGGGGCTGACCGGAGCCGATCTGGCGAACATCTGCAACGAGGCTGCGATCGCGGCCGCTCGCCGCGGGGCGGACGAGGTGTCGATGATCGACTTCGACCGTTCGCTCGAGCGGGTGGTGGCGGGCATGGAGTCACGGCGCGCGCTGACCGATCACGAGAAGCGCGTGGTCGCCTACCACGAGGCCGGGCATGCCCTGTGCGGCGAGCTGCTGCCCTCGGTCGACCGGGTCCACCGGATCTCGATCGTGCCCCACGGCAAGGCCCTCGGCTACACGCTCAACCTCCCTGAGGAGGATCGCTACCTGAAGACCCGCGAGGAGCTCATCGACTTCATGACGATGCTGCTGGGCGGCCGCGCGGCCGAGCAGATCGTGTTCGGCTCGATCACAACAGGCGCCTCCGACGACCTCCGGCGGGTCGGGGACATCGCACACTCGATGGTCCACGACTACGCGATGGGGACCGGCATCACCTCGCTCAGTCTGTCTTCGCAGGAGTCATCGTCGGACTCCTCGCGCCGGGTGCGTGACGAGGAGGTGCGCGATCTCGCCGACGAGGCCTTCCGGACCGCGATCTCGATCCTCGACCGCCACCGCGAGCATCTCGACGGACTGGCCGCGAAGCTGCTGGGCAACGAGGTGCTCGAGCGCAAGGACATCGACGAGGTCATGGCCGGGGTGCCGAGCTTCGCCCCGCCCCGGATCGGAAGCAGCTCGCTGGGGATCGCGGCCGCGACCGCCAGCAACCCCTCGCAGCCCCGGTCCCGCCAGTAGCCGTCCCCCAGATCGGCCGGCCGGCCCGCGCCGGTATTGTCCGCGGCCGCAATGCTGTCCGCGATCGATCACGTCGGCATCGCCGTCGAGGACCTCGAGGCCGCAATCACCCTGTACCGGGACAACCTGGGGATGCCGCTCGTCCACCGGGAGACCGTGACCGAGCAGGGCGTCGATGCCGTGCTGCTCGATGTCGGGGACGGCCACATCGAGCTGCTCGCCCCGCTCGACCCCGAGACCCCGGTCGGCAAGTTCCTCACCCGAAAGGGCCCCGGACTCCACCACGTGGCCTACCGCGTGGCCGACGTCGAGCAGACGCTACAGGCGCTCGCCGGCGCCGGGATCCGCCTGATCGACGAGCAGCCCCGCACGGGCATCCGGGGCTCGCGCGTCGCGTTCGTGCACCCGGCGTCCACGGGCGGCGTGCTCACTGAAATCGTGCAACCTGGCGAGGACCACTAAATGGCGAACGAGAAACCACAGAAGATCAACATCGGCTTCCTCGGGGGCCAGTCCCTGGCCGCACGGGTCAAGCCCGACGAGCTGACGAAGCTCCGCCAGGCGCTCGGGACACAGGGCTGGCACGACCTCACCGCGGAGGACGGAACCGTGGCGATCGACCTCGAGAAGGTCGTGTACGTGCTCGTCGACGACGAGGAGCACCGGGTCGGCTTCGGCACCTGAGAGCCCGGGGAGCCCTGGCCGTCCCGGCCACGGCCGCCCGAGGCTCCTACATTCACAGCTATGAAGGTCGGAATCGTAGGCATGCCCAATGCCGGCAAGAGCTCGCTGTTCACGGCGCTCACCGGCGTCGCCGCCGAGGCGGCGAACTACCCGTTCACCACGATCGAGCCGAACGTGGCCATCATCCCGGTCGCCGACGAGCGCCTCGACGCTGTGGCCGAGACGGTGCGCGCCTCGAAGGTCGTCCCCGACACGATCACCTTCCATGACATCGCGGGGCTGGTCGCGGGCGCGCACAAGGGCGAGGGACTCGGCAACCAATTCCTGGCCAACATCCGCGAGACCGACGCGATCGTCCACGTCGTCCGCGCCCACCAGGACCCGAACGTCGTCCACCCCGAGGGCCGCGTCGATCCTCTGGCCGACGTGGAGACGATCGAGACCGAGCTGTTCTTCGCCGACCTCGAGCAGGCCGAGCGCCGCCTGGACCGCGTCTCGAAAACCGCCAAGAGCGGCGACCGCCACGCGATCGCCGAGGAGGCCTGGCTGAAACAGGTGATCGAGGCGCTGCAGTCGGGAAAGCCCGCCTCCACCGTGCCCCCGCCGGCCGGCGCGGCGGATGCCGGCCAGCTGCTCCAGCCGCTCACCGCCAAGCCCGTCCTGTTCGTGGTCAACGTCGACGAGGGGTCGCGTGAGATCCCCTCGCAGATCGCCGAGCACGCTCGTGAGTTGGGCGCCGGCGTGGTGGCGATCTCCGCCCGGCTCGAGGCCGAGCTCGCCGAACTCGACGACGAGGACGCAGCGGCGATGCGCGAGGACCTCGGCATCACCGAGTCCGGGCTCGACGCCGTCGTGCGCGGCGCGTTCGAGCTGCTGCACCAGATCGCGTTCTTCACCGCCGGGGAGGACAAGCCGGCGCAGTCCTGGCACCTGCGCCAGAACCTCTCGGTGTGGCACGCCGCCGGGCTGATCCACTCCGACATCCAAAAGGGGTTCGTCCGCGCCGAGGTGGTGAGCTGGGATCAGCTCGTCGAGGCCGGCGGCTACGCCGGGGCGCGCGACCGGGGGGTGCTCCGGCTCGAGGGCCGCGACTACGTCGTCGCCGACGGCGACGTGATCACGGTCAAGTTCTCGCCTTAGAACCCGCCCGGCGCCCCAGCCCATGCGGCTGGGCGTTCTTCGGGCGCCGCCCGGGTTAGCGCGCGCGATCGGGTTTAACGGCGCGTTGAGGGGGAGGGTGCGGCGGCTTTCGCGTCGGGGCGGCGTGCATTTTGCAGACACTCGGCCGGCAACAGCGAGGGGACGGCGCAAAGGTGCTGCATATGGTGCGACATGCAGCAGGGCTCGGGATTTCCGGGCAGATGTTTGCGTTTTGCACGTCGGAACACCGCCGCGGCCCCCACCCGCCCCGTTCCCCAGCAAGCCGTTCCGACCAACGCACATCAACCCAAGCGGCGCCCGGAAGGGCGCCACAGCCGCCGGAGCGGGCCGCGTCACTCGACGGCGAGTACGACCACGGTGCCGTCGTCCTCGAGCGGCTCCTTCCAGCACTTGGTGACCCCGTGCTGGATCGCCATCGCGGTGCGCGCCGCCGTGGGGTCCGTCGCAGCCTCGACCGCCGTGCGCAGACCATCGAGTCCGAACGTGCCGCCACCCTCGACGCGGCGGTGGGTGATCCCGTCGGTGAGGAGGATCAGCCGGTCGCCGGGACTCAGTCGGTGCTCGTTGACGTCGAAGGTTGGGGACGCGTCGCCGGTGCCGAGCGGCGGATGCGCCGGACTGACCAGCTCGCGGAGGTCGCCGTCGGCGGGCACGAGATAGGGCGACGGATGACCGCAGTTGATCCACCGTAGCTTCGAGGTGGCCGCGTGCCACCGAGCGATCACGGCGCTGACGTGGAAGGCGTCGTTCTGCAGGCCCCGAACCGTCTCGTGCATGAGTCCGACGGCCTCGGGCAGGTCGTCCCCGTCGCGCCGGGCGGCGCGGAGCGCCCCGAGTGCCGCCGCGCCGAGTCCTGCGGCGGTGGCGCCGTTGCCCGCCGAGTCTGCGATCGCCAGCCACGCCCCGTCGCGGTTCTCGACGAAGTCGAACCAGTCCCCGCCGACCTCGTAGGCGGGAAGCAGAACGCCGGCCAGCTGCCCGCCCGCGATCCGGGCGATGCGCGGGGGAAACAGGTTCTGCTGGATCTCCGCCGCGGCGGTGGTCGGCTTGCGCCGGCGTACGGCCTCGATCGAGTCCGTGTAGTCGTTCGCCTGCTCGAGCGCCGCCGCCCCCTGCCTGGCGATGTCGGCCAGCGAGGCGACCGGGGTCCCAACGCACAGCAACAGACCCAGGACGCGGCCGCGCAGCCACAGCGGCTCGGCCACGCAGCCCGGCAGCTGCTCCCTGAGCCGCTCGTAGAACTCGGGGAGACCGTCGGGGACGATCTCCGGCCCGAGCGCGGGCGGATCGTCGATCCGTTCGGGGAACTCGGGCGAT
>DASXOS010000150.1:0-2757 GCA_036494115.1 Solirubrobacteraceae bacterium | reverse complement strand
GCGCGCCTGAGCGAGTTGCGCGCCGGCGAGAAGCTGTCGGTCCTGGGCCCGCTGGGCATCGGGTTCGCCACGGCGCGAGAGGGCCGCCGTGCGCTGCTGGCAGGCGGTGGAGTCGGGATTGCGCCGCTGGCCATCTGGCAGGACCAACTCCAGGACGCCGAGGCGGCGGTGCTGCTGGGCTTCCGAGACGCCGCGCACGCCGCCGGCGCCGCGCTCCTGACCGGCGCGCGGATCGCCACCGACGACGGCAGCGTCGGCCACCACGGCCTCGTCACCGACCTTCTCACCAACGAGCTCGACGCAGACCCTCACGCCGAGGTCTACGCCTGCGGCCCGCCGCCGATGCTCGAGGCCGTCCGCGCCCTGTCCGTCGAGCGCGACGTGCCAGCCCAGCTCGCGCTGGAGTCCGGGATGGCGTGCGGCTACGGGGCGTGCTTCGGCTGCGTGGTGGCGACCACCGACGGCTACATCCGGCTGTGCATCGACGGGCCGGTCATCGAGGCCGCGCGGCTGCGGACCGCGCTCACTGCGGGGGCCGGACATTGAGGGTTGGCGGGCCATGATCACCTTCTGCGGCATCGAGCTGGCGCATCCGGTCATCAACGCATCCGGCACCTTTGACGCGATCGCGGCGCGGCGCGCCTTCGGCGACGCGCTGCTCGAGCACTTCCCGTTCGCCGCGTTCGTCTCCAAGACGGTGACGCTGGCCCCGCGCCAGGGCAACCCGCCGCCGCGCCTGTGGGAGCTCCCCGCCGGGCTCATGAACTCGATCGGGCTGCCCAACAAGGGGCTCGACGGCTACCTCGCCCACGACCTGCCCGAGCTGGCCCGCCTGCCGGTGCCGCTGATCGTCAACGTGATGGGCTTCAGTCGCGACGAGGTGGCCCGGCTGGTGACCGCGTTCGCGCAGCGCGACGAGGTGGCCGCGCTGGAGCTCAACGTCTCCTGCCCCAACGTCGAGACCGGGCTGGTCATGGGAGCCGACCCCGACGAGGTGGCGCGACTGCTGAGCGCGGTCAGACCGCTGACCGACAAGCCGCTGATCGTCAAGCTCACGCCCAACGCCTCCGACGTCCCGGCGGTGGCGAAGGCGGCCGAGCGCGAGGGGGCGAGCGCCGTCTCGGTCATCAACACGATCCGCGGCATGGCCGTCCACCCTCGGACCGGGGAGCCGTGGCTGGGGGGGACGACCGGCGGAGTCTCGGGGCCCGCGGTGCGCGCGATCGCGCTCGCTCAGGTAGCGTCGGTGAGCGATGCCGTCGACATTCCGGTCATCGGGATGGGCGGGGTGGCGGACGGGCGGCACGCCCACGATCTGATCGGTGCGGGCGCGACGCTTGTGGCAGTCGGCACAGAGAGCTTCCGCGATCCGGCGGCCGGCGGGCGGATCGCGACCGAGTTAGCGCTCGCCGCCGCCGAGCCCCACCATTCCGGGCAGGGGCTGGCCGGGCTCCGGCGCTGATTGCGACCACCCGTTATAGGGAGCAAAAACCCCCTGCAAACCAAAGTGAAATCCGCAACTAGGCTCGACAATGCTGAACCTCAAGCTGAGCTTGAGTCGAATTGCGGGATTTGGGCTTGATCGACCCGCCCCAAGATGTATAGTCGCCGCCCATGCCGCCGGTCAGTGAATCGTTCCCCAAGCAGGTCGCCGCACCGGAGCGTTCACTCGTGCAACGCATGGAGGCGCTGCAGCGAGCGAACGATATCCGCAGCCGCCGCGCGCAGCTCAAGCGCGACCTCAAAGCCGGCCGCACTCCGATCCACGAGCTCCTGCTCGATCCGCCGGACTATCTCCAGACCGCCAAGGTGTTCGACCTCCTGCTCGCCGTTCCCAAGTACGGCCGCGTGAAGGTCAACAAGATCCTCGGCCAGTGCCGGATCTCGCCGAGCAAGACCCTCGGCGGGCTCTCCGAGCGCCAGCGCGGCGAGCTGGTCGCGCTGCTGCGCCGCCGCTGACCACACGCCCCTCTGCGCCCGGTGGCCAGAGTCTTTGTGATCACCGGTCCGTCCGGCGTCGGGAAGGGAACGCTGATCCGCGGTCTGCTCGAACGCGTCCCGCAGCTCGGCCTCTCGGTCTCGGCGACGACGCGTGCGCCCCGGCCGGGGGAGACCCAGGGCGTCGACTACCACTTCATCGGCGCCGATGAGTTCGAGGAGCGCGTCGGCAACGGTGAGTTTGTCGAACACGCCACTTACTCCGGACGGCACTACGGGACCCTGCGCTCAGAGCTCGAGGACCGGCTGCGCCGCGGCGAGCCCGTGGTCCTGGAGATCGAGGTCCAGGGCGCCCGCCAGGTCCGTGAGACCATGCCCGAGGCGCTCCAGGTGTTCATCGCCCCGCCCAGCCGTGAAGCCCTGCGGACCCGGCTGGTGGGGCGCGGCACCGACACCCCCGAGCAGGTCGACGCGCGGCTGCAGACCGCCGAGGGCGAGCTCGACGCGCAGTCGGAGTTCAGCCACGTCGTCGTCAACGATCGCCTCGACGACGCGCTCGAGGAGCTCGTGGACATCGTGCGGGGCGAGGTCGGAGCCGCCTCGCCCTCGTCCTCCGAGTAGCGCCACCGGCGCGCGGCGAACGCCGGCGGCGGGCCGGGGCCCCGCACCGACCCTCAACTTTTGCAGGTCTTTGCACATCTGCCGCTAACCTTGGTCGGTAACCAACCAGCGAAGGGCCAACCTTGATCTCACCCCGTATCGACAAGCTCCTGGACCACGTCGACTCCGACTACGCCAGCGTGCTCGTGGCCGCCAAGC
>DASXOS010000149.1:0-19575 GCA_036494115.1 Solirubrobacteraceae bacterium | reverse complement strand
TCGTCGGGGTCGGTCGTGTTGAACTGGGCGCCACCGCCGCCGTGGACGTGGGTGTCGATGAACCCGGGGACGATCCAGTGGCGGCCCAGGTCGAGCACCTCGGTCGCGTCCGAAACCGGCTCGACCGACGCGATCAGCCCGTCGGCGACGGTGACCTCCCCCTCGATCGTGCCCCCCGGGACGACGACTCGCTGGCTGCGCAGGCGCAGGCTCAAGTCGCGGTGACCTTCGACAGGCCCGGCGGTTGATCAGGGTCGAAGCCGAGCCGCGTGGCCAGCGACAGGGCCAGCTGCTGGCCCCGCACCACCGCGACGATCGGTGCCAGCGTCTCGGGCATCCCGGATGGCAGCGGGATGTCGGCCCACGGCTCCGGCGCGACCGTCAGGACGCTCGCCCCGCGGGAGCGCAGGTCGCCGATCAGCTCGGCCATGTCCTCGAACCCCGGCCCGGGAACACTCACCGCCACGACGTGGAAGCCACGCGTCACCGCCGCGATTGGCCCGTGGCGCAGGTCGGCGGACGAGTATCCGTCCGCGAGCAGGGAGCACGTCTCCTTGATCTTCAACGCCGTCTCGAGCGCGGCGCCGTACATGAACCCGCGCGCGACCACGATCAGATCGGAGGAGTCGGTCAGGGTTTCGGCGGCGGCCTGCGGCGAGCCGGGATCGGCGAGGACCGCCTCGACCCATCCGGGCACCGCCTCGAGCTCGTCGCGCGTGAACGGCACCTCCCCCAGGCACTGGGCGAGCATCGCGAAGGCCACGAACTCGCCGGTCACCGTCTTGGTCGCGGGGACCGCCCGCTCCTCGCCCATGTCCAGGTCAAGGACGACCGAGGCCGCAGACGCCAGATCGGACGAGGCGGAGTTGGTCACCGCCAAACCGGCGCCGCCCGCAGCCTGCAGCGCCGACAGCGTGTCCACGATCTCAGGCGTCTCCCCCGACTGCGAGGCCGCGATCACCAGCTGGCCGGTGTAGTCGACGTCGATCCCGTACAGCGTGTGCAGGCTCGGCGCCGCCAGGCTCACCGGCCGGCCGGAGGCCAGCTCGAGCAGGTAGCGACCGTACACCGCCGCATGATCCGACGAACCCCGGGCGACGATCGAGACCCCGCTGAGCGGCGACGGAAGCACGTCACGGACGAGCGAGTCCACCGAGTCGAGGCGGCCGATCAGCGAGCGAAGCCGATCCGGCTGCTCGGCCATCTCCTGCGTCATGAGCGAGCCGTTCACGTGACGGACACGTGCTCTCGACGCTCCGAGCGACGCTTCCGATCGAGCTGCGCCAGCGTCTCCTCTTCAGTGGCCGGCCACTTTCCGCCGTTCTCCCAGTAGACCCGGATCGCCTCGAGCGGACGGCCGCGCGTCTCGGGCGCCATCCACCAGATGAACACGAACGAGACGATCGCCAGGCCGAGGAACAGGCCGAAGGTCCCCGTCCCACCCATGTCGTGGAACACGGTCAGGAAGAACCGGGAGATCAGCAAGTTGGCCAGCAGGTCGGCCGTCAGCATCGTCGACGCGCCCGCGGTTCGCAACCCCGTGGGGAAGCTCTCGGACGCATACACCCAGACCATCGCGCCGAAGCCGAAGTTGAAGCCCGCGGTGAAGAACAGGATCCCGAGGAACCCGAGCGCCGAGCTGAGGCCGCTGAAATGGCCGCCGCGGGCGTAGAGAACGGTCATCAGCGCGGTCGACGCGATCATCACCCCGACGCCGGTCAAGAGCGTGCGCCGGCGGCCGATCCGGTCGACCACGAGCACGGCGGCGACCGTGGCGAATACCGAGAACACCTCGATCAGGCCCTGCATGAGCAGCGGCGTGTTCCCGTGCCAGCCGATGTCCTGGAAGATGAACGGGCTGTAGTAGGTGATCGCGTTGATCCCGGTGATCTGGACCAGGAACCCGAGCACCAGCACGAAGATCGTCGGCCGCACGTACGGGATCCGGAGCATCTCGCGCAGTCGCCCGCCGCTGGCGGCGCCGACGTCGGCCTCGATCTCACGCGCGCTCTGCTCGGCGTCGCCGTCAGGGTCGATCCGCTCCAGCGTCGCCACCGCGTCGGAGCGACGGCCCCGCATGAGATACCACCGGGGCGTATCGGGCAGCCGGATCAGAACCACGAACACGAACGCGCTGGCGATCGCGGACAGGCCGAGCATCCACCGCCACGAGCCGCTTCCGGCCAGTCCGTAGTCGACGAAGTAGGCGACCATGATCCCGACCACCGTCGCCACCTGGTAGCCGACGATCAGCGCGCCGCGGATCGTCACCGGCGCCGACTCGGCGATGAACACCGGGGCGACCACGGTCGAGATCCCGATCGCGACGCCGAGGAAGAACCGGGTGACGTCGAGAAACACGATGCCGGGCGCGATCGCCTGGAGCACCGCGAACACGGTGAACCCGGCGGCGATCACGAGCATGGCGAACTTGCGGCCGAAGCGATCGGCCAGCCGGTTCGCCACCAGTGCGCCAAAGATGAGCCCGAGGCCGGTGAACGTGGTGATCCATTCGGTCGCGGTCGTGGACAGCGAGAAGTGCTGCGGGATGAACAAGAGGGCGCCGGCGATGCTCCCGGTGTCGTAGCCGTAGACCACCCCGACCGTCGCCGCCGTCAGCGCGATCGTTATCGCCAGCCCCCGCCCGCTCCGCATCGATGCCGTTGCCATAGCGGCCCTCCCTCCGGGAAACCAAGGTACGAGGCAAAGCCTCCCCCGGCGGCCGCGAGGTGAAACGAGCGCAGGTCAGCACCCGGCAACCCGGGGCGAGACGAGGGCGGTCAGCGCCCGGCGGCCTGGCGGTAGCGGCGCACCGCCAGCGGCGCGAACACCGCGATGATCGCCAGCGCCCACAGCACCGCGAGCCAGATGTTGTTGCCGGCCGGCTTGCCGAGCCACAGCGAGCGCATCGCGTCGACGGTGATCGTGAACGGGTTGACCTTGGCGAAGTCCTGGAGCACGGTCGGCATCGACTGCACTGGGACGAACGCCGAGGACACGAACGTCAGAGGAAAGACCGCGATGAAGCCCGCCGAGTTCGCCGCCTCCGGCGAGGAGACGAGCAGCCCCACCCACGCGAACACCCAAGAGAAGGCGTAGCCGAACAACAGCAGCAGCCCGAAGCCGGCGATCACATGCGCCACATCGTTATCGAACGAGAAGCCGATGATGATCCCGGTCACCAGGAGCACGACGATCGACAGCGTGTTGGTGGCGACGTCGGACAGCGTGCGACCCGCGAGCACCGCGGGCCGGGCCATCGGCAGCGAGCGGAAGCGATCGATCAGCCCCTTGTGGACGTCCTCGTTCAGGCCAAGCGCGGTCACGAACCCGCCGAACGCGATGTTCTGGACGATGATCCCGGGGATCAGGAAGTCGACGTAGGACGAGTAGCCCGGGGTCTGGATCGCGCCGCCGAACACGTACACGAACAGGAGCGCGAACATGATCGGCTGGACGGTGAAGGCAAGCAGCAGGTCGGGCGCGCGCGGGAGCCGGATCAGGTTGCGCTCGGCGATGATCAGCGTGTCGGTGACCAGGCGTCGCATCAGCGATCACCGTCCGAAGATTCCGAGGCGTCCGGATCGTCCTCCGCGGCATGACCGGTCAGCGTCAGGAACACGTCGTCGAGCGTCGGGCGGCTGACCACCAGGTCATCGACGCCAACCCCGATGTCGCTCAGTCGCCTGACCGCCTCCACGATCGAGCCCTTGCGCTGGCGGACGTTCACGCGCACGACGGCATCGTCGGCCGCCACGGAACAATCGTCCGCCATCGGCTCCAGCGCGGCGACGGCCCGATCGACATCCGCTCCATCCTCGAGCGTGACCTCGAGCCGCTCGCCGCCGACGCGGTCCTTGAGCTCGTCCGAGGTGCCCTCCGCGATCACCCGGCCGTGGTCGATGACCACGATCCGGTCCGCGAGGCGATCGGCCTCGTCGAGGTACTGCGTGGTGAGCAGAACGGTAGTGCCCTCGGCGACCAGGTCCTCGATCACGTCCCACAGCGCGAGTCGCGAGCGCGGGTCGAGGCCGGTGGTGGGCTCGTCGAGAAACAGCACGGGGGGCTTGGCCACGAGCGCCGCGGCCAGGTCGAGCCGACGGCGCATGCCGCCGCTGTACGTCTTCACCGGGCGTCGCGAAGCCTCGACGAGGTCGAATCGCTCCAGCAATTCGCGACCCCGCGCGACAGCATCGCGGCGCGGCTCGCCGTACAGGCGCCCCACCATCGTCAGGTTCTCGAGCCCGGTCAGGTTCTCGTCGACGGCCGCATACTGGCCGGCGAGGCCGATGTGCTCGCGTACCTGGGCCGCCTGCTTGACCACGTCGAGGCCGACCACCGAGGCAGTCCCCGAGTCGGCCTTCAACAACGTGGTCACCACGCGCACGAACGTCGTCTTGCCGGCGCCGTTCGGGCCGAGCAGGCCGAGCACCGATCCGGCGTCGACGTCGAGATCGACGTCGACCAGGGCCTTGACGTCGCCGAATGACTTGGTCAGGCCGCGCACGCTGATCGCGGGCTCGCCGTCGCGGAGCCGCGGCGCGGCAGGGCGCGGAGAGACGGTCGTGTCCACCCCAGAGGTCACGGCTCAGCACACTAGCGAGCGGCCGGCGCGGGCTTGTGAACGCCCGCCGCTAGAGCTGGCGCGAAGACCAGAGGATGGCCGAGAGGACCACCGTGACCAGCGAGACGACCAGTCCGACGATCCAGCCCTTGCTGTTGCTCGAGACCATGATCGCGGCGATCGCGACCCCGATGCCGACGATGCCGGCGGTCGCAATCAGCCGGGTGAGGATGCGCTCGACCGCGAGCGGGCGGCGCCTGCGGCCCGGGAGCATGTTGGGCGCCTGCTCGCGGCCCTTCGAACCAGCGCGCCGGCCAGAACCGGCGGATGTGGTCCCGGCACCCCCAGCACCCCCAGCACCCGACTTGACCTCCGGCGACGGCCCGGCTGGCGGCGTGGTGCCGCCGACGCTCTCCGACGAACTGCCTGGCCGGGGCTCGGATCCTGAGCTCATCAACTCAATGTTCCCCCGCAGGCAAAGCCTGGAAACCACTTAGGATGCGCGGCGTGCCAGATCGATCGCCCTCCGTCGCGGACGTCGTGGGGACGACGATCGCGGCCTGTGGCGTGAAGGACGCGTTCGGCGTGATCGGGAGCGGCAATCTGGTCGCCACCAACGCGCTCGTCCACCACGGCGCGCGGTTCTACGCCGCCCGCCAGGAGACGGGCGCGGTCTGCATGGCCGATGGCTACGCGCGCGTAACCCAGAGGCTCGGGGTGTGCAGTGTCCACCAGGGCCCCGGTCTCACCAATGCCATCACCGGCTTGGCCGAGGCGGCCAAGAGCCGCACGCCCCTCCTCGTCCTCGCGGGAGAGACGCCGGCGGCGGCCCTGACCTCGAACTTCCGGATCGATCAGCACGACCTGGTCGAGTCGGTGGGCGCGATCGCTGAGCGCCTGCACAGCCCGGATACCGCGGCCGACGATGCGCAGCGCGCCTACCACCGCGCCCTCATCGAGAGCCGCCCCGTGGTGCTGATGCTGCCGATCGACATCCAGGCCCAACCGGCCACGCAGCGACAGCCGAGCCGGCCCTCGCCGCCGCCGATAAAACCGCCGGCGCCGGATCCCGAAGCGATCGCCCAAGCCATCGACCTGATCGCCGCCGCAGACAAGCCCGCGATCATCGCCGGACGCGGCGCCGCCCACAGCGGAGCCCGCAACGAGCTCGAGCAGCTCGGCGAGCTGACCGGGTCCGTCCTCGCCACCTCCGCTCCGGCCAACGGCCTGTTCCACGGTCTCCCCTACGCGCTCGGCATCGCCGGCGGGTTCGCCAGCCCGCACGCGGCCGAGCTCATCCACCAGGCCGACCTGATCCTCGCGTTCGGCGCCTCGCTCAATCAGTGGACCACGAAGCACGGCCGACTGATCAACCCGGACGCGAAGCTGATCCAGGTCGACGTCGACCGCCGGCAGATCGGGCGCAACCGACCCGCGGATCTCGCCATCGTTGCCGACGCGAAAGCGACCGCGCACGCGCTCACGGGCGAGCTCGAGCAGCGGAGCCACGCGCACACGGGCTTCCGCACTCCGGAGATGGCGGGTCAGATCGAGAAGAACACTTGGCGCGAGGAACCGTACGAGGACGCGGGGACGGACGAATACATCGATCCGCGCACCCTTTCGATCGCGGTCGACGATCTCCTGCCAGAGAACCGTGCCGTGGCCGTCGACTCGGGGGCGTTCACGGGCTATCCGGCGATGTTCCTGACCGTGCCGAGCGCAAACAACTGGGTGTTCGCGAACGGGTTCCAGTCGATCGGGCTCGGGCTCGGGACCGCGATCGGCGCGGCGATCGCCGACCCCGACCGGGTCACGGTCGCAGCGGTCGGCGACGGCGGCCTGTTCATGGCGCTGGCCGAGCTGGAGACGGCGGCGCGCCTGAAGCTCGGCAACCTGCTCGTGCTCATCTACGACGACGCCGCCTACGGCGCCGAGGTCCACCACTTCGCCCCGATGGGACACGACGTCTCGACAGTGCGCTTCCCGGACGCCGACATCGCCGCGATCGCCCACGCGGCCGGGGCGCGGGCGGCGACCATCCGGACGACAGACGACCTGAACACCGCCATCCCCGATTGGCTGACCGCGCAGTCCGGGCGCCCGCTCGTGCTCGACGCCAAGGTCAACCCGTCGATCTCCGCCGATTGGCTCGCCGACGCGTTCCGCGGCGGCTGAAACCCCACGGCCGGCTGGAACCCCGGCCCCCCGGAGACACCCCCGACCACCGGAGACACCCCCGACATGAGCCCAAATAACGACCTCCTCACCGTGATCGCGACCCACGAAATCGTCGACCTCACCCAGCCGCTCAGCGAGTCGACCCCGGTGATCCGGCTGCCGCCACCCTTCCTGAACACGCCCGGCCTCACGCGAAACGAGATCAGCCACTACGACGAGCGCGGGCCGGCCTGGGCGTGGTACACGCTGACGCTCGGCGAGCACGTCGGCACGCACCTCGACGCGCCGATCCACTGGGTCACGGGCAAGGACGGCGACGACGTCGCCTCGATCGACCCGACGAGGCTCATCGGCCCGGCGTGCGTGATCGACAAGACCGAACAAACGCAACAAGACCCGGGCTACCTCCTCACCGTCGACGACATCGAGCATTGGGAATCCGAACATGGCCAGATCCCGGAAAAAGCCTGGGTCCTGCTCCGCACCGGCTGGGGCGCCCGAGCCCAGGACGAGGCTGCCTTCCTGAACGCAACCGACACCGGGGCGCTGACCCCCGGGCCCGACGTCGACGCCTCCAGGTGGCTGGCCACCGAGCGCGACATCAGCGGTTTCGGCGTGGAGACGGTCGGAATCGACGCGGGCTCGGCCGGCGGCATGGAGCCGCCGTTCCCGCTGCACAACTTCCTGCTCGGCGCGGGCCGACTCGGCCTGACCCAGCTCGCCAACCTCGACAAGCTGCCCGAGACGGGCGCGCTGCTCGTCGTCGCGCCGCTGAAGCTCGTCGGCGGCACGGGCAGCCCGAGCCGCGTCTACGCGTTCACGCCGAGAGGCTAGGCGGGCAGCGTGCGCGGCAGCCCGAAGCGCGGCAGGATCGCCGAGTCGCGGAACCGGGTGATGCCCGCAATCCGCTCCCCCTCGATCGTCAGCACGAGCAGCCCGTAGCAGCGCAGCACGGAGGCATGGGGATCCTCGATGTAGTGCCCGAGCGCAGGCTGGCCGTTGGCCCGGGTGGGCACGAACCTGATCTGCCGGTCGCCGCGGTCGTGCACCCGGTTGCGGAAGAACACGCCGACCGCCTCGCGGCCCAGGTACTCGAACGGCTCGGGCGGCATCGTGACCAGGACGTCCTCGGTCACCAGGTCGACCACCGCGTCGATGTCGTCGGCCACGAACGCCTCGGCGAACCGCGCGACCACCTCGCGCTCAAGCGCAGACGCGGCAGCCGGCGAAGTCAACGCCACCGGCGCACGCTCCGGCAACGCCGCCCGGGCTCGCTGGAGGGCGCTGTTGACCGACGCCTCGCTCACCTCGAGCATCGAAGCGACCTCGGCCGAGCGGTACCCGAGCACGTCACGCAGGACGAGGACCGCCCGCTGGCGCGGCGCCAGCCGCTGTAGTCCGGCGACGAACGCGAGTGCCACCGTCTCCTTGGCCTCGTACCGAGCCTCGGGGCCCGGGGCGGCGTCCGCCACCCCCTCGATCAGCTCGTCCGGGTACGGCTCGAGCCAGCTGATCTCGCTCGTCCGCGTCGGCTCGGGGACGTCGGTCATCGCGCGCACCTCCAGTCGGGGCCGTCGCGCGTTGTCGCGCAGGAAGTTCAGGCAGCGGTTCGTGGCGATCCGGTAGAGCCACGTCCGCAGCGACGAGCGCTCCTCGAAGCCGTCGAGCGCCCGCCACGCCGCCAGCAGCGTCTCCTGGAGCAGGTCCTCGGCGTCCTGGAGCGAGCCGAGGATCCGGTAGCAGTGGAGCTGGAGCTCCCGCCGGTAGGGGTCGGTGAGCGCGCGGAACGCATCCTCGTCTCCCGTCCGGGCTCGGATCAGCACTGGTTCGGTCATCACCCGTGCTGACACCAGTCAGCCGACAAATTCATCGCTCAATTTCATCGCATCACCAGTGTCGATTCAGACGGACCGCAATCGACCCAAGGAGTAGAGATGAAGTTCGACACGCGACAGAGATGGGTGCTGGGTCTGACCGCGCTGGCCTCGCTGATGGTGGCGCTCGACGCGCTTGTCGTCTCGACGGCATTGCCGACGATCCGGCTGCACCTCGGCGCGTCGGTGGAGGAGCTCGAGTGGACGGTCAACGCCTACACACTGAGCTTCGCCGTGCTGCTGATGACGGGCGCTGCGCTGGGCGACAAGTTCGGCCGCCGGCGCCTGTTCGCGAGCGGCATGGCGCTCTTCATCGCGGCCTCGGCGGCGTGCGCGCTGGCCCCGAGCATCGGCTGGCTGATCGCGGCGCGGGCCGTCCAGGGAGCCGGCGCTGCAGTGATCGCACCGATCTCGCTGGCGATCCTGAGCTCGGCGTTCGGCGCCGAGCAACGGGGCAAGGCGCTCGGGATCTTCAGCAGCATCACGGGCCTGGCTGTGCTCGGCGGACCGGTCGTGGGCGGCGCCGTCACCCAGGGCCTGGCCTGGCAGTGGATTTTCTGGCTGAACGTCCCGATCGGGCTCGTCGCGATTCCGCTGATCCTGACGAGGCTCGAGGAGAGCCATGGCTCGCGTGCCGCGCTCGATATCCCCGGCCTCGCGCTTGTGACCGGGGCCGGGTTCGGCGTGGTCTGGGGCCTGGTGCGCAGCAACCGCGCCGGCTGGGGCAGCCCGGAGGTCCTCGGCTCGCTCGTCACCGGCGCCGGGCTCACGCTCGCGTTCGTGCGCTACGAGTTGCGTGCTCGGGCGCCGATGCTCCCGATGCGGTTGTTCCGAAGCCGCGCGTTTGCGGCCGGCAACGTCGCCAACCTGCTGCTGTTCGCGTCGCTGTTCAGCGCCGTGTTCTTCATGGCCCAGTTCCTGCAGACCACGCTCGGCCAGTCGCCGCTCGGCGCCGGGCTGCGGCTGCTGCCCTGGACCGGGAGCCTGTTCTTCGTCGCGCCGATCGCCGGCTTGGCTGTGGCCCGGGTGGGCGAGCGCCCGTTGATTGTGACCGGCCTGCTGCTGCAGGCCGCGGGGATGGCGTGGATCGCGCTCGTCGCTCGGGTTGACGTCGCGTACGGCCAGCTCGTGCCGCCGCTGATCGTGGCGGGAGTCGGGGTGTCGATGACGATGCCCGCGATCCAGAGCACTGTCCTCGGCGCCGTCGCGCCGGAGGAGGTCGGCAAGGCGTCGGGCACGTTCAACACGATGCGCCAGCTCGGCGGCGTGCTCGGTCTGGCGATCGTCGTCGCGGTGTTCGCCGGCGCCGGCAGCTATGCGTCGCCGGCCGCGTTCAGCGACGGGTTCGCCCCGGCGATCGCCGTGTGCGCGGGGCTGTCGCTGCTCGGAGCGATCACGGCGTCGCTGATTCCCGCCCCCGCAGTCGCGCCGACCGAGCAGCCCCGCCGCGCGGTGGCGACCCAGGCCTAGTGATGACGGGCCCCGAGCACCGCATCCAGCAGGCCCGGGAAGCGGTGCTCGAGGTCGTCGCGCCGCAGCGCGCTCATCTTCGTCGTGCCGTCGAGCCGCTGGCGGATCACGCCGGCATCGCGGAGCACGCGGAAGTGGTGGGTGCAGGTCGACTTGACGACCGGCAGGTCGAAGCTCTTGCAGCTGCGCTCCTCCCCACCGGCGAGGCCCTCCACGATCAGCAGCCGCACGGGATCGCTGAGCGCGTGCAGCACAGCGGCGAGCTCGAGCTCCTCGCGCGGCGGATGGGCCAGGACCTCGCCGGCCGGCTCGCCCGTGCGTTTTCTCTTCGCAACCGCTGTGCTCATGCTCACATTGTACGACGGTTATCGAACTTGTTGCTAACGTGTTCGACAGTCATCGAACTTCTTCCTCAGGAGTCTAGTTGAAGCTTTCCCGGACGCCGGAGCACCCACACCTCACCGCGACGCTCATCCTGGCCTGCCTCGCGCAGTTCATGGTGATCCTAGACGTCTCGGTGGTGAACGTGGCCCTGCCCGCGATCCGGGGCGGACTGCACTTCTCCGAGCAGAACCTGCAGTGGGTGGTCAACGCCTACACGGTCACGTTCGCCGGCTTCCTGCTCCTCGGCGGACGGGCCGCGGACCTGCTCGGCCGCCGACGCGTGTTCGTCGCCGGCCTCGTGCTGTTCGGCCTGGCCTCGCTCGCGGGCGGCCTGGCCCAGTCCCAGGCGATGCTGATCGCGGCCCGGGCCGTGCAGGGCCTCGGCGGCGCGGTCATCGCCCCCGCCTCGCTCTCGATCCTGACCACCACCTTCGCCGAGGGCTCGGCGCGCAACCGCGCCGTCGGCATCTGGGGCGCGATGGGCGGCGCTGGCGGGGCGGCCGGGGTGCTGCTCGGCGGGATCCTCACCGACGTGCTCGGGTGGCGCTGGATCCTGTTCATCAACGTGCCGATCGCCCTGCTCGCGGCCGTCGCGACCGAGCAGCTGATCGCCGAAGGGCGCGACGCCGCGGCGACTCGCCGCTTCGATCTCGCCGGCGCGCTCAGCGCCACCGTGGGCCTGAGCCTGGTCGTGCTGGGCATCGTCCGCACCGACTCGACCGGCTGGGGCTCGCCCTCCACCTTGGGCCTGATGGTGGCCGGGATCGCGCTGCTCATCGTGTTCGTGTGGATCGAGGGCTGGTTCGCCAAAGCGCCGCTGATGCCGCTGCGGATCTACCGCTCGCGCACGCTCAGCTCCTCGAACCTCGTCGTGCTGCTCGTCGGCGGCGCCACGTTCGGGATGTGGTTCTTCGTCTCGCTGTATCTCCAGCAGGTGCTCGGCTACTCGCCGATCAAGGCCGGGCTGGCGTTCCTCCCGATGACGCTGTGCATCGTCGCCGGCTCGACGTTCGCCTCGCGCGCGGTCGACCGGGTGGGCGCGAAGCCGCTGCTCGTCATCGGCATGTTCGCGCAGGCGATCGGTCTGCTGCTGTTCACCCGCGTCGCGGTCCACGGCACCTACCTCGGCGACATGCTCGCCCCGTCGCTGCTGGTGGCGATCGGAATCGGGCTCGCGTTCGTGCCCGCCACGATCACGGCGGTGGCCGGCGTCGACTCCCGGGAGGCCGGACTCGCCTCGGGCCTCGTCAACACGTCGCGGCTGTTCGGTGGCGCGCTCGGGTTGGCGGTACTGGCCGCGATCGCCGCCGGGCGCACCAACAGCGACCTGCACCACGCGGTCAGCCAGCACGCCGCGCTCACGAGCGGCTTCCAGCTCGCGTTCCTGGTCGCGGCGAGCTTCGCCCTCCTCGGCGGGCTGGTGGCCGCGTTCGGACTTCCCTCGGTCCGTGCCTCGAGCGTGCGCGCCGACGAAGTTCACGCCTTCTGAGAACACGGCGGCTCCAGTAGCCGCAACAATCCACCGGCGATGGCGAAATGCTTCGTCACCAGGCGCCTCCCGGGCGACGCGCTCGACAGGCTCGCGGCCGAGCACGAGGTCGACGTCTGGCCCGACCGCCGCCCGCCGGACCACGCCCAGCTGATCGACCGCGGCGCCGACGCCGAGGGCCTCTTGACGATGCTCACCGATCGCATCGACGCTGAGCTGCTCGAGCGCTGCCCGCGGCTGCGTGCGATCGCGAACTACGCCGTCGGCTACGACAACATCGACCTCGACGCCTGCAAGGCGCGGGACATCCGCGTCGGGAACACGCCCGATGTGCTGACCGACGCCACCGCCGACCTCGCGTTTGCGCTGCTCATGGCGGCCGCGCGCAAGCTCCCGCCGGCCGCCCAGTCGGTCAGGGCCGGCGACTGGCTGACCTGGGAGCCGGAAGGCTTCCTCGGCGCCGACGTGCACGGTGCGACGCTCGGCATCATCGGCTTCGGGCGAATTGGCCAGGCGGTGGCCCAGCGCGCCACCGGCTTCGCCATGACCGTGCTCCACACCGGTGAGACGAGCCTCGAAGAGCTGCTCGAGCGCTCGGACTTCGTCTCGATCCACGCGCCGCTGACGCCGGACACCCACCACCTGATCGACGCCGCCGCGCTCGCGCGGATGCGCCCGACCGCGATCCTGATCAACACCGCCCGGGGCCCGATCGTCGACCAGCGCGCGCTCCGCCAGGCGCTCATCGATCAGCAGATCGCCGGGGCCGCGCTCGACGTCACCGACCCCGAGCCGCTCCCGTCCGACGACCCGCTGCTCGACGCCCCCAACCTGATCGTCGTCCCCCACATCGGCTCGGCGACCCACACCACGCGATCCCTGATGGCGGACATGGCGGTCGACAACCTGCTCGCCGCGCTCGCCGGCCGGCCGATGCCCCACGGGGTGGTCTGAATCCGCATCGCGGTCGCCGACATCGGCAGCAACTCGACCCGGCTGCTCCTGGCCGATGTCGACGACGGCGCGGTCACCGACGAGCTCGAGCGTGAGAGCGTCGTCACCCGCCTCGGCCAGGGCGTCGATGCCGACGGGCGCCTGCGCGACGACGCGATGCAGCGGGTCTACGACGCGCTCGCGGGGTTCGCCGAGAAGGTCGAGGCGCACGGGAGCGACAAGCGCGTCGCCGTGCTGACGAGCGCGGTCCGCGACGCCGCCAACGGCGAGGAGTTCGCGGACACGGTGCGCGAGCGCTTCGGCTTTCAGCCGTACGTCCTCGCCGGCGACGAGGAGGCCAGGCTGACGTTCCTCGGCGCCACCAGCGAGCGCGACCCCGGCGACGACACGCCGACGCTCGTGATCGACATCGGCGGCGGTTCCACCGAGATCGTGATCGGGACCGGGCGCGAGGCCGAGTTCCACGTCTCCAACCAGGCCGGCGTGGTCCGCCAGACCGAGCGCCACATCCACTCCGACCCGCCGACCGACGACGATCTCGCCCACCTGCGCGACGACGTCGCCGAGATCCTCCGCGAGGGCGTGCCCGAGAGGCACCGCCGGAGCGTCGAGCACGCGATCGCGGTCGCCGGCACTGCCACCTCGCTCGCGGCGATCGCCCAGCGCCTCGACCCCTACGACCCCGAGAAGGTCCACGGCTACGAGCTGACCCGCGAACGCTGCGAGGAGATCCTCGGGCAGCTCGCCTCGGTCCCGCTCCAGGAGCGACGCAAGACGCCCGGCCTGCACCCCGACCGTGCGCCCACGATCGTCGCCGGCGTGGAGATCCTGCTCGCCGTGCTCGACCTGTTCGGGCTCGATCACGTCGAGGTCTCCGAGCACGACATCCTCCGCGGGGCCGCGCTCGGACTCGACCCCTGAAAGCGGTCAGTTGTCAGACCTCATACCTGACCGGGCGACGCGTCGCGTCCCCCGGTAGTAGCCTTCCCGGCGCGCTTGCGCCGTCCGGATTGGACGGGACGGTGGTGCGCTGGCTGAGGGCGAGGGAATCGCCTGCATGCCGCACAGTTTTGCCTCGGTGTGGAGCCGGAGTCCAGAGCTCTGGCCGGTGTTGGCTGGACGGATGTTCGATTGTTGGCCATCTGACCACACGCCATGATCTCTTGCGGGTCGAGGGTTCGCTTCGGCGGCCCAAAAACCCAACATAGGCTCGGGCGAAGCCGCAGACATCGGCGCCTCCCGCCGTCCGAGCCACCTAAAACGGCCCTTTCTGGCACGTACCCCTGCCCGTCCCGATTGGGCCATACCTGGATCGGAAGCCGCCCGCTTAAACGCGGGCGGTTTTCGTTCCGGGCTCGGTTTTGGGGCTCTGCCACCAGGGCCGGCGCCGCTGGCGCTGTGTATCGCCGGGGATCAGGCGAGGTTGGACCGCCGCGGATACGCCACCGCGGGGTCGGTGAGCACGTTGACGAGCGCCGGCCGGCCGGAGGCGAACGCCCGCTCGAGCGCCGGGCGCAGCTGGTCGGGCCGCTCCACGAACTCGGACTCGCAGCCGAGCGCGTCCGCGATCTGGTCATAGCGCGTGCCCGGGCGCAGGTCGGCCGCGACCGAGTAGCCGTACAGCGACTCCATCGGGTGCTTCTCGAGCGCCCAGATGCCGTTGTTGCCGATCACGCCGACCACGGCGACGCCGTGACGCGCGAGCGTGTCGAACTCGAGGCCTGAGAAACCGAACGCCCCGTCGCCCAGCAGCAGGACGACCTGCCGCTCGGGCCGCGCCAGCTTCGCCGCCAGCGCGTACCCCGGTCCCGACCCGAGGCACCCGTACGGCCCGGGGTCGAGCCAGCAGCCGGGCTCAAACGAGTCGACGACGCGGCCGGCGAACGAGACGAAGTCGCCGCCGTCGCCGACGACGATCGCGTCGCGGTCGAGGAGCTGGGCGAGCTCGCCGTAGATCCGCATCGGGTGCAGGGGGGCGCGATCGTCGGTGAACTGCTC
This sequence comes from Solirubrobacteraceae bacterium, assembly GCA_036494115.1. Classification (GTDB taxonomy): domain Bacteria; phylum Actinomycetota; class Thermoleophilia; order Solirubrobacterales; family Solirubrobacteraceae; genus Palsa-465. Next base: position 4,661 of record DASXOS010000149.1, on the reverse strand, counting down.
GGCTTCGCCGGCGCGCTTCTCGTCCTCGACCGACCGCAGCGAGGCGACCCACCCATCTCGCTCGGACGCGCCGTCGCCCTCGGCCCCGACGCGCAGGTCACGCAGCGTGTCCGGGAGCGAGCCGTACAGCTCGGCCGCCACCCGCCGGGGAGGGTCGCGCTCCGGCTCGGCGACGTCGATCACGATGATCTCCGCGTCCTCCGCGAACGCCGCCCCGAACCCGAGGCGGAAGTCGAGTGGCACCCCGATCACGAGCGCGACGTCGGCCTGGCCGAGCGCCGTCCCGCGCGCGCGGGAAAAGAAGAGCTCGTGGTCGGCGGGGACGCAGCCGCGCGCCAGGCCGTTGAGGAACACCGGGATCCGCAGCTCCTCGGCGAGCGCCCGCAGCGCCGCCTCGCCCCGCCCCCAGTAGAGCCCGGTGCCGGCCATGATCGCGGGGCGCTCGGCGTCGCGCAGCAGCGCGACCGCCCGGTCGAGCGCCCGCGGGTCGGCGACGTGCACGTGGGGTGCGACCGGGGCCGCGGCGAAATCGTCCTCGTCGGCGGTGAGCGTCCTGAACGCGTGGTCGAGCGGGAAGTCGACGAACGTCGGGCCGAAGTGCGGCGTGAGCGCGGCCATGAACGCGTCGTCGACGAGGCCCGGAATCTCCATCAGGTCCGACGAGGTCGCCGCGAGCTTGACCAGCGGCCGCACGAACGGGACGTGGTCGATCTCCTGGAGCGAGCCCTGGCCCCAGCGGAACTGCGGCGCGCGGCCGCCGAGGACCACGATCGGCGAGTTGTTCTGCGAGGCCGAGGCGATCGCGCTCATCCCGTTCGTGACCCCGGGCCCAGCGGTCAGCGCGCACGCGCCGGCGGTCCGCGTCACCTTCGCCCACCCCTCGGCGGCGAACGCGGCGCTCTGCTCGTGCCGGACGTCGACGAGATCGATCCCCTCCTCCCGGCAGCCGTCGTAGAGCGAGAACAGATGACCGCCCGACAGCGTGAACAGCTTGCTCACACCATGCGCGCGCAGCCGACGCGCGATCAAGCGCCCGCCGTGCAGCTCAGTGCTCGTCTCCGTGGCCACTGGGCCGGGACGCTAACACGCGGCCCCGGCCTGATGAGCCTGTGCGCCGCTCAGCCGACGGCCAGGCTCGAGCGCTGGCAGGCGGCGGCCGACGCGAGTGCCCCGTCGCCGTCGAACCAGTGGTCTCCGACCTTGATCGCGGGGAGGCTGCGCACGCCCTGGTTGAGCAGCCCGCGGGCGGTGGCGTGGAGCGCTCCGTCGCGGGTCAGGTCGCCGGCGGCCGCGAGGACGTCCTGGAGGCCGAGGCCGGCGGCGGCGGCCGCCTCGGCCAGGATCTCGGGGTCCTCGAGGTCGAAGCCGCCGCAGAACGCGAGCCGGCTGGCCGCGAGCGCGAACCGGCCGCCCGCGCCGATCTCGGCGGCGTAGGCGGCGGCGCGCAGCGCGGCGGGCGTCTCGCCTGGGAAGTGCTCGGGCCAGATCAGCGGCAGCCGCAACGCCACCGCGCACGTCTCGGCGCTGGCACGGAGCGCGGCCGGATCCCGCCACCGCTCGTCGTCACGCAGGATGGTGCCCCCGGTCGGCACCCAGTCGACCTCCCCGAGCACACGCTCGATCCGCTCGGCCACGAGATACGAGAACGGGTCGCTGAGGTCGAAGAAGAACGTGGGCCGGATGCGCGCTCCGGGGATCCGGGAGCGGTCGGCGCGGCGTTCGGCAAGGATGATCAGCTCGCCCATCACTAGCTGTAACGGCAGGATCGGCAGAAACCTGCGAAAACTTTTCAACATCGTCCACTTGTCCAGATCTGAGTGGAACTGGGGTGGTCCGGGGATACCGATCGTTAGACTCGAACTTGGTAGGAAGTCCGTCCAGGGGAGGAGACTTCAATTCCCCACGTCCCACCACCCAAACGCCATCCCTACGACCAGTGGTCGCCTGACGCCAGAGCTCTCGATCTGGTCGGCGACAAGTGGACGCTCTTAATCGTCCGCGACCTCGCGGCCGGGCCACGCCGGTTCGTCGAGCTGCAACGTGTCCTGCCCGGGATCTCGACCGAGCAGCTGCGCTCGCGGCTGAACCGCATGGTCGCCGACGGGATGCTCACGCGTAAGCGCTACCGCGAGGTCCCGCCCCGCGTCGACTACGAGCTCACCGAGCGCGCCCGCGAGCTGATGCCGACCCTGGCCGAGCTCGCCCGCTGGGGCTACGAGTGGGCCTGGAGCGCGCCCCGCCCCAATGAGCGGGTCGATCTCGGCGCGATCTTCCGCCTCGCCCCCGGGCTGATCAACTCGGGCGGCGCCACCGGCACCGTCGAGTTCACGATCACCGACGGCAAGCCCGGCGGCGAGTCCGCCTCCTACTCGTTCTCACTCAGCGAGCGCGGCGTGAGCCTCACCGAGGTCCCCGCCGGCAGCTTCGACGCCCGCGTGACCGGCGACACCGCCGCGTGGATCATGGCGTTCTCCCCCGAGCACGATCGGGGCGGCCTCGCGATCCAGGGCGACCCGAAGCTCGCCGAGCTCCTGCTTGGCGGCCTCGCACTTCAGTCGAGCAACGCCGCCCGGGCCGCCAACGCCGCGTAGGCGTCGGTTCGGCTACCGCCTCATCGCGCGGGGCGATGTCGGCTGGCGCCGCGGGTGGCCGCCCTGCGGGCGGCCCCTGGACTGTTGGACCGCCTGGTGATGGGCACTGATCGGGGTGGGTCGTGTGCGGGGCGTGCATTTCGTCGCATCTCGTCGCCGCGGAGCGGGGGCGTGTAGCGCCTCGCACGCATAGCGAGCACAACGTCGACACCCCTCGCCTGATTCGGGCGGAATGCGAGGAAATGCACGACCACAGCTCGTCAATTCCGCCCCTCGCGGGGGCGATTGGCGAGCTGTTGTCCGAGGACGCACGTAGCTCGACAGTCAGCCCCTCAGCGGCCGGAATTGTCGAACTACGGTCGTTCCCGAGGCGGCGGCGCTTCCCTCCCCCTTCCCCCAGCCAGATACCGAGCAGTGCACACCCGGAGGCTGCGGCGGAAGGGCCACACCAGGCCTCCAGCCGCGTCAGGTCGCCAGCCGCCAGGGCGCCATCCCGCAGCGAAAACGGCGTGGGCGCTACTTGCGGGAGTAGCTGGCCGCCGTGATGTGCGGGTTCTGCGAGGGCCCGGGTGCGCCGGGCTGCGGAGGCGCGACCCAGCAGGCCTGGTGGCCGGTGTTCGGCGTGTTGTCCGCCGGCACCGAGCCGTCGCCGCCTGCGCCGGTGTTCTTGCAGTCCCAGGAGTTCGCCGAGCCCTCCTGGAGGACCTTCGGATCGGCGAGCCACAGCGGCGGCGGGTAGGTGTTGCCGCGGTTCGTGGTCGGCCGGGTGGTGTAGATCCCGAGCGTCTCCGGACCGATCGGGCCGAACTGGCGCAGGTAGTGGCCGCACGGCTGGCCCGAGCAGGTCAGGCCGGTCCCGCCGAAGGCGGCGGTCTTGGCCGCGATGCCGGTGGCGCCGTTGGAGATGAAGTCCGAGGTCAGCTGCTGGTGCTCTGAGAGCCAGCCGAGGATCGGGTTGAGCTGCTCGAGGAACGGGCCGAGTGAGGCGAGCAGCGGCTTGGCGCCGTTCAGGACCTGACTGACCGCCGGCAGGCCGGTCTTCGAGGCCGTGATCAGCGGCCCGAGCTTGTCGAACAGCCGGAGCAGGTACGGCGAGAGCCGGTCCACGGACTGGAGCGTCGGCCCCAGGTTATGCGCCACCGGCTCGAGTTCCTTGATCAGCGGATCGGTGTTGAGCGCGAAGTTCTTCAGGTCGGTCATCGTCAGCTTCGTCTGGTTCAGGAACGTCGGGAACACGTGGAATGCAGCCGCGATGTTGTTGTTGTTGGCCGCGGTGGTGCGGAACGTCGTCTCGCCGGTCGTGATCAGGTTGCGCAGCGCCGACTGATTCTGCGAGAGGGCCGCGAACACCGTGCCGCCGTTCTGGATCAGGCGCACGGTCGCCGCGTGCTCGACGTCGAGCACCTTGAGGATGTCGGAGGCATCCGCGGCGAACTGCGGCAGGTTGCCGAGCACGTCGTTGAGGTTCTGGTCGTTGCCCTGGAACCCCTGAGCGAGCTGCTGCTGCCAGACCTGGAAGGCCTTGCGGGTCTTCGGATCGAGCGCGTTGAAGATGTCCGAGAGCTGGACCGCGCCCTGCACCTGCCCGCGAGGCAGGAGGCCGCCGTCCGGGACCTTGGGCGCGGTGGGCGTGCCCGGCGTCATCTCGACGTAGGTCTCCCCCAGGATCGTCTTCATCCGCAGGATCGCCTTGGCGTCCATGTGCAGCGGCGCGTACTTGTTCTGGATCTGAAGCGTGGCGACCGTCCGGTTGCCCTTCGGATCGAGCTGCTTGTCGATCACCTTGCCGACGCTCACCCCGGCGATCCGCACGTCGGCCTGAGTGGCGAGCTGGTCGGCGTTCGGGAACGAGACCTTGACCTCGTAGCCCCGCGGGTTGAACGGGATCGTGCCGCCGAACGACAGCCACAGGAACAGCAGGAGGCCCGCGCACGACAGCGCGAACAGCACCATCGTGATCACCTTGCCGACTGATGGTGTGCTGGTTTCCACTAGGTCTTCCTGTTGGCGGTCGGGGTCACGTGAGCTTGCACAGGGTGCTAATGACGGTGTTCTGGAGGAGGATCAGCG
>DASXOS010000148.1:0-36571 GCA_036494115.1 Solirubrobacteraceae bacterium | reverse complement strand
GACGCACATCCTCCTCACCCATCACCACCACGACCACATCGCCGAGCTCGACCAGGTGCTCGCACAGCATCCGGGGACGCCGGTACTGATCCATGAGCTCGAGCGCGAGCTGGTCCCGCAGGCGACCGGAACGATGGCGCCCGGCAGCCCGATCGAGTCCGGCGCGCTCACGATCGAGCCGATCCACACCCCCGGCCACACGGCCGGGATGCTGTCACTGCTTGTCAATGGCACCGACGTGTTCACGGGCGACACCCTGTTCAAGGGCTCGGTCGGCGGCGTCCGCGCTCCCGGGAGCACCAGCTATGCCGATCTCAAGTCCTCGATCATGGACACACTGCTGAAGCTCCCGCCCGAGACTCGCATCCACCCCGGCCACACCGACCCGACCACGGTCGGCGACGAGCTCGAGCACAACAGGTTCGTGCGGATCTGGCGGGGCGTCGATCGGGAGGGCGATGATCCGTGCACCGCCATGGGCAAGCCGGCGACGCTGATCCTGCTCGGCGACGACTATGACGGCGGGCACAAGGCCTGGGTGCGCTGGCCCGACGGCTCTGACGACATCGTTCCGGGGTCCCAAGTACAACGATGACGCTCGCTCGGGCGCAGCCTCGTCGTCCCCGGGGTCATAACTCTGACGCCAACTTTGTGTGAAGGCGTACGAGGAAGGAAATACTGTTCACGGCATGAGGAGTCAGGAGCAGGTGCAGGTGGTGCTGGACCTAGAGCCGGGAGGATTGATCCAGGGCTGGATCACCAGTTCCTGCGATCAGCGCAAGCCGTTCTACGGGTGGATGGAGCTGGCCAGCGCGCTCGAGCGTGCGCGCGATGCGGAGCTCAGCTCGGCTCAGGCCGACGCCTCACCCGAGCGCGCTCAGTACGGCGCCTGATCAGCCCGTTTCCTCCTGGCGAAGGAGGGCCGACAGCTCGTCCCGCGAGCTGACGTCGAGCTTCTGGTAGACGTGGCGCAGATGCGTCTCCACCGTCTTCGGGCTGAGCGTCAGCGCCATGGCGATCTGGCGCGTGGTCAGCCCGTCGGCCGCGAACTCCGCGACCCGGCTCTCGCTGGGCGTCAGCGCGTCGATCCCGCTCAGCATCGTCCGGCGCGGCCGAGCACCGGTCGCTGTGAGCTCGGTCCGCACCCGCTGCTCGAGCGCCGTCATCCCGCCGGCGTGGCTGAGCTCGAGCGCCTGGCGGAGCGGGTCCCGCGCGGCCGCGCGCTGATTCGAGCGCCGCAGCGCCGCGCCGAGGTCAGCCAGCGCGAACACCGACTCGAGCCGAGGCGGGTAATGCTCCCCCAGCGCCACAGCCTCCCGCAGCAGCTCGATGCCGGCATCACCACCGGTCAGGTTCCCCAGGATCCGCAGATCTCGGATCACCACGCGCGTCACGCCGAGGCTCCGGGCCCGGCTGAGCTCCTCTTCCAACAGCGGGGTGGCGCGTTCCGTCTCCCCGAGCTGATGCAGTGCGACCGCCGCCGTCGAGCGCCACGCCACCACGCCTGGATTGGTGACGCCGAGATGGACCTCGAGCTGCTCGCCGGCGTCCATCGCGTCCTCGAGCGCCTCCTGGGGACGATGCTGGGCGAGCCGGAGTTGCGCCCGCAGATCGAGAATGAACGGCCAGCGGTGGCTCGTGTCCTCCGCGGACGCGGCGAGATCCGCGACCGCCGACTCGACCGCGTCCAGATCGCCCCGTTGCAGATGACATGCGGCCACGAGGTCATCGGGCCCGCGGAACTGCGCCGCGCGTCGCACCGACCCGCCGCGCAGCTGCCGCGCCTGCTCCGCGGCCTCCTCGATCCGGCCCTGGCCGAACAGCGCCCAGGAGCGGCAGTAGGCAGCCGTCGCCATCAGCACTGAGGATTCGCGTTCCCCCGCCACCTCGAACGCGGCATCACAGCGCTCGAGCGCCAGCTCCAACTGGTCGGTGAACATCAGGGCCGCCGTGAGCAGCTGCCACCCGAGCAGCTCGGTGGCGGCATCGTCCAGCAGCTCTCCGTCGGCCCACGCCAGCCCGGCCAGCTCGCGGACGCGATCGCGTGGGGTGTCCCGCAGGCTCTCGAGCAAGGCGATATGCACGAGTGCGATTCGCTCATCGGTGCTCGGAGGCTCGCTCGTCGCCCGCTTCACCAGCGCCTCGCGGAAAGGAGCGGCGTCGGCGCGTCTGTCGCGCAGCAGCGCGGTGGCGCTGACGAACACGGCCTGGATGTCCCGCGCGTGGTGGGCGAGCTCCGGATCGAGCTCTCGGAGCGCGTCCTGGAGCGTGTCGGCGGCCTCGCGCAGGCGCCGCTGCCCATAGAGGGCTCGGCCATGCGCCAGCGCAAGCTGCGCCCGCTGCTCGGGTCCGGCGGCGATCTCGATCGCCTCGCTCAGCCGTTCGGGCGCGTGCGGCACGCCGGCGCTGGCTTCGGCCTCGGCCAGTTCGGCCACCAGCGTCGGGCGCAGATCCTGGGAGCCGTGCTCGGCGGCGGCGCGCTCCAGGAGCTGCGCGGCGTAGGCGGGTGCATGTCGTCTGCTCCGCGCGGCGGCGTTGCGCAACACCTCGACCGTGCGCGGGTCGGATGCCGGTGGCGCCTTCAGCAGGTGTGCCGCCACGACGTCGACAGCTGCGCCCTCGGCATCGAGCACACTCGCCGCCCGGCGATGCAGCTCCCCCTTGGCCAGCGGCGAGATCGACGCAGCGACGGCCGACCGGGTGAGCGGGTGAAAGAAGGAGAGCGGCTCGCCGGCCCGGATGACACGCGCCGCCGCCAGCGCATCGGCAGCCCGCGCCGCCTCGTCCAGATCCAGCTGCGCCACCTCGGCGGCCTGCTTGACGGTCGTCTTGCTGCCCAGGATGCTCACGGCGCTGGCCACAGCGCGCGCCGCCTCCGAGATTCCGGCAAGTCGTGCCACCACGGCGCTGACGATCGCCTCCGGGGTGAGGCTTCGGAGTCGCGAGGCAGTGTCGGCATCCGGCGAGAGACCGTCGGCACGGGCCTCGCTCAGCAGCTCCACGAGCAGGAACGGGTTGCCGCCGGTCAGGACATGGCAGCTGGAGATGAAGTCGGCGGCGGCGCCCGGAAAGTGCGAGCCCACGAGCGACGACACGCCCTGTTCGGTGAGCAGCGCGGGCTCCAGCCGGATCGTGGCGCGTCCGTCGCGCAGCGCCTGGACCGCCGCCGGGTCGGTGGACGGCGAACCAGTCCGAATGCTCGCCACGAGCGCGATCGGGACGCCGTGCAGGCGCTGCGCCAGGTAGGCGAGGAAGCGCAGCGAAGACTGGTCGGCCCAGTGGACGTCTTCCACGAGCAGCACCAGCGCAGGAGCGCCTTCGGCGCAGGCGAGGTTTTTCGCCAGCACGTACAGGGAGTGGATCAGCGGATAGTCGTCGACGCCGTTCGCATCCAGGCCGCGTTCGAGCAGCTGGCCGGCCCGGCCCGCCGCTCCGCGGGTGGCCGCGCTCCACAGCTCGGGTTGCTGGCCGTGGGCGAGCGGCTCGAACAGCTGGATCGCGAGCCCGAAGGAGAACTCCTGCTCCAGCTCGTTGGCGAAACCCCTCAGCACGCGCATGCCCTTCGCGGAGGCGATGTCGCCGGCCGCTTCGACCAAACAGGACTTGCCCCGGCCGACCGGCCCGTCGATCACGATCAGACGGCCGGCGCCGTCCGCCGCGCGGGCCAGGGCAGACTCGAGCGCCGCGACCTCATGATCGCGCTCGACCAGCACGCTGCGCAACGCGGCGCGCACGCTGCTGGCGCCGTCGTCTGCCCGGGTCCTCATGTTCGTTTGCCCTCCGCGCTAATCGGTCGGTGATGTGTCGCTGTCGTCGTCCATGAGCGCTCGGCTCATTCACCGCACGCGGCCGTGCGGCACTTCATCCCTCGCAATCGACGCCCCAGCGAAAACCTGATGCTCTTGCTGCTTGCGAGAAACGTGGCTTCAGCGCAAAGCCACCGGCCGTCCCCACAGGATACTCCGCGACCTTTGCGAGACCTGAATAAAGGTGTAAACGTGCCCGTCCGGGCTATCGGTGGCCGCGGGGCTATAGGCCGGCGAGGCGTCGCTCGCGCCGGCGATAGACGGCGTGCCGCCCATACTGCCGGCGGCTGCGCGCGTAGGCGAGCGGCCCGTAGAGCATGCCCCGCCGCTCGAGCCAGGTGAGCTCGGGGGGATAGTCCTCGAGCTTGTACTTGTTGACGTGCGCGTCGGCACTGAGCATCCAGCGCAGCCCGACGGGCAGCTTGCGGGCGAAATCGAGCGCAAAGCGCGGCTCGGCCAGGATCGTCTTCAGGTAGTAGGCGACGAGACCCGTGCCGTAGCCGTAGACCTGCCGGCGCAGCCCGTCGTAGTCGGGCCGGTGGGCGTGGTGCGCGATTGCGTTTGGCTCGTAAACGATCTGGTAGCCGCTGAGGATCGTGCGCAGCAGCACCTCGGAGTCGACCCCCCCGAGCGCCGGCGTGCCGTTGCCGAGCGCGGGGTCGAACCCGCCGATCCCCTTGAGCGCCTCGGTCCGGAACGAGAAGTTGTTCCCGGTGCCGAACAGGCCCGCGTTCCAGGGATACAACGGTTCGTCGGGCGGCCGGTTGCGGTCCAGGTCGAACACCCGCCGGTGGTAGCCACGTCCGAACCCGCCGTACTGCTCGAACCACACCTGGGCCTCGGACTCGAGTTCCGCCGGGAAGAGCAGTCCGGACACGGCGCCGGCCGATGGATAGGCGTCGAAGGCGCGGGCGACCTCGGTCAGCCAGTGCCGATCGACGATCACGTCATCGTCGGTCATCGCCACCAGCTCCGTGTCGACCAGCTGGAGCCCGCGGTTCCGCGCGCTGGCGCTGCCTGGAGCATCCTCGCGCGCGTAACGGACGCGGCCGGTTGCCGCGGCCAGCTCTTCGACCAGCTCGCGCGTGCGGCTCGTCTCCGGGTTGTTGTCGACAACCAGCACCGACGAGCACTCGCCGGGATAGCTGCAGGCGAGGATCGACTCCACGCAGCGCCGCAGCCGCTCCGGACGCTCCCGGGAGGGGATCAGGACTGTAATCGCAGGGGCCCGCTCCAGGAACGCGTCCCGCTCACGCTGGCAGCGGGGCAGCTCCGCGGCTCGCCCGACGCCATCGGCCGAGGCAGCGGACGGCTCGGTGACCCCGTCGGCGCGCAGGTGCTCGTCGATGGCCTGGCCCAGCTCGGACCAGATCACCTGGGCGAGCTCCGCGGCGGACACGCCACACTCGGGAATCTCCACCTGGATCATGCCCAGTGGAACGTCGTGCAGCCGGACGAGGATCTGCGCCCGGCGATGCGGCTCCGCCGCGGTCGGCGCGGGCAGCGACGGGAGGGGATCCTCGAGGGCCAGCTCGAGCACCCGGACCGGGGTGAACGAGCGCGCGCCGTTGCCGTTGCCGGTGGGGTTCATCCCTGGCCGCGCCGGCTGACCGGCAGGTTGAGGGCATCGAATAGGTCCTCGTATCCCGCCACCGTGCGGTCCCAGGAGTGCACGTCGGCGAAGCGCTTGCCCCGCAGCGGGTACACGTCGTCGAGCGCGACCCGGATCGCCTCCGGATCACGTGGGGGGACGCGGATCGCGCCGCCATAGCCCTCGGAGGCTTCCACCAGGCCACCGACGGCGGTCACGACGACCGGCAGGCCAGAGGCCATCGCCAGGTGCAGCGGCCCGCTTGCCGAGGAGCGGTGGTAGGGGAGCACGACGGCGTCGGCGCCCGCGAAGAACTGCGCCACCTCCTCGTCGGACACGTAGCGGTTGACGAAGTTGATTCGTCCGCGCAGGGGACTGTTCGCGATCCGCTCAGCGGGCAGCGTCCAGTCCTCCCAGGTCTCGCCGACGACGGTCAACTCGAACCGCGCGGCCTCGTCCGGGGCCATCAGCTCAAGGGCGCTGACGATGTCCTCCACGCCCTTGAACGGACGGATCACGCCGAAATAGAGCAGCCGACACACCTCGTCCTCACGGGGCTGCTGCTTGGGGGGCTGCTGCTTGGCGGCGCCGGCATACTGGTCGTAGGGGCCATGCGGGACCATCCGCACCGGACGCCCGTGCATCGGGTAGTGCTCGAGCAGCGTCGCGTGGTCGAACTCGTTATGCACGATGAACCCGTCGGCCATCCGGATCAGCAGCGGCGAGAAGGCGCGCACGTACCAGCGCACGGGAGCTATCTTCAGCTCGGCAGTGTCGAGGACCTCGTGGAACTCGATCACCACCTTTGCTCCCAGCAGGCGGGCGACGATCGCCAGCAGGAGGTAGCTGTGCAGGACGGAGCCGGTCCACCACTGGAGCACGACGGCAGCGGGGCGCTCCCCGCGCAGCAGCCGCAGCGCCTGGAGGATCGTCCGGCCCCAGAACCAGTCGATGCCGTCGAACACCCGCGACCCCTTGGGATAGTGGAAGTTCGTGAGCTGCTTGCCCACCCGGTCGCGGCCGGGATAGAGCCGCGTCGGCATCATCTGGCGGATCAGGATGGCCGACACACGGTGGCGTTCGCCGAGCGCATTGATCAGACGATTCGTGTAGTAGCTGATCCCGCTGAGGAACCGCGAGCCGCTGCCCACCACGCAGATGTCGCGCGGCTGAGGCGCGGCGTCGGCCGGTTCCGGGATCTGGCTGCGGTCGACCCCGCGCGAAATATCAGCGGCCTGGGTCGGCCGGATCTCAATCAGCTCCGCGGGCATGTCAGACCAGCGTGTTCCAGCTCAACGCCTGCGGGCCGTCGGCGACGACACCCAGCGCCTGCGCGCCGAACATGGTCACCCACGCGTTGAGATGGGTCGCCTGCGATTCGGGTGCGTAGACGAGCGCGCTGCCGTGCCCCTCGTCTGCGCGTGCACATCCCAGGAGCCTGGCCACCGCGGCCTCGAGTCCCGGCACGTCGGCGCCGAGCAGCACCGCTGCTCGTATCGCCTGCGCGGTGACGTCGAGCTGCTCCGGGCCGGGCTCGCCGTCGATCACGAGGCGGGGCAGCGCGCCGGTGTCGAGCTGGTACTGCCACAGCCACTCGGTGGCCCGCCGGGCTGAGGCGAATGCCGCTTCGTCGCCGGTGGCGGCGCTGTACATCCAGAGCCCCTCGACCGTGTAGAGGTGGGGATGGAACATCACGTGCTCGTCGCCCGGCTGGGTCGCGAAATGCCCGTCGGGATGCTGTGAAGCGATCGCGGCTGACGCCACCGTCTCGGCGGCGTCACGCTGACCGCCCAGCAACAGCGCCTGCGTGCACTTGGTCATGTGGGCGTAGCCGGCGGTGGACCACTCGGGGGGCCGGCTCGAGCTCTCGCCGGGTGGCAGCGGGCGCAGCCCACGCCCGGGCTCGACCTGGGCGGCCAGGTGGGCCGCCAGGGCCCGCCCGAGCTCGGCGGCATTCGACGCGCCGGCACGCTCCCCGTAGGTGATGAGACCGGCGCTGATCATGCCGAGATCGAAGTTGTAGACCGCGCCGCCGTCCCAGCCCGCTCGCGCGGACCGATCGCCTGAACCGATCCGGTCGATGAGCCACGCAGCCGCGGCGGCCGCGGCGTGCTGCTCAGACTCGGCCGGCGCGGCGCGGCCAGCGAGCCACGTGAGGGCATAGCCGGTGATTTCCGGATACTCGAAGGCGAGCGCGCCCGAGTCGGCGTCGCGCCAGGCGCAGAAGGCGCCGTTCGGCGCCTGGATCCGGCCCGAGGCGAACCACTGGCGCAGCGACGCGGCGGCGCTCGCCGCCTCCGCACGGATGTCCAGCGTGGTGTCAGCCATGAGCCCTGATCCGTGAGCCGTTGCCGTCGGAATGGCCGTGCGACGCACCCCGGGCCCGCGCCAGCACCTCTCGGGCGTAGCGGGGCGGGATATTCGCCGTGGCGTGACGCAGCAGTGCGTCCATTGGATGCTGGGGCGAGGGCCGCTCGTAGATGTGGTCGACCACGCGGAGCCGCTGCGGGCGGCCGGCCAGCGCGTCAACGATCCGCGCGGCGGCGAGACCGTCGCCGTAGGGGCACGGCACGTTGCTCATCTCCTCGTAGGCTCGCCCGTCGCGGAGCAGCCGATCCCCGACCTCGACGATCGCCGTGTGGTCAGGTCCGACCAGCCGGGCGATTCCCGCCTCGATGCCCTCGGGACGCTCGGTCGTGTCGCGCAGGACGAGGACCGGGGTCCGCGCCGCGGCCGCCTCCTCCTGGATTCCGCCGGAGTCGGTGAGCACCAGGTCGGCGTAGTGCAGCGCCCACACCATCTCCTGGTACTCGAGTGGCTGGATCAGGGCGACATTCGGCAGGAAGTCGAGGTGCTGCTCGGCCGCCACCCGCGCGCGTGGGTTGAGGTGCAGCGGATACACGAACTGCACGTCGCGGTGACGCGCCGCGAGCTCCCGGATGCCGATCGCGATCGACTCCATCCGGTCACCGAAGTTCTCGTTGCGATGCGTGGTGATCACGACCAGCCGGCCGTCGAGGTCGAGGCCCGCCAGCTGGCTCGAGGACACGTCGAAGCCCTTCTCCTTGACGTGGTGCATGGCGTCGATCACGGTGTTGCCGGTGAGATGCACGTGGTCCGCCGGGACGCCCTCGCGGAGCAGGTTGGCCTCCGCCCACGGCGTGGGCGCGAAATGGACGTCGGCGAGCACGCCGGCCACGCGCCGGTTGATCTCCTCGGGGAACGGCGAGTACTTGTCGAAGGTGCGCAAGCCCGCCTCGACGTGCCCGATCGGGATCCGCTGGTAGAAGGCGGCCATGCTGGCGGCCATCGCGGAGGTCGTGTCGCCCTGAACGATGACCCAGTCGGGCCGGTCGTCGAGCAGAATCGGCTCCAAGCCGGCCAGGGTCGCCATCGTGATCTTGGAGAGCGTCTGGCTCGGACTCATGATCGCCAGGTCGTGGTCGGGCTCGATGTCGAACAGCTCGAGCATCGGGTCGAGCATCTCCCGGTGCTGACCGGTGACGACCACCCGTGACTCGAACTCTGGATCGCGCTCGAGGGCGTGCAGGACCGGGGCGAGCTTGATCGCCTCGGGCCGGGTCCCGAGGACGGTGAGAACCTTGACCATGGCTACGCCGCTTCCTTCTCGGTGTGGACGGCGTGGAGGTCGGTCGGAGAGAGCGCAGGGGCGGTAGCCGGAGGCGCCGCGAGCCGACGGCGATCGCGCTTCTGCTGGATGATCGCTCGCAGCACACGCCAGCCGTCGGGGAAGGTGTCCAGCTTGCCCACGCCGTGGATGCGCTCGGCCTCGAAGCTCGGGACCTCGGCGATCTTCAGCCCGGCGCGGATTGCGCGCAGGTTCATGACCGTCTCGATCTCGAAGCCCTCGGCGTCGAGCAGCACCGGCGCGACCCGCGCCCAATACGCGTTGTAGCCGTAGCAGAGGTCCGTGTAGCGGGTGCCGGGAAACAGCACTCGCGCGAACCGGGTCAGCGCGGCGTTACCCCAGCGACGCAGCGCGGGCATGTCGGAGGTGCCGCCACCCTGGATGAAGCGGGAGCCCTTGGCGTAGTCAGCGCCGGCAAGGAGAGCGCCGACGAAGGCGTTGATCTCGGCGGGATCCTCCGAGCCGTCGGCGTCGACCTGCACCAGGATGTCGCCGGTGGCGGCTTCCATCCCGGTCTTGAGCGCGTTCCCCTTGCCGCCAGGGCGCCGGTTGGTGGCGATCACCACATCGGGCATGAGCCGGCGGGCGACGCCCACGGTGTCGTCGGTGCAGTGGTCGTCGATGATCACGACCTCGTGCACCCAGCTGGGAATCGCGGGCAGCACGTACTGCAGGTTGTCGGCCTCGTTCAGGCAGGGGATCAGCACGCTCACGCGGTGCCCCTGAAGGTGAGCCGGCGCCGAGGCGACACCGGTCCGTGGAGTCGAAAGAGCTGTTTCTGGGTTCACGGTCAAGGATGGTGACCACGATCCCGGTGCTTCACGACCGGTGAGCCCCCCTGAACTTTTGAGAGCTTTTAGACCCGATCACACGTTCGCCTAAGGGGGCCCCTCGGAGTCTTTCCGCCACCACGAGGACGCTGAGCGCCATCGCGGCGAGGTACACGGCATGTGGCAAGGAGCACGAGTAGTCACTGATCGGCCACAGCAGCGCCACCCCGCTGCCGTGCTCGGTGAGGTCCCGGAAGAAATGGATCGCCAGGCCGAGCCCGACCCCGATCAGCACGTCCCGGCGGCGGCGCCAGACCGCCGCCACGAGCACCACGACGACGATCGTCAGCAGAGAGTGCGTGTACGGCCGCGGAGTGCCGTGGGTGAGGAAGTGGTAGCCCAGCCGGGCGGGGACGTGGTCGACGTCGATCGCCACCGAGGCGATCAGCGCCGGAACGAGGAACCGCCGGCAGATCGTGGGGCCGAGCGCCCACAGGATGATCAGCGTCGTCGCCAGGTGGGCGATCTCGTCGGACGTCCCCTCCAGGATGACCGCGTCGGCTAGCTGGTTGCCCAGATCGGCGAGGGCGAGGATGACGCAGGCGACGGCGAGCTTCGCGTAGGACGGGGTGCCGAGCGTCTGCGCGACGCCGCTCAGGGCCGCGCTGGGCCTACGGGCCGAACGAGAAGAGCCCGGAAGCGAGGATCGCCCGGAAGGCCGCGAGCGACTCGGGCGAGGACTCAACTCTCCAATCTGTCTCCTTGTCACGATCGAACCAGACCAGCACGCGAACCTTGCGGAACTTGCTCCGGAGCGCCGCCGCCATGCTCAGGATCCACGCCGCCTTGTTGCCCCCGAGAGCTGACGTCGCGGTCTCCGCGATCATCACCGGCTTGGGTGCGAGCCGGGTCAGGCGACGGTATGAGGATCCGAAGACGTCACCGAACGAACGCCACGGGCTGCCGATCAACCCAGCGTAGTTGTAGCCGTCGAGCGCGGTCCAGTCGACCCACCGGTTGCCGGGATAGAACCGATTGAACGGGCACGTCCCGAGGCAGCTCACGTTCGGGGAGAACACCCACTTCACGTTGGTGGCGCGGTTCGCGCGGAAGATGCGGACGATGTGCCGCCATGCCGTCTTGAACGCGTGCGCCCCGTCGCCGACGTGGCCCGGGCCGAAGGGCGAGCTCGGCACGTTCATCTCATGGGCGAAGCGCAGGTAGATGATGCCGCGCCAGCGTCGGGCGGCGGCGGCTGAGCGACGCAGGTAGCGGTCGTAGCTGCCCTGGGCAATCGCGCGCAGCGGCACGCCGACGCCGTTCACCTGCGGATCCCACGTGATCAGTGGCAGCGCGCCGGCACGTGCCAGACCGCCCAGTGCCCGGCGCGCGATCAGACGCTGATTCCAGTCCTGGTACCACATGACGACCCGGGGGCGTTTTCCCACCAGCTGCGTGAACGTGTTCAGCTCCGGAACCGATGGCCCGTCGGGAAGGTTGACGCCGAGTGCGACGTGGGAGCCGCTGGCCAGCGGATCAGCCGACACGGGCGCTGTCTTGTGGCGGACTCGGGCGGGAGCGGACATGGCGGCGGCGAGCACCAGCGCCGTCAGGATGAGTACGGCGGTGATCGCATGGCCCGGACCACGTACGCGATTGAACAGCGTCATCGCGGGAAAACCCATTGGCTACGATCCTCCCAGGGTCGCGATTTCCGAGCCTGCTCCACCGCAGCCTCCGCGGGCGGGCTATCTGCAGCGACCGTTTCGATGCTGAAGCTGAACAGTGACATCAACCGTTGCTAGCGCGCCGCCGCTGACGCTCGGCGCAAAGACTGACGCCAGAGCTCATAACTGGTGGCCCTTCTGCGTGGTCACGGTACTCGCCGCGCTCGGGCTGGCGCTGGTCGCTGTCGCGTTCGACGGTGCGCGGCTCGGACGCTCGTGGGCTGACCCCGCCCTGTGGGCAGGGCTGCTCGTGATCGTGATCCCGATCGCGTTCCGGCTCGTCAGCGCGGCTCCGACGCGCGCTGAACGACTCGCTCTGGTGCTCGTGCTCGGGTTGATGCTCTACCTCGTACCGGTGCTGCTCAGCCCGGACGGCTTCGCGCTCCACGATGAGCTCGGTCACTACCGGAGCGTCACCGACATCTTGCGGACAGGAAAGCTCTACACGCCGAATCCTGTCGTGGCAGCCTACGCCTACTACCCGGGGATTCTCAGTCTCACCGCCGCGCTGGCCAGGCTCAGCGGCCTCGGCATCGTACCCTGCGGATTGGTCGTGGTCGGGCTCGGGCGGCTCCTCGTCGTGGGTGGCCTGTTCCTGTTCGTCGAGCGCGTCATGCGCTCGTCGCGCATCGCCGGGATCGCCGTCGTGCTCTACACGGCCAATCCAAATTTCGTCTTCTTCGACGCACAGTTCGCGTACGAGTCGCTGGCGCTGGGGCTGGCCGCGATGTCGCTGTGGATGACCGCCCGGGTCTCCGACCGTGACACCGGGGGCTGGACTGATGTGGGGATCGGGGTGCTGCTCGTCGGCGCGCTCGTGCTCACCCATCACATCACCAGCTACGCGGTGGCGATCGCGATCGCCCTGTGGGCGCTGTTGAGCGCCATTACGCGCTTGCGCTCGCCCGAGACCAGGCGGCTCGCCGTGCTCGCGGCGTTCGCGCTGGCCGCGACCGGCGCGTATGCCGTCTACGCCTACGGCGCCACCAAGAGCGACATCGGCGGCTCGTTGACGAGCTCAATCCACGGCCTGTATCAGGTGATCGTCGGGGCCGCCGGTCACAAGGCGCCGTTCACGGCCGCGCACGGCTACACCGATCCGCCCCTGGAGCGGACGATGGGCGTCGTCGCGGTGGCGCTGCTGCTGCTCGCGCTCCCGTTCGGCCTGTTCGCCAGCTGGCGCCGGCGCCGGCAGGGGATCGGCGTCGTCCTGCTCGGGATCGCCGCCCTGATGTACCCCGTGACGCTCGCGCTGCGCCTCACGGCGGCCGGGACCGAGACCTCCAACCGGACCTCGGAGTTCGTGTTCATCGGGCTTGGCGCGGTGCTCGCGCTGGCCTTCGTCGTCGCCGCCGTGCGGTGGGTCGACGGCCGTCGGGTCCTCGCGCTGCTCGCGTCGCTTCTCGCCTGCGCCTACGCCGGCATCGTGTTCGTCGGCGGGATCACCGTGGGCACGCCGTCGTATGACACCCTCCCGGCCGGCTACATGGTCGGCGCGGACCTGCGGTCGGTCGACGCCGAGGGGGTGGCCGCCGCCAAGTGGGCTGGAAAATGGCTGCCCGGGAACTCGCACTTCCTCGCCGACGAGACCGACGGCGAGCTGTGGACGGCGCACACCGGCCTGCGGCCGCAGTCGGGGTCGACCCACGGCACGGCCGTCGGCCAGCTGTTCCTCTCCCCCGCCTTCGGCGCGATCGAGCGCCGGGTCATCAGCGCCGACAAGCTCGACTACCTGGTCGTGGACAAGCGCGACAGCACAGCGCTCCCGCGCTCGGGCCGCTACTTCGACTCCGGTAATCCGCTCGCCGTCTATACGCAACCGCTCAGTCTGGGCGCACTGACGAAGTTCGACAACGAGCCCTGCACCGATCGGATCTTCTCGAGCGGCAACGTCGTCGTCTACGACACGAGCAGGGTGGTGGCGGGATGTCATTGAGGCCACGACTCCTTCAGGCGGGGATCCTGACCGCACTTGCCGGTGCCTGCGTGGCGGTCGTCCTGGCGGCACCGAGCGGCTCGCCCGAGCGGGTGATCGCCGCGTTCGCGCTCATCCTCGTGCTCCCCGGCGCCGCGATCACGGCGCTCATGACGTCGGCCGAGGGGCGTGGGCCAGCGGAGCGGCTGATGCTGATCGCGGCGCTGAGCATCGCTGCCGTGATCCTGGTGTCGGCGGGGCTGTACGTCGTCGGCATCCACCTCGACCTGCATTCGTGGACGATCTCGCTCGGCATCCTCACCGCGCTCTGCGCCGGCCTCAGCCTGTTCATTCCGGGGGCTCCCGTGATACCGACGGTGTCGCTGCACGGCCTGCGGGCGCCGGTGGTGGTGGCGCTCGTCGCGTCCGGTGCGCTGCTCGCCGGAGCGGCGATCGTGACCGCACACAGCGTCTCGGGGCGCAACACGCGGGACAGCTTCACGCAGCTCTGGGCAAAGCCCGGTGGCGCTCGGACGGCGACGATCGGGATCTACAACCACGAGGGCGGCACGCACACGTACACGGTGCGCGTCTCGACGAATCGCGGCGTGCTGCGCACGGCGCATGTGACGCTGGCGGATCAGACGTCGTGGACGAGCCCGCAGACCGTTCCTCCGCGGGCCACCCGGCTGCTCGTGACGATCTCGAAGTCCGGATCCTCCGCGGCCGTTTACCGCTGGGTCCAGCTTCGGTACCCAGGAAATGGCGGGTGACGCGCGCCGTCCGGTCGACGTCCTCGTCGTGGCGACGGGGAGCACACCCGGAAACCGGCGCAGCGACACCGACCTGATCACCGCACTCGAGGAGCTCGGCCTCACAGTGGCCGTGGCGTCGAGCGACTTCGGGTTGGTGGGGTCGCTGCGGATGTCGCTCAACCTGATCGACCTCACGCAGGCGGTCAGCATCCGCCTCGCGGTCGGCCGCGTGCTCCGGCGCGTCTCGCCGCGCGCCATCATCTACGGCAGCGGAAGCGCCGCCCTGCTCGAACCGTCCTCGCGCTTACGGATCGCCGGGGTCAGGTTCGACTCGCTCGGCGTCGACAACCGGCCCGGCCGCCGCCACATGCTCCAGCGGGCATTGCAGCGGCGAATCGTCGATCGCGCGGCGCTCATGATCCCGATGAGCCGCACGAGCCCCCCGCCCGCGATCGTGACGCGCAACCCACGGCCACCGGTCGCGTTGCCCACACCCGTCGAGCGGTTCGGAGCGTCCGCCGGGCTCCGTGAGCGGATCGCGGTGTGCTACGCCGGCGCGCCCGAGAAGAAGGGCCTCGGCGTGATCGTCGAGGCCTGGGCCGCCGTGCCGGCTTACGAGCTTCACATCACTGGAATCGACGCCGCCGCCGGCCGGGCGTTCCTGGCGCGCCGGGGGATCGAGGAGCCGCCGCGAGTGCGGTGGCGCGGACGCCTCGATCGCGACGAGTACCGGACGCTGACCTCGACCGCCGAGCTGTTCGTGGCCGCCGCCCGCTACGAGGACTACGGGATCGCCCAGCTCGAGGCGTTGGCGGACGGCGCGCTGCTCGTCACGGCGGCCTCAGCGGGTCCGTACGACGCGCTCGCGCTTGCTCGGCAGCTCGCACCTGAGCTCGTCGCCTCCGAGCGCTCCCCCGGGGCGCTCGCCGCGGCGGTCCGCGCCGCCGAGCGGCTCGACGAGGCGACGCGCGACGCGTACCGGGAGCGGGCCCAGGTGCTCGTCGCTCCCTACACCCGCGAGTCGTTCACGGCGCGCCTGCGCGACGAGCTGCTCCCCGAGCTGTTCGCGGCAGCCGGCTGAGCAGGGTCAGCTGCTTGCCGCCGCAGCGGCGTCAGCTGCGGACCGCCGGCGGCTTGCCCCGCACGAACCACCTGGCCGTCTCGACGTCGCCGCGGACCAGGGCCCGTCCGGCGAGCGCCAGCCGGCGGGCAGTCTGGTACCTCGGGTAGCTCGTCAAGCGCGATCGGCTGGTCAGCCGCGGCGGTCGGAGCGCCGGCGCCCCACCGAAGGATCGCGCAGGCGTGAACACCATTGCCTGGTACTCCGGACTGCCGGCGAACACGTCGTAGGCCTTGAACTCGATCAGCTGCAGGCCGACGGCGGCGGCTTCCTGGATCACCGCCGGCAGCTCCACCTGCTCGTCGATGATCTGAAGCCCCTCGTATCCGGTCTCTCGCCGATGCTTGGTCGCCGCCGGATACGGCGTCGAGCAGAACAGCAGCCCGTGGTCGGCGAGCCGTCCCCGCAACTCGAGGATGAATGCCGGGCGGCCGTCCGCCGGAATGTGCTCAAGCACATCGAACAGCGTGATCACGTCGTACTTGCCGCCGGGCAACGCCTCCACCCCGCCGGTCACGAACGTCGCCGCGGGCGCCAGCTTGCGCGCCGCGTCGATCGCGGCGGTGCTGAAGTCCGCTCCCACGACCGATCCATAGCGGCACAGGAACGCCGTCATCACCCCCGCGCCGCACCCGACGTCGGCGATCGTCAGCCCCCGGCGCGGGCCGAGCAGCTCCCCAATCAACAGCTTCAACTGCTCGTGGCGGAGGTTGGGGACCAGCCAATCACGCTCGCCTACCGCGAGCGAGAAGTCCTCGTAGAACTCCTGGGCCTCGCCCTCCGTCACCGGGGTGTTCGTATCACTCATCACACGTTCCGATCTCGTTGTCCCATGCGCCACTGCGGCCGAGGCTAGCGAGGCGGACGCCCTTAATCCGCCGTTTATTGGAGTTTCGTTTCGGGTACACGAAGCGCTCCTTTGACACGGGCGGCCGCGGCTCGCGGTTCGAGACGGAGGGGCGATAACCCTTGGCCCGGCGGCCGGCGGTCGCGTGCCTGTCCGGGCCTAACGCAGCTCGCGCTTGACGACCGCCGGCACGCCGGCGACCAGCGTCCGCGGCGGCACGGTACCCCGGACAACCGCCCCCGCCGCGACCACGACGTCGTCGCCGATCTGAGCCCCCGGGAGGATCACGCAGTTGGCGCTGACCAGGGCGCGATTGCCGATCGTGATCGGCTTGGTCTCATATTCCTTGAACCGCGCGTGCATGTCGGACAGCGGCTCGAGCACGTGGTCGCTGTCGATGACCGACACGCGCTCGCCGAGCCGGACGTCGTCGCCGATCGTGACGCTCTGCATCGCCGCGATCACCACGCCGCGATTGCAGAACAGACCCTTCCCGAGATTCAGCTCACCCTGCGCGACGAGGGTCAGGTCACGTCGCGCCCGGAACCCGGGTCCGACGTTGATCCGGGCATCCGGAGCGATCATCAGGTGCGCGCCCTGGCCGAGCTCCATCGGCGTTCCCCGCAGCGCTGGATGACGCGCCGCCGCGAGGAGGTAGCGGACGCGGTCGATGCGGCGGTAGAGCAGCGGTTGCTTGACGGGTGGTGCTGGAATCCTCATCAGGCCTGGCGGACGTGGGCAACGAGGCCACGGAGCAGGTCGGGCGCGAGCAGCGCGAGCGCGAGAATGTAGACGGCGGCGCCGGCGATCACCTCGAGCGCCAGCTCAGCGCCGGCGGAGAGGCTAGCGGCGACCTGCTCGGCGCCCAGTACGGCGGCGACCATGAGCCCCGTGGCGATCAGGATCCGCGGCAGCTGGGCGACGTAGTCACGGATGCGGAGTCCGCCCTTGATTGACACGTAGCGCAGGCGGAGGGGGAGCACGAGGAGGTAGACGATGCCCACCGTCAACGCCACCGCGACCAGACTGATCTGGACCGCGATCAGGAAGCCGATCACCTGAAAGACGAGGATCGTCGAGGTCCACCGCAGCTCGTTGCCGACCTGACCGATCGCGATCACATAGCTGGCGATCAGAGCCATCTGGGCCTGGAGCACGCCGGCGAGCGCCAGCGCCTCGAGCACGTGGGTGCTCGGCGCCCACTTGCTGCCGAACAGCACCGCCACCGCCGGACCGGCGACCGCGGCCATCCCGGCGAACAGCGGGAACGCGATCCCAGAGGCGGCGCGGCACGAGCTCAGGAAGGACCGGTTGAGCGCCGGATGATCGTCCTGCAGCCGAGAGAACACCGGCAGCGCGACGTTGTTGAGCGTGGTCGTGATCAGGTCGTTGAGGACCGAGAACACGCGGTAGGCGATGACGTAGTAGCCGAGCGCGACCGGGCCGAGGAAGACGCCAACCAGCAGGTTGTCGACGCTTCCGCCCAGCGTCCACAGAACGCGCAGGCCGCTGTAGCGGGCGCCGAAATGGACCAGCTCCCAGAAGCTCTCACGCGAGAAGCGCCTGTGCGGCCGCCATGACGTCATCGGCCAGATCAGAATCGCGATGAGCCCCTCGAGCGTCAGCTGCTGCGCGACCAGCGCCCACACCCCGGCGCCGTTGTAGGCGAGGACGATCGCCACGACGGCGCTACCGATTGCGGCAGCCAGCCGGCGAATCGCCTGGACGCGCCATTGCATGTGGCGCTGCAGCAGCGCGCTCTGCGTGCTGTCCAGCGCCACGAACAGGAAGATCAGGCTGAGGACCTGGATGATCCCGGTAAGCCGCGGCTGCCCATACAGCAGCGCGAACAGGGGCGCCGTCACACAGCAGACTAAGATCAGGATCGCGCTGAAGGCCAGCGCCGACCAGAACGCCGTGTCGGCATCCGCAGGCGCGAGAACCTTCTTCTGCACGAGCAATCGCCCGAACCCGGCATCGACCAGGGCGCGGAAGAAGTAGATGATCACGAACGCCGACGCCGAAAGGCCGAAGTCCGCCGGCGACAGCAGCCGCGCCAGGACCAGGAAGACACCGAGCGAGATGAGATTCTGTCCCCACGTCTGCAGCCCGTTCCAGATGACGGCGCGCCCCGCCGACTCCCCGCGCGGTGCGTCCGGGGCCGGCTCGCCGGGGTCCTGCGAGCGCAGGGCCTCGTCTTCGACGTGTGGTCTGGTTTGCGTGCTCATGGGAGGTCCGGCACGGTTGGGCAGCCCACGATCGGCCTCACCGCGGGTGGATCCGCTACCGCGGCGCGCCGAACTCGCACGGGCGCGTGCTGCCCATCGCTCCCACACGAATATATCGCGGCGTTCTTGCCCGCAAACCAGGGTTCCCCGGTGGATGTGAACGGCAGCCCAGGCACCACACTGGGCTATCCGGTTGTCGGTGAGGTCGTGCGCAGTTACCTGCCGCGGTCGGAGACGTTCACCTACACGCAGATCCGCTCGCTGCGTCGCTTCCGCCCCGTCGTGCTCACCTGGATGATCGAAAACGATGACGAATTTGACGGCGTTCCGGTCGTCCGGGTGACACCTGACGCACCGGCGCCGGTCCGAGCCGCCCGCGGAGTGGGCGCGAGGCTGGCGGGCGCACGCAACGCGTTCGATTACCGCCTGGCAAACAGCGCACGACAGCAGGGCTGCGCGCTGCTGCACGCCCACTTCGGCTGGATGGGCGTGGCCAGTGTGTACGCACAGCGGCGTCTTTCGGTGCCGCTGGTCACGACCTTCCATGCCGCCGACATCATCAGCGACCGCGACGACCTCCGCGCCGGCTACCCCGCGCTGTTCCGCCAGGGCACGCTGTTCACCGCGGTGGGCCCGCGGATGGCGGGACTGCTGGCGGACCGAGGGTGTCCGCCGGAGCGGATCCGGCTGGTCAAGCTCGGGATCGACATCGACCGGATCCGGTGCGTGCCCCGTCGGCCGCGCCCACCGCTGGTCCTCCTCCAGGTCGCGCGTCTGACCCCGAAGAAGGGGGTCGCGCTCACGCTGCGAGCGTTTGCGGCCGCGCGCGACGAGCTGGGGGCGAGCGAGCTGTGGATCGTCGGCGACGGTCCGCTGCGCGGCGAACTCGAGCAGCTGGCCGATGAGCTCGGGGTCGCCGGCTCGGTCAAGTTCCTCGGTACCCGCGACCACCAGAGCACGCTCGAGCTGATGACCCGGGCACACGTCGGACTGCAGCCGAGCCTCACCGCCCCCAGTGGGGACATCGAAGGGACGCCGACCGTGCTGCTGGAGATGCAGGCTGCGGGCCTGCCGATCGTGGCCACGGCGCACGCCGACACCCCCTCGATCGTCGCCACTCCCGAGGACCTGGTGCCCGAGAACGACGTCGAGGCGCTGGCCGGCGAGATCGTGCGCGTCGCCGGGCTCTCCGGGCCGGTGCTCGAAAGCCGGATCCAGAGGGCTCGGCGGTTCGTCGAGACCGAGCACGCGCTCAGCCGGGCGCGCGAGGCGATCGAGCAGGTCTACGACGAGGCCCTGCGAATCGGAGCCCCCGATGGCTGAGCCCACCGTCAGCGTCGTCATCACCAACCACAACTACGACCGGTTTCTGGCGGAGGCCGTGCACAGCGTGCTCGAGCAGGACTACGCACCGCTCGAGGTCGTGCTCGTCGACGACGGCTCGACCGACTGCTCACGCGAGCTGATCTCCGGGTTTGGCGCACAGGTGGTTCCGGTCCTGGTCGAGCAGGCCGGGCAGGCCGGGGCGATCAACGCCGGCGTGGCGCGGACCACCGGCGAGGTCGTGCTGCTGCTCGACGCGGACGACGCGTTCGCGCCGGGCAAGGTGCCGGCGCTCGTGGACTGGCTGCGCGCGCACGCATCACTCGACCGGACCGTGCTCGTCTGCCACCCCATGACGCCGATCGATGCCGACAGCACGCCGCTCGGAGGGCGCGAGCCGCTCGAGCGTCGCGACAGCCTCGCGGGAAACCTGTACGAGTTCGCCCGCCGCAACCGGTACCTGCCGTTCGCCGGTGCGCCGACGAGTGGCCTGGCACTGACGCGTCCGCTCGTGGATCAGGTGTTTCCGCTGCGCACCGCGCCAGACGTCACCCACGGCGCGGATGACCTGATCGTGCGTGCCTCCTCGCTGCTCGGCGAGGTCCGCTGGATCGACGAGGAGCTGGGGCTGTACCGCCGGCACGGGTCGAACGCGTGGGGCCGCGGCCGTCCACGGTCGGAGGCGTTTCACCGCAACCAGGACGCCTACCTGAACGACCGCCTGCGGGCCACCGGCAGGGAGCCGGTGATCGACTTCTTCTCCTCAGAGTACGCGCGGACGTTCTATCTGCGCCGGGGCGACCGGCGTGGCCTGGCCGCGCTGGCAGCGCGCGTGGTGCGCCAGGACCCGGGGATGGGTTCGCTCGCATTCGCCGCGCGGACGCTCCTCAGCGCGATCGCCCCCGGCGCGGCCCCCGCCGCCGACCGGGCGGAGCGGGCGCGGCTCGAACAGGAGGCGAGCTCCGTTGCCGGCCGCTGAGATGCGGAAGCCGCGGCGAATCCTCGCGCTCCTTCCGGGGCTGGCCGGCCATGGCGGGATCCAGCAGCACAACCGGATGTTCTGCGGCGTCGTCACCCGCTGGTGCGCCAGCCACGACGCGGCGCTCGACGTCGTCAGCCTCCGCGATCCGCGCGGCTGGCAGGACCGGCGCTACGTGGCCCGAGCGGTCACGGGGTGCGAGGACAACCGGTACCGGTTCGCGCTGCAGAGCGCGCTCGCGCTGGCGCGCCCCTACGACCTCCTGATCGTCGGCGTGGTCGACTTCGGCGTGCTGCTGACGATCCCGCGCCTGCTCTGCCGCCGCGCCCCGATCCTCACGATCGTCCACGGGATCGAGGTATGGAAGGACCTCACGCGCTCAGAGCGCGCTGCCCTCACTCGGGCCACCCGGGTCATGTCGGTCAGCGACTACACCGCTCGTGAGGTGATCGAGCGCCACGGCGTCCGGCCGGAGCGGCTCGTCACCGTCCCGATCCCGCTCGACCCGGAGTTCGTCAGTGAGGCGGACTCGATCACCGACCCGCCGCGCCCGGGCAGCGTGCTCACGGTGGCACGGATGAACGTGATCGATCGCGAGAAGGGGGTCGAGACCCTGATCCGCGCGGTCGCCGAGGCCCGGCCCAGCCTGCCCGGGCTGCGCTGCACGATCGTCGGTGACGGCGAGGACCGGCCGCGGCTCGAGCAGCTGAGCCGCGAGCTGGGCGTCGCAGACGCGGTCCGGTTCACGGGCGGGATCGACGACCGCGAGCTCCACACCTACCTGGCCGGTACGGAGGTGTTCGCGCTGCCCAGCCGCAAGGAGGGATTCGGGATCGTGTTTCTGGAGGCGATGTACTACGGCAAACCGGTGATTGCCGGGGCGCACGGCGGGAGCGTCGAGGTCGTGGACGACGGCGTCACCGGGCTGCACGTGCAGTACGGCGACGTGTCCGGGCTGGCGCAAGCGCTGCGCGAACTCCTCGGCGACGACCGGCGCCGGGCCGAGATCGGTGCCGCCGGGCGGGCGGCGGTGGAGCAACGCTTCGCCTTCGACCGGTTCTCCCAGCGGGTCGAAGCGCTGCTCGCCGAGCTCCTGCCGGTCAGCTAACCGCGACGCCTGCCGTGCGTCCGCCGGCGCGCGTGCCGTCGGTGGTGGCGATGACGGCGGTGGCGGCCGTGGTGCTTTTTGTGCTTGCGAGCTTTCTTTGCCCTACCGGCGGTGGTCGGCCGAAGCGTGGTCCTCGCCAGCGCCGCTGAGGCCGGCGTGGCCACGGCGCGGCTGCTCGCGTCGCTGGAGGTTGGGGTCAGGCTCATCAGCGTCGCCGCGGTGCCGGCGTATTGCGGAGAGGCCACCACCTGCTGCCACGCGGCCAGCGCCGCCGGCGAGGAGTTGACCCGCCAGTCGGTCTCCTTGTTCCGGTCGAACCAGACCACGGCGTGGATGTGCGGGTACTTCGGCAGTTCGGTCATGAACGACTGAGTGATCCACTGTGCCTTGTTGCCACCGTTCTCGGTCGAGCCGGTCTCGGCGATCATCATCGGCTTGCTGCTGATGCTGGTGAGCTCCGCATACGACTGACCGAAGACCTGGTCAAAGCTCTCCCAGGCGACGTGGTCGACCGAGGCGTAGTTGTAGCCGTCGAGTGCCACCCAGTCGACATAGTTGCTGCCTGGGTAGAACGACGTGAACGGGCACTTCCCCCCGCAGTCGACGTTGGGCGACCACACCCACTCCACGTTGGTCGCGCCCTGCTGGCGGAAGATGTTCACCACGTGGTGCCAGGCGGACACGAAGCTGGCGGCGGTGTTGCCGTGCTGGCCCGGACCGAACGGCGAATCGCCCAGGTTCATCTCGTGGGCGAAGCGGATGTAGATCGGCTGCTTCCAGGCGGCGGCGGCCGTCGCCTGGCTCTTGACGTATGAGTCGTACTTGCCCGCCGTGATGTCCTTGAACGCGATGCCGGTGCCGTTCAGCGACGGATCCCAGGTGATCATCGGGATCGCGCCGATGGCTGCGGTGTGGGGCAGCTGGGTCGAGTAGAACAGCGGCTCGGACCACTGCTGGTACCACATCACGATCGCGGGGTTGCGGGAAACAAGACTGGTGTAGCTCTGCAGCGAGGCGGCGGAGCCGGGGGCATTGTCGAGATTGACTCCCAGGGCGATCGGCTTGGCGGCCGCCTGGGCGAAACCGGGGGTGATCAGTGCGCCGGCGGCGCTGACGAGGATTGCGCCCGTCAGCGCGGCACGGCGGAGGCGGTGGCGGGAGAGCATGCCCTGGCCATCGTCCTCAGTGGTTTGTCTAGCGAATCATCACCTGAGCATTGGACGATTGTTCGGCCGCGCCTCGATGCGCGGAGGGCTGACGGCGCCCGCCGCGCCTCGATGCGTTGAGAGCGCTGATGGCGCCGACCTAGAATCGATTCATGTGACCGGACCGGCGGTACTGGAATCCAGCGGGCGGTCGCGCACGCTGGCTGTCGTAGCCGTCTGGGTGGCGGCGTGCCTGGCGCTGGTCGGAGCGTTCCTGATTGCCGGCGAGGGCCCGCACGCCAGCGCAATCGGCCGGGCGCTCGTCCATGGGGACGTGGACGCCCTGCGCTCCCAGTTCGGGAGCATCGGCGCCTGGGCGGCGGTGGCGATCGTGCTTGCCGCGCTGGCGCACACGGCGGTGCCCTATCCCGCCGAGCTGCTGGCGGCGGCCTCCGGCTTCGCGCTCGGGTTCTGGCTGGCCGTCCCGGTGGTGCTGCTCGGTCTGATGCTCTCGGCGATCGTCGCCTACCAGATCGGGATCTGGGTCGGTCACCCGGTGGTGGCGAGACTGGTCGGCCCCGAGCGGCTGACGCGGGTCGAGACGCGGGTCGCCGCCGGAGGGCCTCGGCCGCTCCTGGTGCTGCGGCTGATCCCGCTCGTGCCGTTCAGTCCGGTGTGCTTCGCGTGTGGAATCGTTCGTGTCCCGCGGCGCCGGTTCCTGTGGACGACGGCGCTGGGGATCCTTCCCGAGGTCGCTGTCGTGACCTACCTCGGAGCGCGGCTACAATCGGTGTCACTGTCCGGGCCATCGGTATGGGGGCCGCTTGCCGGAATTGTGCTGCTGCTGATCGTCGTGCCAACGATGATCGAGCGCAGCAGGCATCGCGCTCGGCGGTCACAGCCGCGCGCGGAAAACATGGAAGACATGTCGTTCATCCAGATCGGGAAGCCCGACCACGGGCGGCACGCCCGTTCCCTTTGGATCGCGGCGGCGGTCGTCGCGGCCACGCTGGCGGCGGTGTTGGTGGTGTTCGGTCACGTCACCGGATTCACCAGTCCGGGATCGTCGCACCACCGTGGCTCGCACGCGGGCGCCGTCGCTAAGACTTCCAGCCACGATCCACTGGCCACGAGCTCCGGCGTTGCGCTGGGCGTCAACACCGACGGCGCGCCGACGGCCGGGCTCGACCAGTTCACCGCGCTCGCCGGGATCAAGCCGAAGATCGACATGTGGTACCAGGGCTGGGACGCGCCGCTCCTGTACCCGTCTCAGGTTCGCGCCGTCGCATCGCTGGGCGTGGTCCCGATGATCACCTGGGATCCGACGTTTCACGGCAAGGGCATCCCCCTCCTCGACATCGCCGAGGGCAAGCTCGACTCCTATGTCCGTACTTCCGCCGAGGCCGCCCGTGCATGGGGTCAGCCGATCTACATCCGCTTCGCTCACGAGATGAACCTCGGGGGCGAGCCGTACGGGCCCGGCCACGACGGCAACACTCCGCACATGTTCGTCTCCGCCTGGCGCCACGTGGAGAGCATCTTCAAGCAGGTCGGGGCCTCAAACGTCCAGTTCGTGTGGTCACCCAACGTTGACTGCAACGGGGGCTGCCCGTTCACCGCCTTCTATCCCGGCGATCAGTACGTCGACTGGGTGTCGCTCGACGGTTACAACTACGGCAACGTCAACGGCGACCCGTGGGCGACCTTCCAGCAGGTGTTCGGTCCTTCGTACGCGATCCTCACCCACATGACCTCGAAGCCGGTGATGATCAGCGAGACCTCTTCAGGCGAGTCCGGAGGGAGCAAGGCGGCCTGGATCAAGGGCATCGGTCACACGCTCGACAGCGACTTCAAGCGAGTCCGGGTCCTGGTCTGGTTCCAGCGCGTCAAGGAGACCGACTGGCGGGTGAACTCCTCGGCCAGCGCGCTCTCCGCGTTCCGCGACCTGATGCGTCAGCGGCCGTTCCGAACCGGCTGATCAGGCGCCACGAGCGTTCTGCCGGCCCAGGAGCATTAGCATTGCCCGTCGTGGCGAAGGACAAGATCCCGACCTCGCGCGTCGGGCGTACTGCGAAGATCGGGGGACTCGCCGCGGGGCAGGCGATCCGCCAGGCTGGCACGCGCGCGGCGAATGTCACCCGCACCAAAGAGGGACGCGAGGCGGCGCTCGAACGCCGGCACATCGAGGCCGCCGAACAGATCGTGGCCGCGCTCGGCACGATGAAGGGCGCGGCGATGAAGGTCGGTCAGGTGCTGTCGTTCCTGGACGCCGGCCTCGTGCCCGAGGAGTACCGCGAGGAGTTCCAGCGCAAGCTCGGTGCGCTGCGGGACGCCGCCCCCACGGTCAGCTTCAAGGACATGCGCAAGGTGATCGAGCAGGAGCTCGACGAGCCGCTGAAGGAGGTGTTCGCGGAGTTCGACGAGGAGGCGATTGCCGCCGCCTCGATCGGCCAGGTCTACCGAGCCCAGCTCCACGACGGCCGGACTGTGGCGGTCAAGGTCCAGTACCCGGGCGTCGCCGCCGCGGTCAGGGCCGACATGCAGAACCTGGGGCTGATCCTGCGGCTGGCGAAGCGGATTGCCCCCGGCATGGATCCCCAGGCGATCGGCGAGGAGATCCGCAACCGGGTCGCCGAGGAGCTCGACTACGAGCTCGAGGCGCAGAACCAGCGCACACTCGCCCGGATCTTCAGGGGCCACCCGTTCATCGTGATCCCCGACGTGATCACCTCGCTCTCGCGCGAGCGGGTGATGGTGTCGGAGTTCGTCGAGGGCGTCGGCTTTGAGGAGCTCAAGAAGCGACCCCAGGAGGAGCGCGACCGCCTCTCGGAGATCATCTTCCGCTTCTACTTCGGCTGTCTGTACCGCCACCACCAGTTCTCGGGCGATCCGCACCCGGGCAACTCGATGCTCCTCGCCGACGGCCGCATGGCGTTCCTCGACTTCGGGCTGTTCAAGCGGATGCCGCCGGGCGCGGTCGAGCTCGAGATCCAAGTGGCGCGCGCCGTGATCGAGGGCGACAAGGACACGATCATGCGGATCGGCGCCGAGACCGGCTTCTTTCCCGAGCCCGAGAAGTTCGATCCGGACAAGGTGCTCGAGCACTTCCGCGCCGCCACCGCCTGGTACACGGAGGACGAGTACATCGAGCTCTCGCCCGAATACGCCACCCAGGTCCTGATCGACATGAGCGATCCGCGCTCGGAGTACTTCGGACAGCTGCGCCACGAGTCGGCGCCACCCGACCATCTCTTCGGCCGGCGGATGGAGGTGCTGACGCTGGCCGTGCTCTCCCAGCTGCACGGGCGCGGCAACTTCCACCGAATCGCGCGCGAGTGGTTCTACGATGACCCGCCCGCCACCGAACTCGGCGAACAGGAAGCCGCGTTCTATTCGCGGGCCGCTGCTTAGCGAACCGTGAACCGCAGCGTCCTGGTGGCGCTGGCATTGTTGAAGAAGTCGGTCGCCCTCAGGTGGGCGACGTAGTGGCCGGGACGGGGCGTGAAGTGGCGGCTGCGAGCGCCGAAGCGGGCGTCGTTGAAGCCGATGTGGCCGCGCCATCGGGCCCAGCCGGCGTACCGGTCGCGGTGGCCGTGCCGCATGTGCCAGATCTCGGCGTCCAACATCGCGGCGTCGTCGAGCGTGTAGTGGAGCGTGGTCCCGCCGCGCGCGAACCGCTGTCGGTCGAGGACGATGCCGCTCAGCCGCGGATGCATGAGATCGACATTGGGGACCGGGATCGGGTCGGGATCGTCGGCGGGGTTGCCGGGCGCGTCGGAGACGACGACCTCGCCGTGGACGACCGGGTGGAGCTTGCACTGGAACTGGTAGACGCCCGGCTGGCTGAAGGTGACTTGGAAGTGGTCGCCGACCCGGTGCTCGGGCTCTGAGCGACTCGGGTCGGAGTCGACTCCGGCGTCGTTGGCCGACACCCCGGTCACCGAGTGCATCGTGTCGGGGCCGACCCAGTACCAGGTGACGTGCTGGCCGAGGTCGACGTGGATCACGTCGTTCGACCACCGGTAGTGGCCGATCGCGATCTTGGCGTCGGCGGCGAGGGCCGGCGCCGCGGCGGCGGTGCAAGCCAGCGACGTGCCGAGGGCGATGGCCGCGACCGCCAACGGGCGAAACGACCTCAGGAGGTGACGACGTACCAGCCGTTCATCCCCATGTGCAGGTGGGAGAAGACATGGCAGTGGTAGAACCAGCGGCCCGGGTTGTCCTCGACCCACTCGAGGCTGATGATGTCCCCCGGCCCGACCGTCTTGTTGTCGATCAACAGACCGCCGTCGGGGTCGATCCAACGGTGGCCGTGGACGTGGAACGTGTGGAAGTTGTCGTCGAGCGCGAACACGTGAAACACGACGCGCTGCCCCACCGCCGCACGCAGCGTCGGGGTGTTGCCGGCGTACGCGCGCCCGTTGATGCAGGAGAAGTTGTCGTTCAGCCCGGTGGCCAGCGGCGTGAACGAATGCAGGGCGAGGAAGAACTCGCGGTCCGGCACCGGCGCGCCCGGCTTGCGAATGATCAGGTGGCCGAACAGGCCTTTGAACACCGGGACTGGGTCGAGCGGCCCGTGGTCGTGGTAGGGCCACACCCCCTCCGTGCCCGCCCGCGCCTCCCAGACGTACTGAAACGTGCGGTGGTTCTCGACGAAGCCCCCGGGATCGGTGTACTTGCCCTTGTAGGCACCGTCCATGTCGTTCGTGTAGAAGATCCCGTGCGGATGCATCGTCACGGGGACGCCGCATTCGTTGCGGAAGTTGACGACGATCGTGTCGCCTGTCTGGGCCTCGAGCAGCGGCCCCGGAATCGACGGCGGCCCGAGGGGCTTGCCGAAGCCAGGCGTGTAGCTCTGGTAGGCGAGCGCCTTGAACGTGGCCTTGCCGTGGACCTTGCGGTCCATCATCCCGTCGTGGTGGGTGGGGACGATGTGCCAGCGGGTCTTGACCGCCTTGATCCAGTACTCGCGCGTCTGCACGCCGGCCGTGGTCAGCGACGAGACGAAACGGGTGGCCGAGCTCTCGGCCGTGGCAGCTCGCACCTTCGGCGGCACCGGCACCTGCGATCCGAGGTGCTCGATGTCGACGTGCGAGTCGGCGTTCAGGCGATGGCCCGCGAGCGTGCAGAAGAACATGCCGCCGGCGCCAGCCATGAACTGGCGCCGGCCGATCGGCGGTACGGCCATCCTCGGCTACTTCGAGACGGTCAGCGTGAGGATCATCGTCCCCGGGTGAATCGTGCAGATGAAGTGGTAGACGCCCGGCTTCTTGAAGGTGCGCTTGAAGCGGATCCCGGTGCTGCCGGTGACGGAGGTAAACTGCCCGTGCTTGACGCCTTTCGGGCCCTTGACCAGGGTCACGTTGTGCGACTCGAAGTTCTGCGGGCTCCACACGAAGTTGACCGCTCCGCCCTTCTTGATCTTGAGGTTCGACTTGCTGAAGTAGTCGTCGGCGACGGTGATGTGCTTGGCCGTGGCCTTCGCGCCGTGCGCGCTCGTGGCGCCGGCCGTGACGGGCACCGCGACGACCGCGGCTGCGGCCACTGCGGCGAGCGCGGCCCCGGAACCGATCAGCGTGTTGCGTTTCATCTCAGAGCTTCCCCTTTCTCATCCTTCGAACGGCGTGCGGCCCTTGCGAGGCGGGTGCGCGTGGACGTGCCAGATCTTCTCCTGGTCGGTCGGCGGGTTCGACAGCACGATCGCCGCAAGCTTCCCGAACTGACTCGAGTCCGCGGCGGTGGTCCCGGTGCCGAAGCTGTTCGGACAGCTCGCATACAGCTGTGAGTCCGGCTCGGTGTTGGAGTGGTCGAACGTCGACCCCGCCGAGTTGCCCTCGAAGCAGGTGCCGCGGCCCGAGCCGTCGTTATAGAAGTCAGCGCCGTTGGCGTCGTTGAAGACCCCGCCCATCTTGTTGTCGATGAACCGGTTGCCGTCGTTGACGGCCTTCTGCGTGGGATTGGTGGGATCGGAGAACGCCGCCGCGCCCCACAGGAAGTTGCCGAAGATCGAGTTGTCCTTGACCGTCCAGTCGGTCGTCCCGAACAGCATCACACCGGCGCCGATCGGGTAGTTCGCCTGCTTCGAGCCGACTCCGCTACTGACGGTGCGCACCGGCGAGCCCGGCCGGTAGTAGTCGAAGTTGTTCCAGTAGACGAGGTTGTGCTCGATCAGTCCTGAGGAGGCCGGCTGCCAGGGCTCTGACTGGAGCGTGTTCGGCACGATGCCCGCACCGTTGTTGTAGAACTCGGAGTCCCTGATCACGACGTACTTGGAGTTCGTGCCCGAGTACCCCAGCACGTTCTCGTAGCCCCGCAGGTGGTCGAGCGTGGTCTGGATCGGGTGCTTCTGGAACGGCGTACCGCCCACGTAGAACGCGGAGTCGCCGTTGCCATAGCCGACCGACTGCGTCATCCGTCCGCCGACGCACTTGAACACGTACATCCCGTAGGAGTGATTGAAGCCGACGATCAGGTCCTTCATCTCATAGCCCTTGCAGCCGTTGATGAAGAAGCCGTTGGACGCGAAGTGCTCCGCCTTCATGTTCTCGAGGTCGAGGTTGTTGACGTTGTCGCCCTCGATCCCGTTCTGGGCCGCTCCTTCGGGACCGTGCGCATGCCGGCCCTCGATCACCACCGCCGAGGGCTTCTTGCCGATTCCGATGATGTGCAGGCCGTCGTGGCGGTGGCCCTTGACGAACACGCCCTCCACGTACTTGCCCGGCCTGACGTCGATCGTCGCTTTCCGGCCGGAGTGATTGACCGCCTGCTGGATCGTGGAGTAGCGGCAGCCGTGCTTACAGACGACCAGCGTCTGGCTCTTGGCTTTGTGCTTGGCCGCTTGGGCGGCGGTGATGGGCCCGGCCGCGCATGCGAGCAACGCGCATGCGACAACGGGCGTACAACGACGAGCGATCCTTGCCATGAACTGTCCCTCTCCTCCGGTTACGAAACGATGTGCCACCGGCTCTGAGCCAGGTGGGGTGCGCCCGCGGCGGGCGACGGTAGCACAGCGATTCGACGGGCGGTAGACGCCAGCCTGGCCAACGTCGGCCATTCGGTAGTTCCGGGTTGGCGCGACGCGGGAGCGGTCGGCGTGGGTGCTTCGAACTTCGAATCCCGAGCCCATCCGGATCACCGCCGAGCCCATCCAGATCACCGGATTCGACGTTCGCGTCAACATAAGGTGGGTAAGCAACAATGAGAAGCCCGAACCTGGAGGCCGTGATGCCAACCCCACTGCAAGAACTGCGCGAGCACGGGACCAGCCCGTGGCTCGACTACATCTCCCGAGAGTTCATCAACGACGGGGATCTTCAGAAGCTGGTCGATGAGGGGATCGTCGGCCTCACCTCAAACCCGACGATCTTCCAGAAGGCGATTGCCGACGGCAACGCCTACGACGATCAGATGCGCGAGGTGCTGCGCCAGAAGGACGACCCGGCCGAGGTGTTCTTCGAGCTGGCGATCGAGGACATCCGCGCGGCCTGCGACATCCTGCGGCCGGTCATCGAGCACGGTGAGTCGACCCGCGACGGATGGGTGTCGTTGGAGGTCCAGCCCGACTTCGCGATGAAGACCGAGGCGACGGTCGAACAGGCGAAGGACTTCGCCCGGCGCGTCGACCGCGCGAACCTGTTCGTGAAGATTCCCGGCACCGAGCCTGGCATCCAGGCGATCGAGGACACGATCGCCGCCGGGATCCCGGTGAACGTGACGCTGTTGTTCTCGCTGCAGCGCCATCGTCAGGCAGCCGAGGCCTACATCCGCGGGCTGAAGCGCCTCAAGGAGAGCGGCGGCGACCTGAGCACGGTCGCATCGGTGGCGTCGTTCTTCGTGTCGCGTGTCGACACCGAGGCCGATAAGCGCCTCGACGAGATCGGCGGTCACGATGAGCTCAAGGGCAAGCTCGCGATCGCGAACGCCAAGCTCGCCTACCAGACCTACCAGGAGCTGTTCCAGGGATCCGAGTGGGACGAGCTGGTTGCCGAGGGCGCGTCACCACAGCGCTGCCTGTGGGCCTCGACCTCGACCAAGAACCCCGACTACCGCGACGTGATCTACGTCGAGGAACTGATCGGCAGCGACACCGTCAACACGATGCCGCTCGAGACGATCCGGGACTTCCAGGACCACGGCAAGATCGCCGACACCCTGGAGCAGGACGTCGACGAGGCCCGTCAGACCCTGGAGGCGTTCGCCGATGCGGGCGTCGACTACGACGACGTCGTCGCCACGCTCGAGCGCGAGGGCGTCGAGAAGTTCAGCGACTCCTTCAAGGAGCTGCTCGACGGCGTCGCTCGCAAGCGCGACGAGCTCGTAGCCGCTTAGCGTTTAGCGGGCTTTTCGTTTTTGGCTCTGCCGGCGGTCGCCGCCATCCGCGGCCGCCGGCGGGAGCTCCATGCTGGTTCGCAGCTCGGTGGTGATGCGGCGGAGCATCCGCGACACCTGCATCTGTGAGACACCGATCCGTCCGGCGATCTCGCGCTGCGTGAGCTTCTCGTCGAACCGCAGCGCGAGGATGTCCTGATCGCGCTCAGCCAGTTCGGCGATTGCCGACTTCATGCTGGCGTACAGCTCGACCAGGGCGAAGCGTTCGTCCTCCGCGCCGACGAGGTCGTGGCGCGTATTGGAGCCGTCCTCAATGCCGGTCTCGACGGGCGCATCCAGTGAGGCGGCGCGATGCGCGGCGAGGGCGTCGAGCGCTTCGACTACGTCCTCGGTTCGCGCCTCGAGGAATTGCGCGATCTCGACGACTGTCGGCGAGCGCCCGAGCCGCGCGTTCAGCTTGGCGTCGGCGTCCTGCACCTTGAGCACGAGCTCTTGGAGCCCGCGCGGAAGATGCACGGACCACCCCTTGTCGCGGAAGTGGCGCTTCAGCTCACCGAGAATCGTGGGCACGGCAAATGAAGCGAACGTGACCCCCCGCTCGGCGTCGAAACGGTCGATCGCCTTGACCAGCCCGAGGCACGCAACCTGGTAGAGGTCATCGAACGGCTCCTGCGTGCGGGCATAGCGGCCGGCGAGCTTCCGGGCCAGCGGCAGGTGCCGGAGGACCAGCTCCTCGCGGGCCTTGTCGTCGTGGTCCCGGTGTACGCGTTGAAAGAGGTCGGACCCGGATGTAAGCGACATGGCATATGTCCTACTCCGTTTCCAGCAGATTGAAAATCCCCTAAGGGATTTCAAGTTGCTTTCCAACTTCGTCCCGTTTGCGGCGAAAATCGCCCGCCGCGTCAGCGCGTACGGCCGCTCAGGTCCGTCTGCAGCGCCGCCGCCCGCTTAAACAGCTTCGCGCGGCCCTGCGCCGAGATCCCCACCGGGTCACTTCCCTGCAAATGGCGATTGATCGTGTCGACGGTGATCACGATCCGCTCCGGCCCTAGCCAGTCGCGCCAACGCCCGAACTCGGGCATGGCGATCGCTGCGCGCGCCGCGTCCAACGCCGTGCGGCCCGCCGCGTGCTGTGTGCGCGTCACATCTCCGAGCCACGTCATGTACTCGCGCAGCTCGAGCACCCCATCGCGTCCGCACACCGGTCCGTGGCCGGGCACGTAGAGCGCAGCATCGAGCGACAGGAGCGTGTCAAGCGCGGCGATCCAGCCCTCGAGCGGCCCGAACCACATCACCGGCGTGACCCCGACGAACAACACGTCGGCCGCGAACACGACGCCGACGTCCGGCACGTGCACGATCGCGTCGCCCGGCGTGTGCGCGGGGCCGAGCTTCCGCAGCCGCACCGCGCGCTCGCCGAGTAGCAGCGTCTCCTCAGCCTCGAACGAGCGGTCCGGGAAGCGCAGCTCCACGCCACCGAAGTCGAACGGAGCAAGCATGTCGCGCACGTAGCTCGTCAGTCCGTGCAACGGGCCTGGCAGGCGTGCGCCCAGCCCCGTGAGTCGCGCCAAACGCGCGAGCTCATGCGGCGTGGTGTCCTCGTCCATCGTCGCCCGGCTCGCCGTCGTGGTCAGGATCTCGGCCGGCGCCGGGACCGCGCGGTTGCCCCACCAGTGATCGCCGTCCGAATGGGTGTTGAACACGTAGCGCAGCTCGCGGCCTTGGAGGACGGGCGTCATCGCGTCGAGCATCTGGCGCGCCAGCCGCTCATCCCACAGCGTGTCGACGAGGAGCGCCGCCTCGCCGCCCACCACCAGACCGGCGTTCGCTTCGCCCCAGCCGCCGTTCGGCTGGAGCCATGCCCACGCGCCATCGGCGACCTGCTGCAGTCCGCCCTCGAACCGGGGCGGGTCGCCACTGAGCGGACGGACGCTGGCGGGCACGCCGCAGACCCTAATCGGCGCTCAGGACTCCGCTCTGAAGGCCTCGGCGCACGCCGCGCGCCGCTGCTCCTCGAGCCCCTCCTGCTGGCGCTCGGCCCGGGCCGCCAGCGCGGCGAAGTCGAATCCGTGCAGCGCCGGATGCTCGCTCTGCACGAGTTCGAGGGCCCGCCACATCGCGAGCTTGCCCCTCACGCCGAGCGTCAGACCCTCCAGCTCCACCACGCGACTGAGCGGCGAGTAGCCGGTCAGGCGGCCGTTCGGCTTCAGTCGCCCGAGCTTCTCGGCCCCCCAGGCGCCGGCCACTTTCAAGCGATCAACCCCCACATCCAGCGTTCGCATCACCTCGAGGAGGGTTTCCCGGTCCTCGTGAACCTCGCGGGCGAGGTTCTCGAGAAACGGCCCGTAGCTCGAGCCTCGATTGCTGCCGGCGGCGCGGCGCGAGAGCTCGCGGCCGAGGGTCGCACCGGCCAGGTGATCGTTCAGGTAAATCGACAGCAACATGGGGAAACCGTTACATACCCACTCCGGAGCCCCCGGATCGCTTTCGCCGCGCGTCGATCCTGCCGATAGGGGTGCGTATGCGAGAAGGTGCGTCTCTCGCTGACGGCTACTGGCGGATCCTGCTGCCGTCGTTTGCGGCTGCGTTCGTGCCGTTCGTCCTGTTCTGGCTTCCCGGCGCCCATTGGCGGCTGGGCCTGCTCGTCGCGGCCCTCGCGCTCACCGTCGTGATCGCGCTCGTGTCGCTGCGTGTTCCCTGGAGGCGACTCCCCCAGTGGACGCGGTCCGTGCCGGCATTCGCCTACCTCGGCGCGTTCGTGCTGATCCGTGCCGCGGGCGGCCCCTCGGGCGTGGCGCCGATGGCTCTCCTACCGGTGTTCTGGCTGGCCGTGTACGGGACGCCCCGGCAGCTGTGGGCGCTGCTCGTGGGGATCGCGCTCGTACTGCTCGTCCCGATCGTCTCCGGCGGCCCGGACTACCCGCCCAGCACGTGGCGGGCGGCACTGCTGTTCCTGGTGTTCTCGGCCGTCGTCGGGTGCACGATGCAGTCGCTCGTCGGCTACGCCCGCCGCCAAGAGCGCGAACGCGAGCGGCTGATGAGCCGGCTGGAGGAGCTGGCGCACACCGACGCCCTCACCTCACTGGCGAACCGGCATGCCTGGCAGGCCGAGCTCGACCGCGGGCTCGCGCGTGCCCGCCGCACCGGCGACCCGGTGAGCCTCGCGCTCGTCGATATCGACAGCTTCAAGGCCGTGAACGATCTCTACGGCCATTCCGGCGGGGATTCGCTGCTGGTCGACGTGGCCCGGGCGTGGAAGACGACGCTTCGTCCCGATGACGTCCTGGCCCGAATCGGCGGCGACGAGTTCGCGCTCTTGATGCCGGGCTGCGGCGCGTCGGAGGCCGCCATCCTCGCCGACCGCCTGCAATCCCGGATGCCGGCTCCTCACACCTGTTCGATCGGGATCGCCACCTGGGACCGCGAGGAGGGCGCCGGCCAGCTCATGGTGCGCGCCGACGAGTCGCTGTACGAGGCCAAGCGGGTGGTTCAGAGCGGTGGTCATCGGGAAATAGTTGTGCGTACAATAAACGTGTGACGACCGGCCCCGGTCGTCCGCGGACTGCACCTATCCCCGTCCAAAGGATGTTCGTCATGAAGCTCTTTCGTTTATTGCTGCGCGTCGTCGTGGGAGGACTGTTCGTCGGCCACGGCACCCAGAAGCTGTTCGGATGGTTCGGCGGCCACGGCCTCGAGGCCACCGCCCAGGGCTTCGAGAGCATGGGCATGAGGCCCGGCAAGCGCCACGCGATCGCCGGCGGCGTCGGGGAGGCCGCGGGCGGAGCAGCCTTGGCGCTTGGGCTGGCCACCCCGCTCGCCGCTGGATCGCTCGTCGCCGTGATGCTGACCGCGATCAACCGCGTCCACCTCAAGAACGGCATCTGGACCACGAACGGCGGCTACGAGTACAACCTGGTCCTGATCCTCGCCGCCCTGGCGGTCGCCGAGCAAGGACCCGGCCCGGTGTCGCTCGACGCTGCCCTCGGCGCGGATCGCTCGGGCCCGGGCGCCGCCCTGACGGCGCTCGCTATCGGTCTCGCCGGCGCGGCCGGCGCCCACGCCGCCGCCGAGGCTGCCGCCCCGCCGCCGGCCCCCGCGGAGCCGGCGCCCACCGAGACCCCCGAGCCGACGGCCGTCGCGTCCCCAACGGCGTAGCCACGCAGCTTCGTCTCTCGCGCTCCTGCGCGCCGTCGTCGTCAGGCGGCGCGCAGTGAGCCGAGCGCCTCGGCCGTGAGCGCCGCGGGGGCGAAGTCGGCACGGTCGCCACCGCCGGCCTTGGCGGCATACAGCGCGAGGTCGGCGCGGCGCAGCAGTTCGGAGAGCGTTTCCCGCGGCTCCCAGATGGCGATCCCGGCGGAGAACGTCACCGGCCCGGGCGTGATCTCGCGCAGGCGCTTGACCGCTCCGATCGCGCCTTCCGGGGTCGACTGGATGAGCAGCGCTACGAACTCGTCGCCGCCGAGGCGAGCCACGACGTCGCTCGCCCGCATGGTGGCCTTCAGCCGGTCGGCGGTCTCCCGCAGAATGCGGTCGCCGTGATCGTGGCCGGAGGCGTCGTTGACCTGCTTAAAGTGGTCGAGGTCGAGCGTGATCATCGCCACCATGCCGCCGATCCGGCGCGCCTGCTCGAGCGCCCGCTGCGCGCTCGGCTCCCAGCCGCGACGATTGAGCAACCCGGTCAGCGGATCGATCACGGCCTCGCGGCGCAGCTTCTCGGTCACCCGCATCGTCTCGCGCGTCGCCAGGCGCAGCGACCCGGCGACGGTCGCGCCGATCAGCACCAGCAGCGTCGCGTTGCCCCAGTGCACCGGGAACGCGGGCGCCCCCACGAGCAGCATCGGCAGGTACGCGCAAGCCGCGAGGACGCCGATCATCCCCACCACCTCGCGGTCGGAGGCCTGGAAGCCGAACCACACCATCGCCATCATCATCAGCACGGCGTAGGGAGAGGCGGCGCCGCCGCTGTACGCCTGCATCAGGGTGAGCAGCGGGAGGCCCGCGTACGCGGCGAGGCGGCGCACGAACTGCCAGCGCCGGGGCACGACGGTGACGACCAGCGGCGGGATGCACGCCCCCACCGCCCCCACGAAGAACACCGGGTGGTGGGAGGAGAAATCCGTCGCTGTAGCGATCGCGACGGGGATGACGTTCCCCGCCACAGCCAGCGCCAGGGCGTTGCGCCGAGGGGCTCTGAGTTGCTCTCCGAGCATGCACTGGAATTCGGCCCACGGCACCGCCAACCTGACCGGCGGTCAAGCACGTGGACGTTCGTTTAGCCCC
>DASXOS010000147.1:0-38332 GCA_036494115.1 Solirubrobacteraceae bacterium | reverse complement strand
GCCAGAACGCAGTGCTGGCCGAGCTCGGGGTCGGAGGCGAGGAGACGCGCCTCGCGCGCGATCCGACTCCGTTCGAGCTGGCCGGCGAGGAGGTCGACGCCCAGGACCACCGCGGCGTGGCCGGCAACGTCACCGAGTTCGACGGCAACCTCGGCCTCGTGATCGGCGCCGGCGGCGGATCCCTGACCCTGTTCGACGCGGTCCGCGCCCACGGCGGCGACCCCGCCAACTACTGCGAGATCGGCGGCAACCCCTCGGTCTCGAAGGCCTGCGGCCTGGCCAAGCTCGTCCTCCAGAAGCCCGGCGTCGACAAGATCGCGGTGATGATGTCGATCGTCTCCAACACGCGGGTCGACATCGTCGCCCGCGGGGTGATCAAGGCCTGCGTCGAGCTCGGCTACGACCCGGCAGAGAAGATCGCGATCTTCCGCATCCCCGGCGCCTGGGAAGAGGAGGGCTTCAAGATCCTCGAGCGCTACGGAGTGGAGTACGCCGACCGCAGCGTGTCGCTGCACGAGGCCGCCCGCCGCGCGGTGGAGAAGATCCAGGGCGCAGCCGTCGCGTCAGATGGCGCTGCTCCCGAGGGCTTTCGCCAGACAACCGCCGAGGTTGGCGGAGAGAAGGACGTCTGAGCCGTGTCGATCCTGATTGACGCCGACACCACCTTCATCGTCCAGGGGATCACCGGCCGCGAGGCGGTGAACCTGACGAGGGAATGCCTCGACTACGGTGCCGGCGCCAAGATCGTCGGCGGCGTGACCCCCGGCCGCCTCGGCCGCGACGTCCACGGCGTCCCCGTGTTCGACAC
Source organism: Solirubrobacteraceae bacterium (assembly GCA_036494115.1). GTDB lineage: Bacteria > Actinomycetota > Thermoleophilia > Solirubrobacterales > Solirubrobacteraceae > Palsa-465. The sequence goes on along the minus strand of DASXOS010000147.1, from coordinate 37,524 downwards.
CGTCGCCCAGGCGGTCGACCACCACGGGGGGCCAATCAACGGGTCGGTCGTGACCGTCCCCCCCGCGTTCACCAAGGACGCCGTGTTCGAGGCGATCGAGAACGGCGTCGAGCTGGTGGTGATCGTCACCGAGCGGATCCCGCGCGGCGACGTCGCCGAGATGGTCGAGCTGGCGAACGGGCGCGGCGCCCGGATCATCGGCCCGAACTGCCTGGGGATCATCGTTCCCGACGTGATCAAGATGGGCGGTATCGGCGGACCGGCCAAGGACGCCGCCAAGTCCTACGCCCCGGGTCCCGTCGGAGTGATCTCGCGCAGCGGCGGCATGACCACCGAGATGTCCTCGACGCTGACCGCCGCCGGCCTCGGCCAGTCGACCGCCGTCTCTATCGGCGGCGACGCGATCATCGGCCAGAGCTACGCCGAGCTGATGCCGCTGTTCGAGGCCGATGCGGACACGCAGGCGATCGTGATCTACACCGAGCCGGGCGGCCGGATGGAGGCCGAGCTCGCGCGGTGGGTGACGGAGAACAACTCCCGGCTGCCGATCGTGGCATTCATGGCCGGTCGCTTCATGGACGAGATGCCGGGGATGAGCTTCGGACACGCCGGCACGATCGTCGAGGGCAAGGAGGACACCGCGAGCGAGAAGATCGCCCGCCTCGCCGAGGCTGGGATCGTCGTCGCCGAGGAGATCTCCGAGATTCCGACGATCGTCAAGGACAAGATCGGAGCGACCGTATGAGGTCCGACGCGCTCTTCATCGGCATCGAGGTTTCAGACGACGTCGCTTCGGACCATGAGCTCGCGGCCAAGCTGACCGAGGTCTGTCCGGTCGACATCTACGCCCAGGACGACGACGGCGCCCTGCAGCTCGTCGAGAAGAACCTCGACGAGTGCGTGCTGTGCGAGCTCTGCATCAACGCCGCGCCCGCCGGCACGGTCGAGGTGCTCAAGCTGTACTCGGGCGAGAAGCTCCCGACCTAGCTCCGCGCAGGTGCACGGTCCTGCGCACGAGGACATGTCCGTGCCGCTTGACCAGGAGCGTGTAGTGCCCATTCGGCAGATGATGGTGCGGATGCAGCACCACCTTGTGCTCGTGGGTCCCGACGGCCTTGACATGCTTGCGGACGAGCACGTGGCGCGAGTGCCGGTGCTCGAGCTCGACGGTCAGCTTCGACAGCGTGCCGCTGGTCGTGCGCAGCTCGACGACGATCCCGTGGGCCTTCTGGCGCCGCCCCAGGAACTTCACGATCAGGCGCCCCACGTGCGTGACCTGGGGTGCCGGCAGCACCGTGAGCTTCGGGTCGGAGCTGTCGCAGTTCGCCTCGCCGGCCGCGACGTCGCCTGAACCCGTCAGCGTCGGTGGCTCGAGCAGCGCCGGCTTCGAGGGATCGAGGAAGTCGGCCACCGTGGTGGCATTCGCGTCGCGGTAGGTCATCGCCGGCAGGTTCCATTTGGCGGCGATCGTGGCCAGCACCGAGGTGTGGTCGTGCACGACGTTGGTGACGCCGTGGGGCTTCGAATACGCCGAGGCCACAACCGCGGGAACCCGGGGGCCGTACAGGTCGTAGCCGCCCGGATAGTCCTTGGGGCCGAGGTCGGGCGGGATCGAGTCGGGCTTGATCGCGGCCGGCGGCGGGACGTGGTCGTAGTAGCCGCCGTGCTCGTCGTAGATCCACACCAGGAGCGTCCGCGGCCACGCCGGCGAGCTCAGCACGGCGTCGACGACGGACTGCACGAACGACTCCCCGAGCTGGATGTCGGCTGGGTTCTCCTCGTCCTGGTCCTGGGCGGCGCTGTAGTTGGCGACGCCGTTGCCGATCGGCACCTTGCCCGCCAGCGCCGATCCGACCACGTTGAGGGTGCCGATCTCAGGATCCACCCAGCACACGTTGGGCAGCGTGCCGGCGGCGCAGTCCGCGAAGAACTGGTCGATCGGCGCCATGTTTGCCTGGTTCTTCTCCGGGATGTCGAAGATCACCGCCGTCCCCGGCACGTCGACGAAGTAGTCCTTCCACGTGATCCCGTAGTGGTTCAGACGGTCGACGATCGTGCCGTTCGGGGGCGACTGGGTGACCTTCGAGGTGTCGGTCGAGATCAGACCGAACGCGGTGCCGCACAGGTAGAAGCGGCGGTTCGGATACGTCTGGCACGGCGCCGAGCAGAACCACCGGTTGCCGACCGTGAACGTGTTCGCGAACGAGTAGTAGAACGGGATGTCGGACTGGTCGTAATAGAGCATCTGGCCCTGGTCGACCCTCGCGAAGCCGTCCATCCGACCGTGGTCGATCTCCTGGTGGGTCGGCGTCCACGACTGGGTGATGTCCGTCGGCTGGCACGGCGTGGGCGCGTGCTGAACCCGCACGATCCCACTCCCCAGGGGGTTGCTGTTGAGCGGCGTCCCGGCCCCATCGAACGTGAACCCGTCCGCCCCAGGCTGTCCCCGGCGCGGCAGCATCCCGAAGTAGTTGTCGAACGAGTGGTTCTCCTGCATGAGGCAGACGATGTGGTCGAACGGCAACGCCGAGGTGGGCTCGCCGGCGGGCCGGCTCGGATCGGGCAGCGAGCCCGGAGCACGGATACCCGCAGCCATCCCCGCGGCCGCGCGCGCCAGCCACGGCTCCGCTCCCCCGAGAAGCCCGACCGCCGCCGCGCCACCGGCTGCCCGCAGGACACTTCGCCGCGTATATCCCCGCTCGTCGCCCAAGTTTTTGGAACTTTATGCGCGCGACCAGGTCCAGGCGTCAATTCGTCGTGACCGCAGCGGCGCGCACCACATGGCGAGCCGTGCCCAGTTCGGAGAAGATGTGCGCACCCGTGCCCCTATTGCCGAAGACCCTCACCACACCCGTGGCGCGGCTCGGTGCCGCGGCCCAGAATGCGCTCGAGGTTGCCCGCTTCGGCGGGCTCGAGACCGACCAGGAGCCCTCGCCGTACGAGACCTCCAGCGAGCAGCGGGTCTACCGGCTGCGCCACTATTACCCCGACGCGAACGGCGATGCCGGGCCCCCCATCCTGCTCGTCCCGCCGATGATGCTCGCAGCCGAGGTCTACGACGTCTCCCCCACCTCGAGCGCGGTCTCGATCCTGCGCGAGCACGGGATCGACCCCTGGGTGGTCGACTTTGGCGCGCCCGAGCGCGAGGCCGGCGGCCTCGAGCGGACGCTCACCGACCACGTCGTCGCCGTCTCCGAGGCCGTCGATCAGGTCCACGAGGAAACCGGCAAGGACGTTCATCTCGGCGGCTACTCCCAGGGTGGGATGTTCTGCTACCAGGCCGCCGCCTACCGCCGTGGCCAGGGGCTCGGCTCGGTGATCACGTTCGGCAGCCCCGTCGACACGCGGCTCGGGATGCCCTTTGGCATGCCCGAGCAACTCACAGCCGGCGCCGCAGAAATCCTCGCCGAGCTGTTCAGCTGGTGGAGCCTTCCCGCGTGGGCGAGCCGCACCGGCTTCCGGCTGCTCGACCCCGTCAAGACACTGCGCAACCAGTTCGAGTTCATCCTGCAGCTCCACGACCGCGAGGCGCTGCTCCCCCGGGAGCGCCAGCGACGATTCCTCGAGGCCGAGGGCTGGGTCGCCTGGCCGGGGCCGGCTCTGGCCGAGTTCCTGCGCCAGTTCGTCGCCCACAATCGGATGCTCGAGGGCGGCTTCGTGATCGACGACCGCCTCGTGACCCTCGCCGACATCAAGCTGCCCATCCTGTCGGTGGTCGGCAGCGTCGACGAGATCGCTCCCGCCCCGGGCGTCCGCGCCATCCGCCAGGCCGCGCCGCGCGCCGACGTGTTCGAGCTGTGCCTTCAGGCCGGTCACTTCGGGCTCGTGGTTGGCTCGAAAGCCAACACGGTCAGCTGGCCCACGGTCGCCGCCTGGGTCAGGTGGCGCTCCGGGGAGGGCCAGCCCCCGGAACAGGTCGTGCCGGTGCCCGATGACACGTCGGTCGAGCTCGCTCCCCAGGTGCGGAATCGCGTCGGCTATGGCTTGGAGCTCGCTACCGGCGTGGGGAGCGGCATGGCCCGCTCGGTCGTGGGCACGGCACGGCGCACGGTCCGCAGCGTGCGCGAGCTGACGCGCGAGGCAGCCGGCCAGCTGCCCCGGCTGGCCCGCCTCGAGCAGATCCAGCCCCGCACGCGGATCTCGCTCGGCCTGCTCGTCGAGGAGCGCAGCCGCCGCACTCCCGATGAGATCTTCTTCCTCTACGAGGACCGTGCGTACAGCGCGCGGCAAGTCAACGAGCGCATCGACAACGTGGTGCGCGGCTTGATCTCGATCGGGGTCCGCCAGGGCGAGCATGTCGGCGTACTGATGGGCAGCCGCCCGAGCGCGCTGGCGCTCGCGGTGGCGATCAGCCGGCTCGGCGCCGTGTCGGTACTGCTGCGGCCCGACGGCGATGTCGCGCGCGAGGCGGCGATCGCCCAGGTCGAGCGGATCATCACCGACCCCGAGCGCGCTCCGCTGGCAGCCGGGATCAGCCAGCTGCACACCTTCGTGCTCGGAGGCGGCGGCGGCCCGCGCGAGCTCCACGCGCCGGCCACCGACATGGAGCAGATCGATCCCGACGCGATCCCCCTCCCCCGCTGGTATCGCCCCGACCCCGGCCGGGCCAACGACCTGGCGTTCATCCTGTTCACCGGCGAGGGTGAGCAGATCCGGATGAACCGGATCACCAACCGCCGCTGGGCGATGTCCGCCTTCGGGACCGCCTCGTCGGCGGCGCTCTCCGGCTCGGACACCGTCTACAGCGTGACGCCGCTGTATCACCCGTCCGGCCTGATGATGAGCGTCGGCGGCGCGGTCGCCGGCGGCGCGCGCCTGGCGATGGCCAGCCACTTCGACCCCTCCACGTTCTGGGAGGAGGTCCGCCGCTACGGGGTGACCGTCGCCTCCTACACCTGGACGCTTCTCCACGACCTGGTCGAGGCGCCGGCGCAGCCCGGCGAGCGCCACCACCCGGTGCGCCTGTTCATCGGATCGGGGATGCCCCGCGGGCTGTGGCGCAGGGTACAGACGCGCTTCAAGCCGGCCCGGGTGCTGGAGTTCTACGCCGCCACCGAGGTCGGCGCGATCCTCGTCAACCTCAAGGGCTCGAAGGAAGGGTGCATGGGCCGGCCGCTCCCCGGAAGCAGCGAGGTCCGGGTCGGGGCCTACGACATGGGCACCGGGCAGCTCGCGATCAAGCCCGACGGGTTCGTCCGCCCCAGCCCGCCGGAGGAGATCGGGATGTTGCTGGCTCGGGCCCGCAGCGACGAGGTGTCGAGCAGCACGCCGCTGCGGGGCGTGTTCGCGTCCGAGGACGCGTGGGTGGCCACCGGCGATCTGTTCTTCTGCGACCGCGACGGCGACTACTGGCGAGTCGACAGCGCTGCGGACGTGATCCGGACCGCCGACGGGCCGGTGCTCCCCGGACCGATCCGCAATGCGCTCGGCGACCTGCCCTCCGTGGACCTCGCCGTCGCGTACGGCGTTCCGGTCAACGGGGACCACGAGATGCTCGCGGTGGCGGCGGTGACGTTGCGGCCGGGCCGCCACCTCGACGCCCGGGAGATCGCGCACGCGGTGCGCCACTTTCAGCCCGAGGAGCGCCCGGCGATCGTCCGCGTCGTCGACCGGATCCCGGTGACCACCTGGTTTCGCCCGATGACTGGCCCGCTCCGTGAGGAGGGCGTGCCGGCGCCCGGCGACGACATCGCAGCCTGGTATCTGGACGCGGGCGGGGCGACCTACCGCCCGCTCACGAACGCCGCGCAGCGACGGCTTTCCGGCGCCAAGGCCGCCTAGCTCGAGCGCCGGCGCTCGTGGGTGCCACCTGGCGCCGGCTGGTGCGCCATGACGCGGCCAGACCCTGTCGATCGCTATTGTCCAAGTGCCAACAAGGAGCGCGCGCGACCGATGCTGACCCTGGATCTCCAGACCGTCGATTACAGGACTGCCGAGCGGGTCGGCTGGATCGTCCTGAACCGCCCCGATGCGCTCAACGCGTGGACCCGCGAGCTCGGCGAGGACATGAACGCGGCGCTTGAGCACGCCGCCGCCGACCCGGAGGTGCGCGCGATCGTGTTCACCGGCGCCGGCCGCGCGTTCTCCTCGGGCGCCGACCTGAAGGCCGGCGGCGAGTTCGGCGCGGACGGCAAGCCCGATGTCCTCAGCCCCCTGCGCGAGGCCTACCACCCGCTGATCCACCGCATCCGGACGGTGCCCAAGCCCGTGATCGCCGCCGTCAACGGCCCTGCGGTGGGGATCGGCTGCTCGCTGGCGCTGGCCTGCGACCTGATCCTGGCCGCGGAGACGGCGTACTTCCTGCTGGCGTTCGTGAACATCGGGCTCGGTCTCGATGGCGGGGCCTCCCAATCGCTCCCGGCGCGCATCGGTCACGCCCGGGCGTTCGAGATGGCGTACCTCGGAGAGCGGATCGGCGCCGCCCAGGCGAGCGATTGGGGGCTCGTCAATCGCGTGCTGCCCGACAACGAGCTCGAGGCGGCGGCCGGCGAGCTCGCGGCCCGGCTGGCGGCCGGGCCGCCCGGCTCGTTCGCCTCGATCAAGCGGACGATCAACGATCGTCTGTACGACGGGTTCGACGGTCTGCTCGACCTCGAGGCGGTGCTCCAGCAGGAGCGCGCCGCCTCGGCGGACTTCATGGAGGGCGTGCTCGCCTTCATGCAGAAGCGCAAGCCCGAGTTCACCGGCTCGTGACGGGTCGCCACTACTAGGGTTGCGTGCTGCCGGGTAGCCGGTACGGCCATGAACCTCGCCAGCATCCTCACCTCCTCCGCATCGGACGAGCCCGATCGCACAGCCGTCAAGCTCGACGACGCAGAACTCACCTACCAGCAGCTCGACGGCGCCACCGCGCACATCGCCGGCCTGCTGCGAGAGAAGGGCGTCGAGCCCGGCGATCGCGTCGGGATCATGCTCCCGAACGTGCCGTACTTCCCGGTCTGCTACTACGGCGTTCTCCGGGCCGGCGCGACCGTGGTGCCGATGAACGTGCTGCTCAAGCGCCGCGAGGTCGAGTTCTATCTGAGCGATCCAGGCGCGAAGCTCCTGTTCGCCTGGGACGACTTCCGCGGGGACGCCGAGGCCGGCGCCGAGGATGCCGGCGCCGAGTGCATCGTCGTCGTTCCGGGGGAGTTCGAGGAGCTCGTCGGGAAAGCTGACGCGCACGCGGACGTGGCTGAGACGGCCGATGACGACACCGCGGTGATCCTGTACACGTCGGGGACGACCGGCACGCCCAAGGGCGCTGAGCTCACGCACGCCAACCTGAAGCGCAATTGCGAGATCTCGGGCGAGCTGTTCGACCTCGGCGCCGACGCGATGGTGCTGGGCGCGCTGCCGCTGTTTCATTCGTTCGGCCAAACCTGCTCGCTGAACGCGACGGTGGCGGCCGGAGGCACGCTGACCCTGATTCCGCGGTTCGATCCGGCCAAGGCACTCGAGATCATTCAGCGCGATCGCGTGAACGTCTTCCAGGGCGTCCCCACGATGTACAACGCGATGCTCCACTGCGACGCTCGCGAGAACTACGACACCTCGACGCTCAAGTTCTGCGCTTCGGGCGGCTCGGCGATGCCCGTCGAGCTCCTCCGGGGCTTCGAAGAGGCCTTCGAATGCAAGGTGCTCGAGGGCTACGGGCTGTCGGAGAGCTCGCCGGTGGCCTCCTTCAACCACCCCGACCGGGATCAGAAGCCGGGCTCGATCGGAACGCCGGTCGAGGGCGTCGAGATGAAGGTCGTCGACGAGGATGGCAACGAGCTTCCCCAGGGCGAGGTCGGCGAGATCGTGATCCGCGGCCACAACGTGATGAAGGGCTACTGGAACAAGCCCGACGCCACGGAGGAGACGGTCCGCGACGGATGGCTGCACACTGGCGACATGGCGAAGGTCGACGAGGACGGCTACTTCTTCATCGTCGACCGCAAGAAGGACCTGATCATTCGCGGCGGCTACAACGTGTATCCCCGGGAGATCGAGGAGGTGCTCTACGAGCACCCGGCGGTCCTCGAAGCCGCCGTGATCGGCGTCCCCGACGATCAGCTCGGCGAGGAGGTCGGCGCCGCGGTCGCGCTCAAGGATGGCGAGGAGGTCGGCGCCGAGGAGCTCCGCGACTACGTCAAGGAACAGGTGGCGGCCTACAAGTACCCGCGGCGCGTGTGGTTCGTCGACGATCTGCCCAAGGGGCCGACGGGCAAGATCCTCAAGCGCGAGATCGAGCCACCGGGCGACGATTGACGAGCCCGGATCGCCGAGCCTGAGACGCGAGCCGGGGGCCGCGACGGTCCCGCTGCGCACGATCGCGCTCGAGTGGACGCGGATCGGGCTCACTGGGTTCGGCGGTCCGCCGGCCCACGTCGCATTGCTGCGGCGGCTCGTCGTCGACCGGCGCCGGTGGCTCGAGCCCCAGGAGTTCGAGGACGCGTTCGCCGCCTGCAGTCTGCTGCCCGGCCCGGCGTCGACCCAACTCGCGATCTACTGCGCGCGCCGTGTCGGCGGTCCTGCGGGTGCCGTGGTCGGTGGGCTCGGGTTCATCGTCCCGGCGGTCGTGCTGATCGTCGCCCTGTCCGTGCTCTTCCTGGCCGCCTCACCTCCGGCGTGGGTGCGCGGCGCGGGTGCCGGCGCCGGTGCGGCCGTCCCCGCGGTGGCCGTCGCGGCCGCGGCCGCCCTGCTCGGCCCGAGCTGGGCGCGGACCAGGAGCTTGCCCGGCAGGCGGCTGCGCTGGGGGGTGTACGTCTGCCTCGGTGTGGCCGCTGCGTCGGCGCTCGGCGCCTACGTTGCGTTCGTGCTCCTGGGCTGCGGACTGGCCGAGCTCGTGATCGCGGGCGCGCTGCCCGCGATCCGCGACCGGCACGCCGTCCTGTTCCCTGCGCCCGCGCTGGCCGCGGCCGGCGCTCCCGGCGGACTCGGAGCGCTCGCCTGGGTGGCGTTCAAGGTCGGAGCGCTCTCGTTCGGTGGTGGCTTCGTGATCATCCCGCTGATGCGCGGCGACGCGGTGCACACCTACCACTGGATGACCTCGACGCAGTTCCTGAGCGCGGTGGCGCTCGGCCAGGTCACGCCGGGGCCGGTGGTGGCGACGGTCGCGGCGGTCGGCTACGCGGCGCACGGCGTGGCGGGGGCGGCCCTCGGCGCCACGATCGCGTTCCTCCCCTCCTTCCTGCTGGTCCTCTGCGGTGGGCAGCACTTCGAGCGGCTGCGCTACGCCCGGCCGGCTCAGCGGTTCCTCGACGGCGCCGGCCCCGCTGCGCTGGGCTCGATCGTCGGCGCCGCCATTCCCCTGGCCGCAGCGCTGCACGAGGGCTGGCAGTTCGCGATCCTGGCCGCTGCCGTAGTGGCGTTGCTCGCGGCGCGCCTGCCGATCGTGCCCACGTTGCTGACAGCGGGCCTCGCCGGCGCGATCATCGCTCTCGCGGGCGGCCCGCTTCCTTAGCTATTTGCCCTTGGGGTGGTGCGTGCGCTTGCGCTTCGGCTTGCCGCTCCCGCGGTGGGTGCCACCCCCGCGGTGGGTGCCCCCGCCGCGGTGGGTGCCGCCGCCGTTGTGGCCGGAGAAGCTGAGGATCTGCTGGATCCCGCTCGGCCGGTTCGTGTAACGCATCGTGAACAGGTTGATCGGTGAGAACGAGATCTCCTCGCGGATGGCGCTCGAGCGCCACGCCGCCGGGTTCGACCCCTGCTGTGCCTGGAGCTCGGTACCTGCGGCGTCGAGCGCTTGCCAGAGCAGCTTTCGGCACCGGCGCAGGTTCCCGCGGGCGCAGTAGCGGACCGCGTAACGGCCGCGGACCCGCTCGCCCATGATCGTGCGCAGGTCCTTGTCCATGTACAGGAACCAGCCCTTGGTCTGCTCCCGCCCGTTCGGCTGGACCGGGCCGGACCACGGCTCCTGGAACACCGGCACAATTGACGCGAACTGGGCCTGAAGCGCCGGCCCGAGGACCGCCGAGGCCCAGGCGCCGGCGAGCTTCGGCCAGGCCACGTCCATGATCGCCGCGCCGGGATCGGTGATGTTTCCGTCGCCCGTGCGGTCGAGACGACTCGAGCCGTGGCGACGCCAGCCATCGAGCAGCGCGAGCATCTGCGCGTCGCGCTTGTTCGGCGCATGCCCGGAGTGCAGCAACTTCGACAGCACGGGTTCGAACGTGACCTCACGCACGTCCTGGGTCGCCGCCTCGTTCATCGCCGACACGATCCGGGCCGGGCTGTAGCGCTTGTGCTCGCCCATATCGCCGATCAGGAGCTTCACCCGGTGCGTCGCGCCGAGCGCCCAGTTGTCGTCGGGCGCCTCGTAGCCGTTTTGCACCCGGTTGTTCCAGTTGATGACCTCGCCGCCGCGCGGGTCCATCCCCTGCGGATGGTCCGCCGCGGAGTAGAAGCCGCGCCACTCGTCCCGGCCGCGGCCGTCGATCGGCAGGGCCGGGTCGACGTTGCGCGGGCGGATGGGCACGCGGCCGGTGCTGAACACGCCCAGGTCCCGATCGTCCATATAGAACGAGTTGAACGTCTGCGGCGTCTGTGCCGCGGCCGTGAAGAACTGGTGGATGTTGTGTACCCGGCTGTGCGCCAGGTCGTGGTAGAAGAGCAGGTCCTCGGCGTCCTTGCCGTAGGAGGAGCGCTTGCGCGCCAGCGCCACAAGCCGCCCGTGCACCCGCGCATAGCCGGTCACCGGACCGTGCACCGTGCGATAGAAGGTCAGCTCCTTGCCGCCGAGCGAGCCGGCGTCGAAGAACTGCATCGGCCGGCACTTGCCCTTGTACACGTACCGCGTTTGGCTGTGACCGCAGAGCGTCTCGGCGTAGGTGTCGATGATGTCGAGCCCGGCCGACGTCAGCGACCACGCGGAGTCCTGGCTGCGGCCGATGAAGATGTAGCCGGGGAAGTTCGCCGAGCTCGCGCCGCGCTCGTGGATCCCAGGTCCGTCGAGATCCATCTCCTGGATCAGACCGGGGTAGTTGTAGCCGATCTGGGGGCCGGCGACCATGATCGGGTGGTGGGTGGTCGAGCGCTTGCCCGAGACCATCAGGATGTTGCTGGCCTGCACCCCTTCGTTGGTCTGGGCGGTCGCCGCCGGGGTCTGGCCCGGTGCCGGCGTCAGGCTGTTCGGGTCGAGGCTGACGTTGCCGGACCGGCTCTTGGCCGGCGGCATCATGTGCGCCTCGCCCCCGAAGGTGGCAGGTGATTCTGGGTCGTCCGCCTCTCGCAGGTCGTTCCACACCTTGGTTCCTCGCTTGATGCCCAGACGCTGCTTGAGCGAGGCGAGGAACTCCGCCCCCTGCGGCTCCTGACCGCCGCCCTCGCCGACGAACTGCCCCTTGAGCGCGTTCAGCGCCCAGATGTCGGTGCGGGTGAAGGCTGCCACGTTCTGATGGGTGGCCTGGAAGTAGGCGTTGATCCCCTGGAGGTAGACGTCGACGTCGTGGAGCACTTCGCGGCCCTTGCGGCCGTCGTGCTGAAGGACCGTCGTCTGCTTGGCGACCTCGTTCTCGGTCTGCGCGCTCGGGGTGAACTGCTGCAGTCCGACGATCAGACTCAGGGCGCTCACACCGGGGGCGTCGATCGCGGCCAGCAGCGAGTCGTAGCGGGCCTGCTGGAGCAGTAGCCCGCGGTCCTCGGCGACCACCCATCCCGAGCCCCAGGTGACGTCGTCGCGCGTGGTGCCGTGGATGTGGGGCACGTCGTAGGCGTCGCGCACGATCGTCACCCCGGGACGCGGCACGCTCTCGGTCCGGGTCGGTCCGGGCACGGCTGTGCCGAGCGTGTCCGGCTTGAAGAACTGGTTCAGCTGTGCCGCGCTGACGTGATCGAACAGCGGCGTCAGCCCGTCATACATCTTGGCCTGGGCGTCCGCCCCGGGCGGCGGCGGCACCGAGCCGTACTCACCTGAGGGTACGATGTCCCGCGCGATCGTCGCGTAGTCCTTCGCGGCCGCGACATTGGTTCCGATCAGCATCGCCGCGACGCCGACCACCACCGCGAGCACTCGGTTAGAGCGGCGCATCAATCCTTCCTCCTTGAACCTCACAGCCTCCCAGCCCACGCCAGCGACCGGGCAATCTAGCCGATCGCCGGTCCTGCCGCCACCGCTGATAACGCCACCTCAATAGAGAAGCCCCGCCGAGGCGGGGCTTCTCCGTAGCAGGCCTGTAAGCCGGATCTTGTCGAGAGCAGTCATCCATCTGAGCGGCCTACCCGGACCTTGGCGAGCAACCTGCGAACGGTCCTGCTTGGCCTAGCATCAGGTGGGGTTTACCTGGCCGCCGCGTCACCGCGACGCCGGTGCGCTCTTACCGCACCATTTCACCCTTACCGGCCTGGAGCGCTGCAGCGGCTCCAGGCTTAGGCGGTGTCTTTTCTGTGGCACTTTCCCGCGGGTTTCCCCGGGTCGGCGTTACCGACCACCTTGCTCTGTGATGTCCGGACTTTCCTCGAAGGCATTCACCTCCGCGACTGCTCAGCCTGCACGTTGAAGGATAGGGCCGGCGGCCGCCACCGTGCGGGCGATTCCCTGCCACCGGGCGCCGGCGACCCGCCACCGTGTGGGCGATCCTCGCCACCGCGTGGGTCGATCCCCGCGACCGTGTGGGCGATCCGCGCGACCGTGTGGGACATCAGGGTCCATATTGGAGCACTATCTCCCACATGCCCGGCAGATCCGTACTCCGAAACTGCGAGCTGGACGGGCTGTCCGCCGAGCGCCCGCCGACGACCGCCCAGGCCGCGCCCTGGGCGCCCGCCCAGACCGCGCCCGCGGGCGCGGTCGCCCGCGACCGACGGCACGCCCGGCCCTCGCAGGCCGCGCCGGCCCTACGACAGCGTCGAGCCGCAGTCCTCGCAGCGACCGCGAACCGCGCCCGTGCGGTGGCTGTGCTCGGGTCGCATCTCGCTGCGGCACACCGGACAGGTGACCACCGACCGGGCGGTGAGCCCCTCCCATACGCTGGTCAGCACGGCGTCCAACGTCGGCTCACCACCCAATCCATCGAGCAGGCTTGGGGTGCGCGTCGCGAGCAGCGCGCTCATGTCGCGCCGCCGTTCACGTGAGGCTCCTCATCAGGCCGACGACCTTGCCCAGGATCCGCACGTCACGGCTGCGAATCGGCTCGTAGGCGTCGTTCTCCGGTTGTAGGCGCACATGGTCGGCTTCCTGGAAGAAGCGCTTCACGGTCGCCTCCTCCCCCACCAGCGCCACCACGATCTCGCCGTCGGCGGCGACCTCCTGCGGGCGCACCACGACCAGATCGCCCTCGAGGATGCCGGCGTCGCGCATCGAGTCTCCGCGCACCCGCAGCAGGTAGTCGCCCTCGGCGCCACCGGCGACCTGAGGGGTCTGGATGTAGTCCTCGATGTTCTCCTCGGCAAGCACCGGCTGGCCCGCGGCGACGTGCCCGACCAGGGGCAGCCCCGGATTCACGAACCCGCGGACGCCCGCCGCCGCCCGGTCGAGCAGTTCGATCGCGCGCGGCTTGGTTGGATCGCGACGGAGCATCCCGATCCGCTCCAGGTTGGCCAGATGGGCGTGCACGGTCGACGAAGAGGCCAGGCCCACCGCCTTGCCGATGTCCCGGACCGTGGGCGGATAGCCGTACTTCGCGGAATACCGCTTGATGAAGTCGAAGATCTCCTGCTGGCGCTTGGTCAGATCCATCTATCCGCTCCTTGCTCGGCCGGCTGTTTGTACCGGTACCACGAACATGTGTTCGCAAATGTAGCGGCCCTCGCGGACGGACTCAAGATCTGCCTCTAAATCCCCGATTTGCGGGCCAATCCGCGATCAGCGGCACGACCCCGAGACTAGCTCCTTTTCCCGGGCATCCCGCGCGCGCGTGGATTGCAGGTGGATTCGGGCGCCATGCCGGGTAACAGCCTCCTCGTGACTGCGACGAGCGGCCTTGACCGATACCGCCGCATCTCCACGCTGGGGGCAGGCGGAATGGCGATTGTCGTGCTGGCCGAGGACTCCCTGCTCGACCGGCCGGTCGCGCTCAAGCGCCTGACCACCGTGGCCGATCCGCGTGGCCTCTCCCGCCTGCGACGGGAGGCGCTGATGGGTGCCTCGGTCAGCCACCAAAACCTCGTGTCGATTTACGACGTCGTCACCACCAATGAGGGCGAGGTGGTGATCGTCATGGAGTACGTCCGCGGCCAGACCCTCGCGGACGTGATCAAGCGCGACGGCAAGGTCCCGCCGCCCGAGGCGCTCCGAATCCTCAAGGGGGTCGCGGCGGGGCTTGACGCGATCCACCGTCGGCAGATCGTCCACCGGGACGTGAAGCCGGCCAACATCCTCCTCGGCGACGACGGTGCAGTGAAGCTCGCCGACCTCGGGATCGCCTCCGACCCCGAGCGGACGCGGATCACCAGCTCCGGGGCGGTGCTCGGCACCTTCAGCTACATGGCCCCCGAGCAGCTCGAGGACGCAGAGTCCACGCCCGCGATCGACGTGTATGCCCTGGCAGCGGTGGCGTTCGAGATGCTGGCCGGCCGCAAGGCCCGGCCCGAGCCCAACCCCATGGCTCTGGCGCATGCAATCGCCACCCAGCCGCCCCCGGACCTGCGGGCGGTCCACCCCGACACACCGTCCGAGGCGGCCGAGCTGTTGATGCGCGCGATGTCCCGTGATCCGCGGAAGCGCCCGGCCTCTGCCAGCGATCTGGTCGGCCGGCTGGGAGCTGCGCTCGTCCCCGAGGAGACAGCCCCGGCGCGGCGCGGGCCGAGAACGCCCCCGCCACCGAAAACGCCGGGACCGGCTGCCGCGCGGAAACCCGCACCGCCGCCGAGGACGCCTCCCGCAGCGACCGCGCCGCCTACGACAGAGGCAGCGCGGCGCCGGAAGGAGCCATCGCGAGCTCAGCGCGCGTACACGGCTCCCTCGAGCTCGAGCTCCTCGCGCCGCTGGCTGATTCCCGCTGGCCTGCTCGTGGCGGCGGCGGCCATCGCGGCTGTGATCCTCGCCACCGGGGGCTCGTCGCCGACGACGACCCACACGGCTCGCAACGCCAAGCGCCCGAACGCTGGTCCGGGCTCGTCGGCGGCCCGGGGGACCACCACCCCGGGCGCGACGTCCGGCACGAGCGCGAGCGCGGGCGGCGCCACCTCGACCACCGCCCCATCGAGCTCGAGCGGCGCGACCCAGAGCGGCGCGACGACGGTGACCGGCGCCGGCGATCCGGTGTCCGCGGTCAAGTCCTTCTACACGCTCGCAGCCTCGCACCAGTTCTCGAAGGCGTGGGCGCTGGCCGACCCCGCGTTCCAGAGCCAGCTGGGCGGCTACCACAGCTTCCAGTCTGGTCAGGAGGGCGACCGCTCGATCACGTTCGACAGCGCCTCGGTCTCGAACCAGTCGAGCGATTCCGCAACCGTCACCGTGCGCACCACGTCGAACCGCACGACCGGGACCCAGCACTGCACCGGCACGGTCGATCTCGTGCGCTCGTCGGGCTCCTGGTTGCTGCACCAGATTCACATCAATTGCGCCTGAACGCAGCGGTGCGATCCGCCCAGCAGGTCGGTCGGGCTATGCCCAGCAGGTTGGCGGGGATACGCCCAGCGGCACCCGGCTCAGGGCTATACTGGCCGCCCCTAGCGCCTGTGGCGGAATTGGTAGACGCGCAAGGTTGAGGGCCTTGTGGACTGTATGGTCCGTGGAGGTTCGAGTCCTCTCGGGCGCACTAGGAAGCCCCGCATGTGCGGGGCTTTTTCATCGGCCGTGGCGGCCGAGAAACGCGGTCAAACCTGGGCCTTCGACCGCGCCGAGCGGTTGAACCCGGGAAGATCCTCCATCCTCGTGGCCCGGCGTCCCTCCGAGGCGATGAGGAGCTGAAGGTCGTGCGGATGGCTGGCGATCCGGAGCGCGTCCTCGATCCGGACCTGGCCGTCGGTCACGAGCGCGTACAGGGCCTGATCGAAGGTCTGCATTCCGTAGAAGCTGCCCTCCGCGATGATGTCCGTCAGGTGCCGGTCGCTCATCGGGTCCTGGATTACGTCGTGGACCCGCCGAGTCATCGTCAGTACCTCGCAGATCGGCACGCGGCCGGAGCCGTGGGCGCTTGGCGCGAGTCGCTGGGAGACGATGCCCTTGAGGGTGCTCGCCAACACCGAGCGGACGTGCTGGTGCTCGTGCGGCTGGAAGAAGTCCACGATCCGGTTGACCGTCTCGGTGGCGTCGAGCGTGTGGAGCGTCGAGAGGACGAGGTGACCCGTCTCGCCGGCGGTCAGCGCCGTTCGCACGGTTTCCTGGTCGCGCATCTCGCCGATCAGGATCACGTCCGGGTCCTGGCGCAGCACGTGCCGCAGGGCGGTGGAGAACGACTCCGTGTCGCTGCCCACCTCCCGCTGGTCGATCGCGGCCGCCTTGTCCCGGTGCAGGTACTCGATCGGGTCCTCGATCGTGACCACGTGCTTACGGCTCGTGGTGTTGATGTGATCGAGCATCGCCGCCAGCGTCGTTGACTTTCCGGAGCCGGTGGCGCCGGTGACCAGGATGAGGCCCCGGGGCTCCTCGGCGAGCCGTCGCACGGCGTCGGGCAGCCTCAGGTCCGCGATCGTGCCCAGTGAGCCCGGGATCAAGCGCACGGCGATCGAGATCGACCCGCGCTGCATGTAGGCGCTGACCCGGAACCGTCCGAGGCGCGGGACGGCATAGGCGAAGTCAAGCTCGTGAGCGGTCTCGAATTGCTTGATCCGGGCCTCGGGAATCAGGCCGTAGAGGAACCGCTGCGTGTCCTCGGGTCCGAGTGACTCGTGGTGACCGGCAACGGGTTCGAGCGTGCCGTCGACGCGGACCAAGGGCTGGTTGCCGACCTTGAGCAGCAGGTCGGAGGCGTCGCGCTCGACCATCGTGGTCAGCAACTCTGCAAGTTGGGCAATCCCTCCTCCCGGCGACATACCCAGTCAGATCGGCCACTCTGGGCGCCGCTTGAGCATCAGCCGGAACCGAGGCGCGCCGGCCGCAGGCCGCCCCGCCTCAGACCGGGCCCGGTGGCGCGGAACGCGGGGACCATCTCGCTCGTGACCAGGCCGGTCTCGTCGGTGAGCTCGTCGACGAGCTCGAACCACCTGCGAATCCGCTCGGGGGTGTCGACGATCACGGTCGTGATCGGGACCCGCCGGCGCAGCTGCCAGAACGAGTCGCCGTGGGGCTCGTGGTCGCCGCTGTACCCCCACACGCCGCGCAGGCTGGTCGCGCCGGCCGCGCCCGCACGCCGAAGCGTTCGGACCAGCTGACCGTGCAGCGGGTGCCCATCGTGGTGAGCCTGCTCGCCGGCATAGACCATCAGCTTCTGCCAGACGCCGAGACCGGCGGCGTCCGTGAGCGGGAGCGGGTCCGGGTCGGCCAGCCGCACCCCGTCGCGCTTGCAGATCCGAGCCCGCTCGAGCGTGATCAGGGGTTGCACCAGGAGCGCTGCCACCTCGGGCAGCACGCCGGCGATCCGCTCCCCGTCTCCAACGGCGATCACCATCAGCGGCACCTGCGCGTTGGCGCCGATGAACTTCGCGCGCCGACGCACGCCGTGGGCGGTCCCGTCGACACCGAGCAGGACTGTCGCACCGGCGATGCCCCGACGGTGCAGCAGATCGACGATGGCCTCGTAGGCCGGCTTGCCACCCGACCGTTCGTGACGGCCGACATACACGGTGAGCTTCGTGGTCGCAGCCGTGTCCACCACGGGCGCTGCGCGGTCACCGCGTCCCACCAGCAGCTGCGCGCGCTCGAGCGTGACCAGCCCGTCGAACCGCAGCCGCTCGACATCCGAAACAGCCGCCTGGATCCGCGAGGCCGTGTCGACCGCCACCGACACCAGCGGCAGGTCCTCGGACAGCGTCAGCTGACGGTCGGTATGGAGGTGGTGCTTGATGCCGAATCCTTCGACGCCGCGCATGACGAGGCTCGTCTGGAGCTCGTGCCGAGCGTAGATCTCGCTCAGCGCATCGGCCAGGAACGCGGGTCCCGCGCGATCGCGCTCGCCGAAGTAGACCGTGAGCTTGAGCGCGCCCGCGGCCGCGGAGCTCGCGGAGTTCACAGCCATGTCCCCACCTGCCGCCCCACCCACACGCTGAGAACCCCCAGCGCGAGGCTCACCACGAAGTTCACCGCGCCCAGACGGAGCTCGCCGTCCTCGCCAAGCCGGTGGCTCTCGAACGTCCACGTGCTGAACGTCGTGAACGCCCCGATCAACCCCGTTCCGATCACCCGGTAGGCGTTCGCCCCGGTCACCGCACCCGCGGCGACCCCCAGCGCGAACGCGCCCGAGAGGTTGACCGCGAGCGTGCCGAACGGGAAGTCGCGTCCCACCCGCCGGGAGACCGCCCCGTCAAGAGCGAACCGGGCGATCGCGCCGATGCCGCCGACGAGCCCGACCGCGATCACGATCAGCACGCTCATCCCCGGAGCCTCGCCCGCCGCACCAGATTGGTCGACGCCGTCACGGCGAGGAAGCCGGCGGCGACGCTGGTCGCAGCGTACGCCAGCGCCAGCCCGGGACGGTCGTGGTCGAGCATCCGCAGCAGCTCGAGCTGCATCGTCGAGAACGTCGTGAGGGCCCCGCACACACCCGTGCCGAGCAGTGGCCGTCGATAGGCCGAAACGGGCAACCGCTCCTGGAGCCTGGTCGTCAGATAGCCGAGCAGGAACGCGCCGAACACGTTGACGATGAACGTCGCCCACGGCCAGCGCCCCGGCGGCGGGGGAAGCGCCTGCACCAGTTCGGCCCGGGCCACCGCGCCGACGCAGCCGCCCGCGAAGATCGCGATGAGCTCGCGGGCGTCAAGCCGCATCGCGCGCACCCCTGACAAACATGCTCGGCTGCTCCACGGTCCTCCACGTGTCCGACGACGACAAGAACAGAGGCCATCAGCGGAACGAACCCGCGGTTATGGAGCGAGCCTCATCGCTCGCGCCACACGATAGCGACCGCAAACCGGCACCAGACAGCGGGTCGTGTCGTAGAATCACCGCGTCCAGGCGGGAGACTGGGAGGAAGCCGATGTCAGATGTGTCCATGCTTGGGGGCTCCAGGGTGGCCGACGAGGGCATCTCGCGGCGACGCTTCCTCGGCTACGTGGTTGCGGCCTCGACGCTCGTCACTGCTGCCGACCTGAGCGTCGCCCAGAAGGCGAGGGCGGCGGTCCCGACCGTCCAGCCCGTCGACCTCTACGACCTCTCGGATCTCCTCACCGACGCGGCGCTCCTGACCGCGAGCTTCATCACGATCACCGTCAACCCGGATGGGACCGCGTCGTTCGCGCTCCCGCGGGCCGAGGTCGGCCAGGGGATCACGACGTCGATTGCGATGGTGATCGCTGACGAGATGGACCTGCCGCTCGACAAGGTGAAGATGACGCTCGCCGACGCGCGGCCCGAGCTCGTGTTCAACCAGATCACCGGCGGGTCGAACTCCGTCCACGCCCTCTATGACCAGGTGCGGGTCGCGGCGGCGATCGCGAGGGGACAGCTGACCAAGGCCGCGGCCGAGGCGTTCCAAACGCCGATCAAGAAGCTGCGAATCAAGAACGGAGTCGTCGTCGCGCCCGACGGGTCGGCGCTCACGTATGCCGACCTCACCCGGGCCGCCGCGGCCGTTAAGACGGCTCCAGTCATCGCGAAGCTGAAGCCGCAGTCGCAGATGACGATCGTCGGCACCTCGCAGCGGCGGATCGACGCGCTCGACGCGGTGACCGGCCGCAAGCAGTTCGCGATGGACCTGGACGTCCCGAACGCGCTGCCGACGATGGTGTGCCGCCCTCCGACGATCAACGGCAGCGCACTCAGCATCCAGAACGAGGCAAAGGTCAAGGCGATGCCTGGCGTCACAGATGTCGCGCTCATCCCCCACACCAAGTTCGTTCCCGGCGGCGTTGCCGTGCGAGCGCAGACCTTCGGCCAGTGCATCGACGCCGTACGGGCCCTGAACGTGCAATGGGCGCCCGGCCCGGCCGCCGGGAAGTCTGACGCCACCGTGCTCGCGGACCTGAAGGCGGCGGAGCTCCCGATGACGCCGGCGATCCCGCTCGCGAAGACGCTCGATCAGCGCTTCACGTTCCACTTCCGGCCCGGCGACCCGCTCGAGACGAACTGCGCGGTCGCCGATGTGCGCCCGGACCGGGCCGAGATCTGGTCGAGCCTGAAGACGCCGGTGTGGGCGCAGGAGCAGATCGCGGAGATCCTCGGGCTGCCAGTCCCCAGCGTCACCGTCCACGTCGCCCAGGGCGGCGGATCATTCGGGCGCCACCTGTTCGCGGACGCGGCGTTCGAGGCCGCGGCGATCTCGAAGGCGATGGGCAAACCGGTCAAGCTGATGTGGCATCGCACCGACAGCTTCCGCCAGGGCCGTGTACACCCGATGTGCACCTCGCGCGTGCGGATCAGCCATGCGGCCGGCAACGTGCTGGCGTTCGACCAGCGCCACACGAGCGTGGCCACGGACTTCAGCCACGGGCTCGGCGAGATCCTGAGCGCGACGTTCGCCGACCTTCCCGAGGGCGACTTCCTCGGCTACTCGCAGTCGATCTTCACCCTGACCGCGAACGTCCCCTACAACTTCGGTGCGGTCACGCAGCTCCTGAACGAGGTGTACAACGACGACCTCACGTTCAACACCTCGAGCGTGCGCAACATCTACAGCCCTGAGGTGACGACGGCCAAAGAGCTGATGGTCGACCAGGTCGCAAAAACGATGGGCAAGGACCCCTACGAGTTCCGCGCGGCGTTCATCCGCGACAGCCGGATGAGGGCGGTGCTCGACGCGGCCGCCAAGGCGGCGAACTGGGGCAAGCCGATGACCCCGGGCACCGCCCAGGGCATCGGCATCCATCACGAGTACAAGGGCTACGCCGCGTGTGTGGCCGAGATCGATTGCACCCCGGCCACGGTGAACCGGAAGGTCAAGGACGGGTTCACCGGACCGCGCGTCACGAAGGTCGTATTCGCCGTCGACGTTGGTCTGCCGATCAACCCGCTCGGGCTCAAAGCGCAGATGATGGGCGGCGTCATGGACGGGATCGCGCAGGCGCTCACCTACAGCCTCCATCTCCAGGACGGCCATTTCCTCGAGGGCAGCTGGGACAACGCCTACTTCACCCGCGAGTGGAACACGCCGTTGGATGTCGAGGTGATCGTGATGCCGGCGACCACGTCGGAGCCGGGCGGCGCCGGCGAACTGGGCGTCGCCGCGGCGATGTCGGCGGTCGCCAATGCGTATGCCCGTGCCACCGGCGCGCTGCCGACGAGCTTCCCCATCAATCACAACCTGCCGCTCGGCTTTACGCCGCTGCCGACCGTGCCACCGATCCCGCAGTCGCCGACTGACGGCTTGAGCGAGGAGTTCTGAGATGCCAACCCACACGTTCGTCCTCAACGGCAAGCAGGTGAGCGTCGACTGTGCGGACGATCTGCGCTTGCTCTGGGTGCTCCGCGACCGGCTCGGCGTGACCGGCCCGAAGTACGGCTGCGGCCTCGACGTCTGCAAGGCCTGCACCTGCCACATCAACGGCAAGGCGTTCAACCCTTGCTCGGTGCCCGTAGCGGACATCCAGAGCACCGATCAGATCACGACGATCGAGGGTCTGCCGGCGACCGTCGGCAAGGACCTTCATCCGATGCAGGAGGCGTGGCTCGAGATCGACGTCGCGCAGTGCGGCTACTGCCAGCCTGGCCAGATCATGGCCGCGGTGGCGCTGGTCAAGGAGGCCAAGGCGGCGGGGCGGAAGATCACTGACGCCGAGCTCGACACGCTGCGCAACGTGTGCCGGTGCGGCACCTATCCGCGGATCCGCCAGGCGATCGAGGCCGCTGCGGCGCAGATGTAGCCCGAGGCTCACTCTGGCGCGCGGGCGACGTCACCGGCGAGCATCAGCAGACCGTCCGCCGCCAGGCCGACCGCCACCTCGCGCTCAGCACCGTCGATGACGATCGACGTCTCCGCCAGCACGCGACGCAGCAGCCGGCCGCGCTGCTGACGGAGGCTCCCCTCGAACCGCTCGCGCGGGCGACCCGGGCGCCGACGGTCGGCGTCCGGATCGGGGCCCCGACACCCGTCGGACACCGGGCAAGCGCCACATCGTGGGCGCGCCGTGCAGATCCGCTGGCCGAACTCCATCAGTGACTGACCCGCCCGCCACGGATCGCCCGAGATGTCCACGCCGCACCCAAACCGCCGCTCGAGGACGCGGCGGACGTTGACGTCGAGCGGCAGCACCGGCTCCTCGAGGGCAAAGCACCGCACCGCGGCGGCGACGTAGGGCCCGACGCCGGGCAGGTCGGTCAGATCGCGAGGCCAACCGGACGCCGCCACGATCCGGGCCGAGCGGTGCAGATCCCGAGCCCGCCGCGGATACCCCAGCCCCTGCCACTCCGCGAGAACCTCCGCCAACCGCGTCGCCGCGAGCGACTCGACGGTCGGCCAGCGGTCCATCCATCGGACCCACGCCTCGGCGGCGCGGCCCACGGTCGTTTGGGCCGACATCACCTCTGAAACCCACACCGCATAGACGTCGCGGCTGGCGCGCCACGGCAGCGGCCGGGCATGCACGGACCACCACTCGACGACAGCATCGAGCTGCGCGGCGCTTGCGGTCCGCGGCTCAGTGCTTCTTCTTGGCGTGCCCGTGGCCGTGCTTCTTGTGCTTCTTGTGCTTCCTGTGCTTGTGGTGCTTGTGGTGCTTGCCACCCAGCGCCACCCCGTGCACGGCCACCCCGTCGACGAGCGCCTGCGTCCGGAGCCGGCCGCGGTGTCTCGTCAGCAAGCGCATCGCGGCCTTGGAGACCGTGACCGCGACCGTGCTCGAGCTCCCGGTGGCGAGCCTGAAGCTGAGCGTGCCGACCAGGATCGTCTTGGTCTCGCGCTTGGTCACGACCTTGGGCTTGAGCTTGAACAGTGTCCCGCCCGCCCCGCCCTTGCTCTTGCCCTTCTTGTGCGAGCGGACCTTCACCTTCACGAAGGTCTTGACCCTGACCTTGACCTTCGTCTTCGTCGTCAGCGTGAGCGCTCCGGTGCAGCTTGAGCCCTTCGCGCCCACGCACGTGAGCAGGACGTTGGCGTGCTTGTGGACGACCTTCGCGCGGGGAGCCACCGTCACCTGGCCGGGCGGCGGCGGGCCGCTCGCATTGCCGATCGTGACGCTCTTCGTGGAGCCACCGCCGTGGGTGCCCGGACCGCCGTTCTGCGGGGTGGTCGTGGCGGACATCTTGGAGGTGCCCTGGCTGGCGCTGTGGGTGTCATCGCCGGCGTAGTGCGCGGTCAGTGTGTAGGCGCCGGGATTCGTCGGGGTGAACGTGATCTGGCAGGTGGCGCTCCCCCCCGGTCCGCTCGGATCCGGCGTCCACACGCAGCTGCTCGGCGTGCCAAACGAGCCGGTCGCCGGCACCGACGTGAAGTCGATCTCGCCGATCGGCGGCTGCTTGGAGTGGCTGTCGGCGAGCACTGCCGTGCAGTTCGTCGACGTCGAGATCTGCACGGTGGTCGGTGTGCAGCTGAGCGTGGTGGTCGTCGAGTCGACGGCGCTCACCGTGTCGTTGCCGGTCGAGGCGCTGTGGTTCGGATCGCCGCCGTATGATCCGCTGAGGCTGTAGCTGCCGCCGGAAGCTGGGCTGTACGACACGGTGCACGACGCGGTGCTTGCGCTGGCCGTGGAGAGGGTGCAGGCATTGCCGCCGACTCCGAACGCGCCCGTACTCGGCGAGGGCGTGAAGGTCACGGTGCCGCTCGGGCTACTCGGCGTGGTCGCCGTGTCGGTGATCGTGGCGGTGCAGGTCGTCGCCGAGCCGGTCGCCACCGATGAGGGCGCGCACGACACCGCAGCGGTCGTCTGGTCGGGCGCCGCCAGCGCGGGGGCAGCCGCGACGAGTAGCGCGATCAGGGCGCCCAGCGTTCCAACGAAGATGTTCACTTGACGCTTCATCACGGCCTACAGCGGGATCACGTCCTGATAGAGAAGCCGGAGCTCCTGGGAGCGGTGGGTCAGCGTGTAGAAGCCACGCGTCGGCTTGCGGTTGTCGGTCGGCAGCACCTCGTACTGGTTGATCGCGAGCCTCACCTGGCCGCTCGCGGGCACCTTGACGTTGAGCGCGGTCCAGCTCGTCAGCCCGCCCCGCGAGTGGCCGGCGGTCATCTGGATCGGATCGCCGACGGGCTCCCATCCGAGCGTGTCGTCGTGGATCGCCGCCTTGCGCTTCTCGACGATGAGCTCGGCCTGGCCCGGCGCGGCCGCCCTCGACGCCGCCGACTTGCTGTAGGAGACACCGGTCAGGGTCACACTCGAGAGCTGGTGGGAGTTCTTGCGGACTACCGTGGCGGTGCGGCCGGGTTCGAGCGACATGATGTCGGCGAGCTTGATCCGGGAAAGTTCCACTCCGGCGACCGAGTTCGGCTGGTACCGGGCGAGCGCGAGCTTGACCATCGGCGTGTACGTCGAGCCGACATTGATCGCGATGTCGCAGTACCACAGGTTGCGGCTCGCGTCGAACTGCACGGGGTGACCGGCGACATTGACGGTGAAGCTCGAGTCCTCTTCAATCGAGAGCCCAAAGCCGCTGTGCACGGCGTTGGGGAACGAGGACACGCGCGGATGTAGCGACGGCAGCGGCGTGCTCTGGAACACCGGGTCCGCGCCCCAGTCGGACACGTAGTGCGCCTGGTTGTCGGGAATCGGCGCGTTGAGCCCGCCGCCGAACGGCGAGAGCCGCGCTTTCTCGGCGCCTCGCTTCGAGAACGGCCTGAAGAAGAACGGCTCGGCACCCGGCCAGGTGACGACGCCCAGCAGCTCGTCGATTCCTGAGCTCCACCACGGGCGGTCGATGAACACCCTCAGCGCCGACGGCGACCGCGCGCTCACCGTGGTGCCCGCGTGCGGGGTGCTCAACCCCCAGCCGTAGATCGGGACCGCGTAAACGATCTTGGCCGTGTCCGGCCGGGCGCTCGACGGGATGTTCACGGTGGCCGGCCTTGCCGTGCCGACGTTCACGTCGGTACCGGGCGGATAGAACTCGCTGAACTGGCTCGTCGCCACCGCGCTGTAGGTGACGTTGCGGTGCTTGGTGTCGAAGAATTCATGCCTGGCCGCGAACCGATCGGTGGCCGTGAACTCCTGGGTGTCGGCGCTGGGCAGCCCGGAGGTGCTGCTGGGGAGCGTCGTCACCGGCGCGTTCGAGGTCTGCCGCAGATTCGGATTCGGGGTTCCCGGCCCCTGCAACGGCAGCTTGTTGACCGGATCGTCGACCGGGTCGCCCCAGCTCGCGATCACATCGATCGTGCTGGTGCTCTTCGGGCTGTAGGTGAGATCTCCGACCAGCTCGGCCACGGTGTCGCCAGCCGCGCGTGCCGGACCGAAGTTCGAGAACTCCGGGGTAAGCAGCGGCTTCTGAACGGCGTAGATCAGCTCGATCTGCTCCGGGGGGGTGATCGCCCAGTAGTTGCCTTGAGACGCCGCCGAGGCGTCGGGATTGACCAGGAACTGGCCGAGGCCGAAGTTCTTGAAGTCGCTGGAGTCGAAGATCGACGCCAGGTTGAGGATGATCGTGTCGGCCTTGGTCAGCCGGAACGTGATCAGCCGGTTGGCCGCGTCGGTCGTCGCCTTCTGCGTCGGGCTCGACGGCGGCGAGGTGCCCGGCCCCAGCTGGAGCCCGAACGGCTGATAGCTCGGCCAGTTGTCGGCGGGGGGAGGCGGGCAGAAATCGAACGTGAATTGCTGCCCAGCGAGACTTCCAGCTGCCCCGGCGCCGGTTCCGGGGAGGACGGTCAACACGCCACCGCGGGCCAGCGGATCGGGCAGGTAGGGAACGTGTCCGGTGAGCGAGATCGTCGGCGGCGCGTGCGTGGGATCGGGCGGTGGATCGGGGTACTGAGCGCTTTCGTGACCCACGATCTCGTTGTAGGTGGAGGCGGAGCCGCTGAGCGTGTTGCCAGCGCCGGTGTCGAACTTGGAATGCCACTCGGCAAACGGCTCCGCGCTGCGCTTTGGCGCCAGCGCTCGCTTCGAGAGCGCCGACGACCCGTCGACGTCACGGATCACCAACCGCTTGATCGACTCCCCGAGCCGGGGAATGTTCTGCGAGTAGATGTCGGGCGAGCCGATCGGATCGAGGCGGCCGTACACCATCGGGTCCGTGACGCGGCCTTGCGAATCACCGACGTTGGCTCCGCCGTCGACCGGAATCAGGTTGTTGCAGACGTCGACCACTCGGGCCCGCATGGCGTACGTGTGCCCGAACCGGAGCCGCGGCAGCCGGCCGGGCGGCACCTTGACGTCGATCGTGAGCTGGCTGAACGGGCCGTCCTGCCCGAGCCCCGTTTCGTTCGGGGCATTCAACGGAGTCGGGTCCCCCGGCCGCGGCACGGCGTTGCTCCACCCGTTGTAGCGAAGCAGCACCTCAGAGACGTTGGCCTGCGAGGTGCCGTCGTTCAGCGGCGAGTCCTGCACGCGCGGGGGCGCCTGCGTCGCTGACTCCGAGAATGGTGGCGAGGTCGGACCGCTGACCGTCTGCCCGCCCGCGGTGTACGTGCACAGCCACTCCGCGGTCGAACGCCACGTGTTGTCGTCGGTGTCGAGCACGTCGAGCACGTATCCGCGCACCAGGTCCTCGGCGGCCAGGTCGGGGACGTTGTTGTTGTTGTTGCCGTTGTTGGTGTCCACGGCGTCGAACAGCAGGAACGCGCGTTCCAGCAGCTGGGCGAACGACTGGCCGCGGTTGACCTCCGTCAGGGTGAGCCCGTTCGACCGCATCGCCGGTGGCGCGAGCGGGGTATCCGGGTCGGCAGCGACCACGGACGAGACCAGGCGAGCATCGATCGTCCCCGGGTTCTCAATGAGGTGGATCTGCGCCGCGAAGTTCGAGGCCCGCAGCCCGGCGCTGTCGAAGTCGATCACGTGTGGCAGGTACGTCTTCGTGTCGTTGACCGTCAGCTGGCGCCCGTTGATCTGTCCCGAGTTCGAGTGCGACTCGAAGACCGAACTCGACGCGTCGCAATGCGTCCGCGGCGTCACCGACACGTAACCGGGCGTCAGCAGCGGGAGGCCCTGGGGATTGACCAGGCTCGCCGAGACGTAGATGTTCGACCCTGGCTGGGCCTCGACCAGCCGCACCTCCTTGAGCGGGATCTGGAGGTCGAACACGAGCCCGAGCGCGCGCTGGAGGACGCCGTGCTGCCCGATGAAGGTGAGCGCGCGGTGGAAGTCGACCTCCTCCAGCTCCGGCGTCGGCGGCGGGCCGGGCGCGGGCATGTGGTAGAAGGCCTGCGCCGCGAACGATTCGGCCGGGGTGGCGGCTGCGAAGTTGTTGGCGTGCGGGACCGTCCCGCCTTTGGAGTTCGCCCGCCGGTCTGCGGCCAGCTTCTCGAAGCGCTCCTGGGCCGTGCGGCCCACGAGGACGTCGGAAATCGGGCCGTACACGCTCTTCAGGGTGGCGAGCGTGGGGACCTCGTCGTTCTTGTACTGGGTGAACTGGTTCTGAAGGAAGCCGGTGACGTGCTGGACTGGGTAGGAGGCGATGGCCAGCGCCCGGAAGTTGTTCTGGGCCGGAGTGGGGGCGGCGTACCGGACGCTTGCGGTGAACAGCGCCTTCCACAGGGCGGAGTTCAGCCCGGACGTGTCCAGCGCCACCGGGATCGTCTGGGTGCTGCTGCCATCGGCGCGGTTGAACTGCACCTCCCACTCGGCGCCGTCCAGCCCGGTCAGCGTCCCGGGCCAGTCCTGCCAGTCCGGGAAGTCGGCGAGCGTGCCGCTCGAGCCGCCCGCGAGCTCAGGGGAAATGAGCACCGACAGCTTCAGGTTGCTGCCGCTCGAGTCATACCCGTTCGGGACGGCCGTCCACTTGATCGTCTGGGTCTGTGCCACGCTTCCCCCTACGCGAATGCCTGGCAGTAGTCGTGCCAGTTCGTTTGCGACATCTGATCAGCGAACGTCGGGGGCGCCGTGCCGGCGGCTCCCGGGTGCCGCCCTGCGGCCAGGCTCACCGAGCCGCTGGATCCGCCCGGATTCGAGAACGTCTTGGTGGCCGTGGCCGAGACCGAGATGTGGAAGAACAGGATCGAGATCGAGATCTGGACCGTTGCCGTCCCGGTCACCGACGACGGCGGCTCCTGGTAGGTGAGGCTGAGATCGAACTCGAGCGACATCGAGATGATCCCGCCGAGGATGCTCAGGTTCCCCGTGAGCTTCACGTAGCCGGTGAGCACGCACGTGTGGGTGCCCTTGCTGGGGTCGAGCGCGTAGCTGAACTGGAAGCCGGCGGTCAGGCTCACCGATCCCGAGGCCACCCCCAGGTTGATCGCGGCCATCGCCCCGAAGTCGAAGCCGGCATCGATCTCGTGCACCCCGTCGGTCCCGATCTTGATCCCGAAGTAGCCGCCGCCGCCGAAGATCGCGATCGAGAGCTGGAACGGGTTCTCGCGCTTGGAGAAGCCGAAGCCGAAAATCGCGGGGCTGCCGTCGTAGGGCAGCAGGAAGTTCGCGTCGATGCCGACGTGCGAGAGCGAGAACAGACCGACCGCGATCGTCGGGAGGTTGACCGTGAGGTCCGCGCTGATCCCGGTCGGCTTCAGCTGGATCTTCGGGCCGCCCTCGCCCGAGAAGTCCATGAATTTCTGGAGCTGCTCGACGAACTTCAGCGGTCCGACGAACTGGACGGAATGGATCGTGACGTTGACATCGGCCTTCTGGCCCTTGACCGAGCTGAACGTCAGCGAGTCGAACGTGATCTCGATGAACTTGTCGGCGCCGTCGGTGCTCATCAGGTTGACCACGAACTTCTTGAGCGTCCCGGTGATGGAGTACGTCGAGTTGTTCGGGTTGGCCAGGTCCGTGGTGACCGCGGCGTCGAGCTCGAACGAGGCGTTGTGCGGGTTGCCTCCCTGCGGGGTCACGATCGGGTTATCAGCGACGATGTCCGGCTTCCAGACCACGTTCGTGGTGACGACGGTGCCGTCGGTCGTGTAGGTGATCCGCAGCGCCTTGGGACTTGGGACCTCCGGTGACGCCCCGTCGAGGAACGACTCGACGGGCGCGATCAGGTCCGCCAGCAGCACCCCGCCCAGGATCCGCGCCTGCAGGTCATTGCTCAGGCCGGAGAAGATCGAGTTCGGGTCGAACTTGCCGCTGAAGATGTTGTCGAGGTCCGCGACCGGGCCGAGGCTGCGGGAGATCCCCTGAAGCTGGAGGTTCGGGGTCAGCACCCCGCCCGAGCTCCCGCCACCGAACGAAAGGTTGGTGGCGTTCGCGGCGTTGAACAGGATCTCCATGTAGACGTTGCCGGCATTCCCCGTCGGCGCCTGCGATGTGCTGAAGCCGGTGGTGACGTACGGCGGGTAGTAGGCGACCGCCGGCGAGGAGTTGCCCTTCAGCGGCGCGCCCCCGGACGCCTGCTCCGCGGAGGCCAGCCGGACCACTGCGAACGCACCCGTGTTCACCCCGTTGATCGCCGGCAGCAGCGTGGGATAGCACTGCGCCTGATCGTGATCCTGGAACTGCGTCAGCGAGCCGCCGGCACCGGGACTCGCCCCGAACGTCATTGACTTGACCTGGAGATCCGTGTCGCCGGTCTTGAGCGCCTGGGCGAACGCGATCGCCTTGCCGCCGAACGAGGCGGTGCGCAGGGGATCGTTGGAGGCCAGGCTGTTGTAGTGGTTGCGAATGGCGGCCGCCGAACCCGCCGCCACGCCGTCCTCGTAGATCACGAAGACTGCATGGGCGGTGAACGGGATCTCCCGTCCGACCCAGTCGGTTCCGACGAAGTGCCACTTGAACGGGACGCCCCCGACCGTCGGCACGAAGCTGTCGCCGACGAAGCTGCTGGGCGCGTCGAGCGGTGGTGTGCGCGCGGTGTTGAGCGTGAGGCTGCGGAACGGGAAGTCGCGGCTGTCGTTGGCGATCCCGAACGTCTCGGCCGGGTCGTAGCTCATCGTCGGCTGGCGGACGGCGAGGTACACGATCTGGCGCTCGGCGGCCACGATCTGGCCGCCGACCTCGTCGAACTCCCGCTCGGTGATCGTGATCTGCACGACGTGATGCCCGAACGGGAACAGGAATCCCTTCTCGACCACCTTCACGAACTGGTCGCGGCCGAGCGTGGCCAGGTGCTTCCACTCGAGCAGCGAGAAGTTCGGGTCGTCCCAGTTGCCGTCCGAGTCGAGGAAGCCGCCGCGCGCGGTCAGCCACAGCTTGTCGGCCTGGATGTCGGCGCGTCCGCTGAGCGCGAAGTCGCTGGTCAGCTTCACGATCTCGTACCGGTTCTTCGGCGTCAGCGACATTCGGAACGGTCCCTTTGCCGACTCCTTGGGATCGTTGCCCGTCACCGTCGGGTTGCCGGGGGACGCGAAGTCGTGGGTGCGCGTATCGAAGTTCCAGACCGCGCGCAGGGCGCCCCCGTCCCGCGCGTTCAAAGACGCACTCTTGGCCAGCCGGGTGCGCCACAGTTCGGTCGCGCCACCCAGCGTGATCGGGTCGGTGGGATGGCTCCATTGCGACCCCACGATCGGCGAGAGCGCCAGGTGCCAGGGCAGCTCGATCGAGGTCTCGGTTGGCTCGGGCGCCCGGATCTTTGGTGGGTGTCCGACGCCGAAGATGAGCAGCGGCGGCGCCGGCGGGGCCGGGATCACCGACAGCACCTTCGGGTCGATCGCCGGGATCCGCTGCGCGCCGCCACGCAGTACTGCGTCCTTGCGCACGCGCACCGACGCCTTGTGGCGGCGGACCTCTGCGTTGTGCTTCTCGGCCAGGGCGCGCTGGCGACGGTTGTGGGCCAGCAGCAGGAACAGGTTCAGCGGTGGCACGTATGCCGCCGGCGGCGCCAGCGACGGTTGCAGCTTGGTCCAGTCGAGCAGCCCATCGAGCGTGTACGGGACGGAGTGCAGCGACGACGGCAGCTCGAACGCGAGGCGCGAGGGCTCCGCCAGCAGCGCGCCGGCCTGCCCCGCCGGTGCCGGGTTCTCGTTCCCGAACCCGGATGTCTTGAGGTATGCACGCTCGGTCAGATGCTGGGGAACGAACGTGAATACCAGCGTCCCCTTGCCCGGCTTCTTGCGGACGAGCTTCTGGCCCTGGCGGATCAGGTTGTAACCGTCGACGCGCAGGAACAGCATGTCCTCGCGCCGGCGCAGCATGAAGCTGATCGTGGGCGCGACCGGCGCGTTGATCGTCAGCAGCGGGCTCGTGAGCAGCGCCTTGCGGCCGCTGCTCGCCGGGCTGCGGAAAAAGGCGGCGTTGGCGATGTAGTCAGCGGCTGCTGCCCCGGCCACCACCCCCGCCCCGGCCAGGAACGTCCGCCTGGGGAAGCCCTTGCCGCCCGTCTCGTCGACCGCGCCGTCGGCAGCCGCCGGCGTGTCGACGACCTCGCCGTGCACGGGCTCGGCTGCGCCGCCCCCGTCCCCTATTCGGTTGGCGTGACCGCCGGCGGCACCGTCGCCATCGGCGGGCCCGTCGAGCGGTCCCTCCAAGGATGTGGCCCCTTCTCAATCGCCCCGTTACGTCGGTGACCGGATCCTAACGCCAACCTCCGACGAAGATCAAGTCCGGCTTAATCTGGCCGCAGGAGCCAGGGGTATGATGCACGGGCACGAGGGGGCTGGCATGCCCCTTGGACCGGGATGTGTGCATCTGATCGCGTGATCTGGGAGGAAGTACCTGCCGGGCGAGCCCTGGCTGGGTTCGTCGCGGGCGATCACGCGTGCTGCGAGTACGGTGAGGACGACTCGCACGACGAGATCGTCACGCGGGTCGCGCGCGGCTCGCTCGAGCGCGACGAGCGTCTCATGGTCCTGACGCACCACGCCAACGCCGAGCGGATCCTCCGTCGGGTTGCCGCGGCGGGCATCGAGGCCGAGGAGTGGCACGCCACCGGGCGCCTCGAGATCGCGTCCGCGGATGACCTGTACTCCGCGGGCGAATTCGACGCCGACCACCAGATCTCCGCGTTCGAGGGCGAGAAACGGCGGGCGCGCAGCGACGGCTACAACGGCCTGGCCGTCACCGCCGAGATGAGCTGGATGGTGGACGCCCCCACGGACTGGTGCGCGATCCTCGACTACGAGCGCCGCGTCACGCGGATCTTCGATGCCGGGTTGCGCGGACTGTGCCTGTATGACCGACGCGCGTTTCCGAAGGAGCTGATGGCGGAGGCACTGTCCACGCACGACTTCGAGATCGGCGTCAGACCGGCCACGCTGACGGCACGCCACTGCTCGATGACACTCACCGAGCAGGACGGTCGGGTCGGCGTACATCTGATGGGCGAGATCGACTACGCCAGCGGGCATTACCTCACGGCACGTCTGGCCGAACACGTCGACGGCGAGAGCGATCTGATCGTCGAGGCGGGCGAGCTCTCGTTTCTCGGCGCCGGCGGCGCCCGCGCGCTCATCGATGCCGCGAATCTCCTCCCGCCGCCGCGACACCTCGTGCTGCGCGGTGCAGCGCAGCCGGTGCTGCGGGTGATCGAACTGTGCGGATTCCTGGATCACCCGCGGCTCGCGATCGAGCCAATCGCGCCTGCCTGACCGCTAACGCAGCAGCTCGCGCAGGTCGTCGATCGTGTCCACTTCGCCGGCTGACTTGTCCGGCCGGTAGCGCTTGACCCGCGCGAAGCGAAGCGCCACGCCGCCCGGGTATCTGGTCGAGCTCTGCACCCCGTCGAGCGCGATCTCGACGACGAGCTCGGGGCGAACCAACACAGCGATTCCGCGCCGGGCGGTTTCCCGCGCGAGCAGCTCCCGGGTCTGCCACTCGAGCAGTTCGTCCGTGAGGCCCTTGAAGCACTTGCCGACCATCACGAAGTCGCCGGAATCCGGCTCGCGCGCTCCCAGGTGGAGGTTCGATAGCCACCCCTGGCGGCGGCCGTGTCCCCACTCGGCCGCCAGTACTACGAGGTCGTAGGTGCGCACCGGCTTCACCTTGCGCCACGCCCGTCCGCGCCGCCCGGCGGCATACGGTGAGGCGGCGTCCTTGACCACGACCCCCTCGTGGCCCGCGCGCAACGACTCCTCGAGCACCGCCTCGGCAACCTGCGGGTCCGTGGTCAGGACCGCCGGAATCTTGAGGTCGGGTGCGATCGCGGTCAGCCGTGCCGCGCGCTCCTCGAGCGGCGCGTCGAGTAGATCCGTGCCGTCGAGGTGCAGGACGTCGAACAGGAAAGTCACCACGCCTTCCGGCGGGGCGTCGCTGTCGATCTGCGACATCGTCTGCTGGAAGCTGGCCGGCCCCTCGGCGCCCATCCACAGCGCCTCGCCGTCGAGCACGACCTCGCCGACAGGCAGCCGTCGAACGGCCTCGACGACCCCCGGTAGAGCATCGGTGAGCTCGTTCAGGTTGCGCGTATAGACCCGGACCTCATCGCCGCGGCGGTGAATCTGAACCCGAATCCCGTCGAGCTTCCACTCCACCGACGCGAGCGCGAACTCCGCGACCGCATCGGCCACGCTGGGGCTGGTCGAGGCCAGCATCGGGAGGATCGGCCGGAACAGCTTAAAGCCGACCTCGCGCAGTCCCTCCTCCCCGCCGCGCATCGCGATCGCCGCCATGTGCGGGAGATCGCCGGACAGCATCAGCGCGCGGCGGGCCAGCTCACCAGGCACTCCGGCGGCCCGAGCGACGGCATCGGCCATCACGCCGGCGAGTGCCCCCTGGCGGAGCTCGCCGGTCAAGAGTCGCCTGAGAAAATCGGCCTCGGGTGCGGTGGCGCGCGCGAACAGGTCGGCGAGGAGCTGTCTGCGCACGGCAGCCGACCCGCTGCCAGTCGCGGCCTCGATCGCGTCGATGGTCCGGTCGATGTCGTCGATCGTCAGCGAGGGCTCTGCCGCCGGCTCCGGGCGCTCCGACTCGTTCCGGTAGACGGCGGCATAGCCGATCCCGATGCGACCCTGCCGGGGAACGCCCGACAAAAAGGCAACGGCGATCGGAACCTCGCCGGGGTTGAGCGCGCGCAGCAGGTCGGCCAGGATCGCGATCTTGCGCGAGCGCGAACTGGTGGCGGCGACCTCGTCGGACGCCGCAACGAGATTGGCCAGTAGCGTCACCGCGAGAATGGCGAGAGCGCCGCGAGGAAGCTCGCCTCGTCGAACGCTCCGAGGTAGACGGCCCCGTCGATGAACAACGTAGGGGTGCCGTGCACCTCACCCGTGGCCAAGCCGGACTCGACATCACGGCGGATCCGGCCGAGAATCTCCGCGCCGAGGCGATCCGTCTCGAAGCGCTCGACGTCGAGGCTGAGCTCCGCGGCATAGCTGCTCAGATCGTCGTCCTCGAGCGCCTTCTGGCGGTGGAAGAGGAGGGAGTGCATATCCCAAAAGCGGTTCTGGAGCGCCGCCGCCTCGGCCGCGCCGGCGGCGGCCAGTGCGTGAGGATGGATCTCGGTCAGCGGGAAATGGCGGAAGACAAAGCGCACCCCACCCGGCAGGTGCTGCACGGCGCGCTCGATCGCCCGGAACGCCAGCCGTGAGTACGGGCACTCGTAGTCGCCGTACTCCAGGATCACCCGGCCGGACAGGCCACCCCGCACGTGGTCGGTCGCAGGATCGACGGCCAGCGGTGACTGATCCGTCACGGCCCGGGACGTGGGTTGTTTTTCCCGGCCATACGCCCGACTCAACAACCCACGTCCCTCGCGGTCAGCCGGACGACTTCTCCGCGTGGCCGCCAAAGCCCTTGCGCATCGCGGACAGGAGCTTGTCGGCAAACAGGTCGAGCCCGCGCGAGGCGAACCGCGAGTACAACGCGGTCGTCAGCACCGGCGCCGGCACCCCCTCGTCGATCGCGGCGATCGAAGTCCAGCGGCCTTCTCCGGAATCCGACACGCGCCCGGCGAACTCCTCGAGACCCGGCGAGACGTGCAGGGCGTCGGCGGTCAGATCGAGCAGCCACGAGGCGATGACGCTGCCCCGCCGCCACACTTCGGCCACCTCGCCGGTATCGATCTCGTACTTGTAGTAGTCGGGGGTCTCCATCGGAGTGGTCTCAGCATCGGAGTCCTCCACGTGCAGCCCGGCATCGGCGTGCTTGATGATGCTGAGCCCCTCGGCGTACGCGGCCATGATCCCGTACTCGATCCCGTTGTGGACCATCTTCACGAAGTGCCCGGCGCCGTTCGCCCCGCAGTGGTAGAAGCCCTGCTCAGCCGGCGAGGGGTCACCGCTGCGGCCCGGGGTGCGGGGGGCGGCGTCGACGCCCGGGGCGATCGAGGCGAAGATCGGGTTCAGCCGGTCGACCACCTCATCCTCACCGCCGATCATCAGGCAGAAGCCGCGCTCGAATCCCCACACGCCGCCGCTCGTGCCGACGTCGACGTGGTGGATGCCCTTCTCCTTGAGGAACGCGGCGTGGCGGAGGTCGTCGTGGTAGTGGGTGTTGCCGCCGTCGATGATCGTGTCGCCGGGCTCGAGCACCTTGGCGAGGCCCGCGATCGTCTTGTCGGTGATCTCTCCGGCGGGAACCATCACCCACGCCGTGCGCGGCTTCTCGAGCTTGGCGACGAAATCCTCGAGCGTCTGGGCGCCGTCGGCGCCGTCGCCCTCGATCGCCTTGACCGCATCGGCCGAGACGTCGTAGCCCACGCAGCGGTGACCGTCCTGGATCAGCCGCCGCACCAGCCCCGACCCCATCCGGCCGAGGCCCACCATTCCCAGCTGCATTGGTGTGTCAGTCGCCATCCAAAGCTCCTTTGTGCACGGTTGTGAGAGGGATCACCGCATTCCGCGGTAGCGCCGGATCAGCGCGTTGGTCGAGCTGTCGTGGCGCAGTTCGGGCTCATCGTCGGACTCGAGCTCGGGGATGATCCGCTTGGCCAGGACCTTGCCGAGCTCGACGCCCCACTGGTCGAACGAGTTGATGTTCCAGATCGTGCCCTGCGTGAACACGCTGTGCTCGTAGAGCGCGATCAGCGTTCCGAGCGTGTACGGCGTCAGCTTCTCGGCCAAAATCGTATTCGTCGGGCGGTTGCCCTCGAACACCCGGTGGGGAACGATGGCGTCGGCCGTCCCCTCGGCCCGCACCTCGTCCTCGGTCTTGCCGAACGCCAGCGCCTCGGCCTGCGCGAACACATTCGACATCAGCAGGTCGTGGTGGTCGCGGATCGGGTGCAGCGCCTTGCCGAAGCCGATCAGGTCGACCGGGATCAGCTTCGTGCCCTGGTGGATCAGCTGGTAGAAGCTGTGTTGGCCGTTCGTGCCGGGCTCACCCCAGTACACGGCGCCGGTCTCGTAGTCGACGTGGGCGCCCTCGAGCGTTACGTGCTTGCCGTTGGACTCCATCGTCAGCTGCTGGAGGTACGCCGGGAAGCGCTTGAGGTACTGCTCGTAGGGCATCACGCCGACCGTCTGGGCGCCGAAGAAGTCGCCGTACCAGACCGCCAGCAGGCCCATCAGCACCGGCAGGTTGCGCTCGTGCGCCGTGGTGCGGAAGTGCACGTCCATCGCGTGGAACCCGTCGAGCAGCTCGCGGAAGCCCTCCGGGGAGATCGCGATCATCGTCGACAGCCCGATCGCCGAGTCCATCGAGTAGCGCCCGCCGACCCAATCCCAGAACCCGAACATGTTCTCGGTGTCGATGCCGAACTCGGACACGCCCTCCGCGTTCGTGGACACCGCCACGAAGTGCTTGGCGATCGCCGACTCGTCGCCGAGCGCGCCCAGGGTCCACTCGCGGGCTGTCTGCGCGTTGGTCATCGTCTCGAGCGTCGTGAACGTCTTCGACGAGACGATGAACAGGGTCTCTTCCGGGTTCAGGTCGCGAGTGGCCTCGGCGAAGTCGGTGGAGTCGACGTTCGAGACGAAGCGGAACGTCATGTCGCGCTTGGAGTAGTGCCGCAACGCCTCGTAGGCCATCACGGGGCCGAGGTCGGAGCCGCCGATCCCGATGTTGACCACGTTGCGGATGGCCTTGCCGGTATGCCCCGTCCACTCGCCTGAGCGCAGTCGATCGGCGAAGGCGCCCATCCGGTCGAGCACGTCGTGGACCTCGGCGACGAGGTCGGTTCCATCCACGATCAAGGACTCGCCCCGAGGCATGCGCAGCGCGACGTGCAGAACCGAACGGTCCTCGGTCGTGTTGATCCGGTCGCCGCGGAACATTGCCTCGGTCCGCTCCTGCAGGCCGCACTCCTCCGCCAGCTGTAACAGCAGCGCGAGCGTCTCGTCGGTGATCCGGTTCTTCGAGTAGTCGAGGTACAGACCCGCGCCCTCGGCTACGAGCCGCTCACCGCGGCTGGGGTCGCGCGCGAACAGGTCGCGCAGGTGCACCTTCCGAACCGCCTCGTAGTGCTCCTCGAGCGCCCGCCACGCGGGGCGGGATCTGCGCGGGCTGGTGGTCGTGGTCGCCATCGTGTCGTCTCCTGCACTCGGGTCCGATGTGGTGCGTCGCGACGCGACGCGCACCCTGGGCAACATACGGCAGGCGCTATGTCGGGTGTGATCGCGGCGGCTAGTGCCCTGAATCGCAAATTCGGTGGCAG
Source organism: Solirubrobacteraceae bacterium (assembly GCA_036494115.1). Taxonomy (GTDB): domain Bacteria; phylum Actinomycetota; class Thermoleophilia; order Solirubrobacterales; family Solirubrobacteraceae; genus Palsa-465. The sequence goes on along the minus strand of DASXOS010000147.1, from coordinate 110 downwards.
CCTCGCGGCGTCTGGACGCGCCTGACGCGCGGCGATGATCCCGCCGTACCACCAGTACGTCTTGGATCATCGCCGCCCGCCAGCCACGCCCAGCCACTCGCGACGCTGCT
>DASXOS010000146.1:0-29832 GCA_036494115.1 Solirubrobacteraceae bacterium | reverse complement strand
TCGCGAACTGGATCCCGCAGCTCGTCGAGCGGATCGGCCAGTCCGATCCGGCCGACAGCAAGGTCTCCCCGGAGAGCCTGGCCACGCTCGCAGGGATGGTCGCGGGCAAGGAGGTGAGCCGGGAGGCGGCGCGCACGGTTTTGAGCACGCTGGTCGCCGACGGCGGCGATCCGCGGGCGATCGTCGAGCGCGAGGGCCTCGGTGCGATGAGCGGCGACGAGGGCCTGGCCGAGATCGTCGACCGCGCGGTCGAATCTGACCCCGCCGCCGCCGAGCAGGTCCGCGCGGGGAACGCGCGCGCGATCGGGCCGCTGGTCGGTTTCGTCATGCGCGAAACCAAGGGCCGCGCTGACGGAGGCGAGGTCCGCAAGCTGATCCTGACCCGTCTCGGGGGCGGTTAGTACCTGCGACCCGAAGCCTCGGGGCCGTTACTACCGGCCCCCGAAGCCTCGGGGGCCGTTACTACCGGCGGCCGGAAACCGCGCACCGGCGGGCCGCCGGGGGCGGTTATTACCTGGGCCGGGAAACGGCGCGAGCGCAGGCAGGCTGAGCCCGCCTCCCGGCAACCCCTATGCCAGTTAGAGCTTGCTGTGCCTCAGTCGAGCCGGCGTGAAGCACGCCGCACAACCAACCCGGTGCCGGCGAGCGCGCCACCACCAACCGCAAGGAGTGCGACATCGAGGCCTGTGAACGGAAGAGTTCCGCCCCCGCCCCCGCTGCCACTCCCGGCAGTCCCTGATGACACGACGCAGAGCTGAGGGTTGTATGCCTGACAGGTCGAGCTGCTGCTAGCAAGAGCAGAACTCGGAACCGCCATCAGGCAAATGCCCGCTGCCAAAGTCGCGATACGTTTCATGGAGCCTTTCGGAAGATTCGCGCCATTGTCCCCCTACCCAAAATCTGGCGAGACGTAACTGCATGTGCCCTTCGTATACAAGCGTACATCAAGCCGAGGCGGTTCAGCAAACCGGCCAAGGCTGATGCAACACGCTCGTCATTATGGAGCATCGATCGGACGCATCCCGCCCCGCGGCGTTGGCGGACCATTCGGCGGACGATCAGTGGAAGTAGATCAGGAGCCGGAGCGCTTCCGGCAGCGTCAGCGGATGCGTGCTGTTCACGCGGGCGAGCGCTTCTGTGACGGCTGGCTGCTTGTTGTTGATCGCCGCCGCCTGCTGGAGGAACCGGTGAGCCTGACCCTCGTTTCCGAGCGTCGACGCTGCCAGGCCGGCTCCGAGGTATGCGAACCAACCCCCTGGCTCGCGCTGGATCGCGCGCTGGAAGAAGGTCACCGCCTCGGTGAAGTTGCCGTTCTCCAGCGCGATCGTGCCCGCCACGCGGTCGGGGGCCGCCTCCAGCGGATTGAGCTTGGCTGCCGTGCGCAGATCAGAGATCGCCGCCGCGGGATTGATCGACCGGGCATTGCTCGCGCTCGAGACCTTACGGACCGAGAGGTACGGGAACCCGAGCACGACGACAGCCGCCACCAGCGCGACGCCCGCTCCGGCCCAGGCCAATGGACGCAGGAGGGCGTGCCGAGGGGCGTCCTTGGCAGCAGCATCACGGTGCGGGGCGAGCAATGCACCGCCCATCGCCAGGAAACCGAGCGCCGGCCCACTGAGCGCCGGAGTCTCCCAGAACCAGTCGACGGACCCGTGAATCAGCCATACGAGCACGGGCAAAAGGGCGATCCCTGCCAGTTGTCCGGGCGACGGCGGGAGGCGCCTGCGGCTCCGGAGCGCCGCGGTGAACGCCCCGACGAGGAACGTCAGGTACAGGATCGCCCCGACGATGCCCGTGTGCGCGAGCACGCGCATCTCCCAGCTGTGAGTCCACTGGTATTCCTGGCTCGTGTGGCGGTGACGGACGTAGTAGTCGGCGAAGTTGTCTTGACCGAGCCCCCCGATCGGGTGAGCCGACACCGCATGGAGGGCAACCCGCCAGGCGTCGTATCGGCCGCTGCCGACAGAGGCGAAATGGGAGCTCGCGCTATCGCTGCCGGACGACTGGTTCGTGAATCCGCGCCATTGGCGTGACACGAAGCGGGCCGGATGGCCATGGGTAGCGACCAGGCCACCAGCGGTGGCGATCACGATGGCGACCAGGATCATCGCGCTGCCGAGCGCCCGCTTGGCGAGCGTCGGCAGCCGGCGAGGCCCCACGCGGCCATCGATGACGGCGAGAACGGCGCCGATCACGAGCACTCCAGCACTGAGCGCGAGGCTGATCTTGCCAGCGTGGGCAACGGCATCGCTGAACGCTCTGGCCGTCGGATGGGCCGCCTCAGCCGCGCGGAACACGTCGAGCAGGGGACCCAGCGCCGCCAGCGTAGCGATGGTTGGAAGGGCCGCGGCGAACGCCACTCGGATCCTGTCCCGGCTGACCGCGACCGCAGCCACGAGCAGGAACGGCAGGGTGAAGAGCCAGCCGCGGCTCTCGGCGAGCAGGACAAGCTGCAGCGACGCGCAGGCGCCGCCGAGAAGGACGCCGCGCAGGAGGGCCGGGAGGTCCCTGCGGATGGCCAGCGAGGTCCCCATGAACGCCGCGGTCATGAACAGGGCGGCGGCGCTGTTGAAGTATCCGGTGGGGGAGATGAGGCGACCCTCGCTGAACAGGGAGCCCGCACGGTGGCCCGACGCCATCGCGATCAGCACCACGAGGGCGATCACTGTGATCGAGAGCGCGTAGGCGAGCATGGCGGCGCGTGCCCGCAGCGCGGTCCAGGGAGTGAGCGCGAACAACGTCAGGACAAGCAGGTAGAGGAGCGCCCGGTTGCTTCCGTCGAGCGCGTCGCCCTTGGAGGAGGCCCAGGTGATCGAGAGATAGGACCAGGCGACGTACAGGGCAAATGCCCCCAGTGCAACCTTGAGGCCGGTGCTCAGGTGGCGCAGGGGTGTGTTCAGACCCAAAACGACCAGCGCCGCCAGCAGACCGAGGATCACCAGCGCGCCCCAGTACCAGGTGTCCTGGTCATAGCCGCCGTCGTGCGCCGCCCAGACGACCATGATCGCCAGCGCCAGGAACGCCGGCACAACCGGCAGTTGCGACATCGCTGTGCCGCGCCACTCGCTCGGCCTGCCGGGCCCGAGCGGCACCGGGCCGCCCGGCGCGGACTCGCCTAACTCGGTTCGGGACTCAGAGGCGATCGGATTCTCCGTCAGCGGCTTGAGCGAAGTGTGTAAGCCGCGTACGAAGTGAAGTGGTAGTTCGGATGGCTGAGCATGTACCGGGTCCAGCGGTCGTTGAGGCTCGTCAACAGCCGTCCCGGGGCGTGCGAGTTTTCCCCGAAGTAGGCCACGCAGTGCTCGACCGCGAAGCCCGTGGACAGCAGGTTCGCGACCTGCCGGTTCGTCGGACCGAAGCACCAGTGGTAGAAGGCCGGAAACTTCCCCGCACGCCCCGACTTCTCGCGCCAGGGCTCGATCTTCAGCAAGATCCGCTCGGCGAGCGACTCGGGCAGGATGCGGTTGGCCACGAACGGTGGCCACCAGAGGGTCGGGAAGAAGTGCATCGCGATGCCGCCCGGGCGCAGGAGTCGTCTCACGTTGACGTGGAACTGGCGCGCATCGCGGACGTGCTCGGCGAGGACGCGACTGAAGACCACGTCGTAGACCCCGTCGTGCTCGCCCGTGGAGAATGAGGGGGAGCTGACATCGCCAAGCAGGGTCGCGTAGCCGGGCGGCGCTTTTTCGAGCTCGGGCGCGGACACGTCGACGACGAGGCAGTCGAGCTTGTTGTCTCGCAGGAACTCGACGTCCAGGGCGGGGCGGGCGCCACCGCCCAGCTCGCAGACGCTGCCGCCGCCGAGTCCTCGCAGCCGGCGCTCGAGACGCTGCGTGAAATCGATGTGAGCCCATACGCCCGGGGCGATGCTGAAGGGACGCTCCTCGATGATCATGACGAGATGGGCAGATTACCGGCGGGCCGGACCATCACCGACCGGCACCGGTCAGGCCGCGGTCGGCCGGGTCCGCCCGCCGGACCGTCAGAGACCCGGATGGGGTGGCGGCCTCAGAGACCCGGGTGCGGCAGCGAGCTCGTGTTCACGACCTCGAAGTCGCTCCCAGTGAGGTGCCAGAGCGTTTGCAGCGCGCGGTTGTTCCAGTGTGCGTTCGGCGCGCCCGCCAGCCACCAGGCCATCCCCTCATCGGTCAGGATCATCCCGTAGCGCTTGAGCGCGACCGCGATGATGCGCGCTTGGCGGGGAAGGTGGCGGATGTTCACGTTGCGTTTCATGCGCACCCTGAGGCCCAACGGGGGCAGCGCGGGATTGGTCGATCCGCCCTGGTCGTGCACCGCCGGATAGACATACGCCGCCCGGACCTCCGGCGCCGCAAACCACAGAGCGTGATTGATCACGCCGCGGCGCACCTCGTCATAGCGAACGAGGCCCGGCAGCATGGCGGTTCCCGCGGCGTTCGCCGACGTCCAGCCCGGCGGACGAAGCGCGTTGGAGCGCAGATTGAAGACGACCGCGTCCTGGGCCGCCCAGCCGCTGCTCCCGGGGACCGCACCATAGAACTCGTAGTCCTTGCAGGTGTCCTTGTTGACGACGATCAGGTGGCGATCGCCGGTGAGGACATTGCCGCCCTGGACGTTCGGGTGCGCCGGCAGCGCGACCCGGCCGTGATACGAGATCGGGCTGTACGCGGGGCTCAGGCTGAACTGGGTGGTCGGCGTGTGGTTGGAGACCACGTTGATCGGGATGCCATTAGGTGCCCCGTCCGACATTCCGGAGCCGAACCCCGGATGCAGCGGGTTGTTGAGCCCGATGTTCTGGATCAGCACCGATGAGTTCGGCGCTGTGGGCAGATTCTCGACCTGCTGGTTCCACGGGTTGTTCCGCGGAAAGATCGGGCAGCGCGGGGCGCCCGGGAGTGGCAGAGCGACCGCACTGGCCACGCTGAAGAACAGTGCCGCCGGCAATGCGCACACGGAAATACGACCGAGCAGACGCATCATGGGCGGGCAAAGTACCCACCTCGGCGGAACTCAATCTCAAATTGTGGCGGCGAGCGCCCCGACTGCCGCGAGCACTTCTCAACTCTTGTTCGAGGGTCCCCTTGATCTATCCGAACGTTCGTCCAGATAAACAAGCACGGTTCGTCCAGATCCGGTCGACGGCCCGATCCCCGTCGCATGAAAACCCGGATCGCCATACTCCTCAGCATCGGCGGTTTCGCGCTCACCGCGCCGGCAGCGCTGGCACACCACGCGAAGCCCCGACATCATCGCCGTACCGTCGCAACCTGCAATAACAACCACCGGCGACACGGCGCCGCTCGGCACGCGTGCCGGTCGCATGCGCGGCGCGTCCGCGCTCACGTCGCGGGGGGCCTGAGGCCCCACCGCCGTAACGCGACGTTCCGGCCGCTGCCCGACACGGCACCGGCGAGCCCGCCGGTGCATTGTGCCTTGTTCGCCTCGCCGACCGGCTCCGACGCCACAGGTAACGGGAGCATCAACCGGCCGTTCTCGTCGCCGTCGAAGCTCGATGCGGCGCTGTCCCCCGGACAGACCGGTTGCCTGCGCGCAGGTCGTTATGGCGGCCTGACAACCTGGCATCAGATCGATCGTGATGGGGCGCCATCTCGCCGGATCACGCTGACCGCGTATCCGGGGGAGAGCGTCACGGTCGTGGGTGACGTCGAGATCGACGCGAACTACACGACGATTTCGCATCTCGGGATCGACGGCTCGAACACCTTCTACAAGCAGCATCCCGCCGGCGTCAACTGCTCCGCCCCGGCGTCGCAGCCGCTCACGATCGTCGGCCACGACGACATCCTCGAGTACGACAACTACTACCAGTCGGTGCCCTCGCTCCGGGGCAATGGGATCGGTGTCGGCTTCTGGGGCGACGCCGACAACACGATCATCCGGTACAACCGGATTCACGACGTTGGCTCCTGCCAGGCCTACGACCACCTGATCTACCTGTCGCACGGCAACAACGTCCGGATCTATGACAACTGGATGTGGAACGACCCGCACGGCCGCGGCATCCAGCTGTATCCCGATCCCACGAACGCGCGGATCTGGGGCAACGTGATCGACAACACCGGACTCGGCTTCGGCATCGGAGACGAGGCGGGCGACCAGCCGACCGGAAACGAGATCTTCGACAACGTCGTGATGCATAGCGTCGGGCTGCGCTGGGAGAACCTCGGCGGCGCGGCGATCAACGTCTACTGGGGCGGACAGCCTCAGTCGGGCAACACGTTCACGGACAACGACCTCTTCGGTGTCCCCGCCGGAGTCGGTTACACCCCGAACCTCAAGGTCCAGGGAAACGTCAGCGTTGCACCGCGCTTCGTGAACGCGACCGCACACAACTACATCCCGGCGGCGGCTAGCGCTGTTGCCGGGTGGCATCTCTGGAACGGCCAGTAGAGCGTTCCGAGGCCGTCGGCTCGGCTTGGTGAGGCTGAGGGCGACGGGTTTTCATACGGCCCCGCACCGGATCCGGTGCGGGGCCTCTTTTTGTTGACCCGGCGGGCGTAACTGGCTCATGCGGTGCGCGAGGGTGGCAACATAATGCCAACGTCTGCCGCCCACCCAGGCTCGACACTCGCCCCGATCGGGTCTGCCCAGGAGTCGACCTGTTGTTGTTGCCACGAAGCAAAGGACAACTTGAGCGACCTCAGCACCTCCGTCGGGCCGCGGCCTCGTCCGCGCCGCGCCGCCGGCGGCGTCGAGGTCTGCGCATCGCGATCGCGCTTCCGATCTGCATGCTGGTCGCCGCCTGCGGAGTCGCATCCTCCACCGCGCGGGACCGGGCGCGCCATCGTGTGTGCGACCGCTATGCGGCGCCGTGGGGCTCTGACCAGCACGGTCGGGGTACCGCCCGCTCCCCGTTCGCCACGATCGGGTGGCTCGACCACAGGCTCTGGGCCGGCCAGACCGGCTGCTTGCTGTCCGGCCGCTATGGCTCGATCAGCTCCCGGCAGCGCCTGAGGAACAGTGGCGTCAGGCACGCCCGGATCACGATCCGGGCCGCCCCCGGCGCCTCGGCAACCGTGGTCGGCTACATCCTGCTCGAGGGCGCCTACACGACGATCTCGCATCTCACCATCGACGGCTCGAACGACCTCTTCACGCAGCATCCCGCGGGCGTCGACTGCAGCAGCCCCGCCTCGGAACCGCTCAACATCGTGGGGCCCAACGACATCCTCGAGTACGACAACTACTACCAGTCGGTGCCCTCGCTGCGGGGCAATGGGATCGGTGTCGGCTTCTGGGGCGACGCCGACAACACGATCATCCGGTACAACCGGATTCACGACGTTGGCTCGTGCCAGGCCTACGACCACCTGATCTACCTGTCGCACGGCAACAACGTCCGGATCTATGACAACTGGATGTGGAATGACCCGCACGGCCGCGGCATTCAGCTGTATCCCGATCCCACGAACGCGCGGATCTGGGGCAACGTGATCGACCACGTCGGCGTCGGCGTCGGGATCGGCTCGGAGCCCGGAACTGAACCACGAGGCAACGAGATCTTCGGCAACGTCGTGATCGACTCGGTCGGACTGCCCTGGGAGGGGCTGCCCGGTGAGGCGCTCAACGTCTACTGGGGGAGCGGCTCGGTGGGTGCGGACAACAGCTTCCAGTACAACGTGTCCTTCCGGAACCCCGGCGGCATCGGCAGTCCCCGCGGTGTCGCCGTCGCGCACAACGTCACCGCGAACCCTGGCTTCGCGGACGCGGCTCAGCACGATTACACGATCGCCTCGTCGCACCGCAACGTGCTCCGGGTGCTGGGGCACGCGCGCTGACGCGCCTCACACGACCCGGTCTGGCAGCTCGCCAAGCAGCCGCTCCGCCACGTGATTCCAGGTCATGCGTTCACGCACCTTCGCGTGGGCCGCCGCACCCATCCGCCGCGCCAGCTCGGGATCAGTCAGCAGCTCGAGCAGGGCATCCGCAAGCGATCGTGGGTCTCCACGCGGCACCAGCCGCCCGGTCGCGCCGTCGTCGATGATTTCCGGGATCGCGCAGATGTTGGTGCCGATGCAGGGAAGCCCGTGGCCCATCGCCTCGAGGAACACGTGTCCCCAGGCGTCGTACATCGTGGGGAGGACGAACACCGAGGCCTCGGTGTACAAGCGTGCGAGCGCGCTTCGGTCGACCCTGCCCAGCCAGGTGATCCCGGGTCCCAACCCGCTCGGAGCCGCACCGCGCGGACCGGCGACGATCAGCTCCGCGCCGGGCAGGCGCGCGCGGACGGTTGCCCACGCCTCGAGCAGCGTGGGGCCGCCCTTGAGCCCAAACGGCCTGCCGACGAACAGAGCGAGCGGTCGGCTGTAGTCCTTGCCGGCGACCGACGGGGCGAACTGGTTCGCCCCGGCTCCGATCGCTGCCACACGGAGGGGATCGCAGCCATAGTCGTCCACGACGGAGCTCCGAGCGAACTCGCTGAATGTGAACACCCGCAGCGCCGCGCGGCAGACATCGGCCTCGAAACCGCGCCAGGCGGCTGCCCGCCTGGGCGTCAGCGGTGCCCACTCTGGATAGAAGCGCCGGGTGAGCGCGAACGTGTTGTCGGTGTAGATGACATACGGGGCGGGAGCCGGCGACCCCGGCGCGAACAGCGTCTGGAGCTGGAGGATCAGGTCGTAGGACTCGCGCATGCTCCCCAGCCGGCGCCCCGCCGAGGCGGTCAGCTTCGCGGCCCGGCGGAGATCGAGGCCGGTCTGCGCCAGCCACCGCTCCTTGCTGGGATAGAAATTGCGCGCGTAGCCGAGGCAAGCGAAACTCCGGGGCAGCTCGGGACTGACGGTGCCGACGATCGTCGCCCGCTGGGCGAGCGCCGAGAAGATCTGCGACCACTTGCCCGGCGGGACGGGTTGGCGGAAGTCGCTGACGTCGGTGAGCGAAACGCCAGCGATCCGCAGGCCTGCAGTGTTCTCGTCCACCGACTCCGGTGCGACAGGACCGCCCGTCATGTTGAGGGCGCGGGGTCCTTCACCACCGGACGAGAACGGCGCCGGATCATGCCCACCGCTTCGTGACGCAATTCGGTGAGCACCGCCGGCGCCAGCAGCCGCAGCACGGCCAATCCACCGGCGGTCCCGGCGAGGATCGCCAGAACGATCTCGGGCACCGCCGGCAAGCCCGACCACAGACGGATCGCCCCGGCACCCGCCGCGACGCCGAGCGCCGTCGCCGCGCCCGGCCACATCGCGCCCAGCGTGCCGCGGACAGGGATCTCGAGCACCCAAGCGGCTGCCCACGTCATCAGGGCGACCCACAATGCGACACCGCCGGCACGAGCCCACGCCACGGCGGTGATCCCATAGGGCGCCATGAGGATGATCGTGGCGATCAGCACGGGAAGCTGGATCAATGTCAGAGCGACCATCACGCGCTGGCGCGCCAGCGCCTTGAATGCGTCGCCGAGCGCAAATGCGGACGCGGACAGCCCGGACATCACCGACACCGCGGCGAAGACCCCTGCAGCCGGGCTCCATTTCGCCGAGAACACCGTCACCACGATCGGCTTCGCCTGAACCGCCATGCCGGCGGCGAGCGGCAAGGAGTAGAGCGACTGGTACCGCACCAGCTTCCAGGTTGCGGCGCCCACACCCTCGGCATCCATCACCCGCTTGCGGGATAGTGCGGGAAAGGCCACCAGCGACACCTGGTTGGCGATGTTCTCGAGCAGCAGCGTGGGCAGCCGGAACGCGATCGAGTAGAACCCGAGCGCCCGGGTGCCAAGGACGCGCCCCACCACGGCCGAGTCGAGCTGCACCGTGACCTGTGACAGCAGCGACAGCAGCGAGGCACCGATGCCATACGGGATGATCGACTCAGCGATCGTGCGACTCAGACGGAGCCGAGGGGTGTAGCGCGTCACCACCCAGAGCGCCACCGTTAGGGCGAGTGTGCCCGCGATCATTCCCCACACCAGCGACGCGGCGCCGAACCCCAACACGGCCAGGAGGACGCCGAGCCCCGCGCGCACGAGCGCGCTCACCACCTGGGTCACGTTTCGGGTCCGGAAACGAAGGTCCCGCAGGAGCAGCCCGTCGTGCACGCTCCCCAGGCCGGTGAACAGCACGTCCAGCGAGGCGAGCCGGTACAGGCTGACGTGCCCCTCCGCGTTGAAGAACTTGGCGATCAGCGGCGCGGCGAGGAAAACGACGACCGTCAGAGCCGTGGTCAGCAGCATGTTCACCGTGAAGGCGACATCGACCCGCTCGTCGTGTCCGGGGCCCTGCTCGTAGATCACCGCCTGGGCCATTCCGAGATCCGCGGTGAGCTCGATCAGGCTGAGCAGCACGACGATGCCGGCAACGACGCCGAACTCCGACGGCGCGAGCAGCCGGGCCAGGACCAGGATCGAGAGGAGTGCCAGCCCCTTGGTGATCGCGAACGTGAACGTCGTCCAGGCGACGCCAGACTTCACCGACTGGGTCAGGGACGTGCCCGATGATCGATCGTCGCTCATGTGGCCTCGCCTACAAGATCGGCATCCCGGAGCCGGTGCCGCAGGGCTCGGGCGATCCGGGGCGGAAGCGAGCGGGCGACGTGGGAGGCGACAACCGCAGCCGGTGCGGGATCACGCGCGTCCCAGAAGTCATAGCCGGGAAACCGTGCGAACTCGGCCGCGAAGGTTCCGATCGCCGTCTTTGGGGGCGGCGCGTCCGGGTGGGCCGGGTCTCGCAGAGCCTCCTTGAGCCACGCTATGTCTCCACCCAGGAACCGCATCCGACGCCCCACGCGGTAACCCGGTGGCGCTCCCAGCGGGAGGCTGGCAGCCCACCGGTAGAGCAGCAGGGGAAAGTCGACTCCCGAACGAACCGCGATCTCGACCGAGGCGGACAGGCGAGGATTGATCTCCATCAGAAAGGGGCGCCCATCGGCGTCGCGGCGAAACTCGACCTCGGCATAGCCTTCGAGCGACAGCTCCCGGATCAGCCGCACCGACATGCCGCCGATGTCATCAGGCACCGGGATGCTCTCACGCAGCACCGATGTGCCTCCGAGCAGGGGACTCATCCGCTCGGCCCGCTGGGCGAAGATCGCAGCCATCGAGCCGTTTGCGTACAGCGTGCTGACCGCCTCGCGCGCCCCGGGGAGCCAACGCTGCAGCAACGCCGCGACGCCGTCGCCGGTCAGGCGGCTCACCTGGCCGATCGCCTGGTCGCGCTCGCGCGCGAGCATCGGCGCCGCCCGCCACGCCGCGGTTCGTCCGTCGACCCATGACACGGCCGGCTTGATCACGACCGGAACGCCGATCGCGTCCACCGCGGCGGCTGCGTCCGTGGGTTCAGAGACGGTGACTCCGGGCGGGATGTGCAGGCCCAGCTGCTCGGCCACGGCCAGAGTCGAGCGCTTGTCGACGGCGGCGGACATCGCCGCCTCTGGCGCAAGCGCGAGCTCAGCGACCTGTTCGACCTCGGCTCGCCGCGACCGCAACGCGTCGATCGTGCCGTCGTGGCTGGCGATGACGACGGGATGCCCGAGCCGGGAGCACAGCTCGAGGATGCGGTCGACGTAGGCCCCCGGATCGGTCACGAGATCAGGGAGGACGATCCGATCGGCGCACCACCGTGAGGCGAAGGCGGGGGCACCTGCCGCCGACTCGGCGACGTGCACGGCGATGCCGGCCCGGCCCAGTGACCGGACCGCGACGAGCGACTGCCGCAGAACGGCGTCGAGGACCAGCGCCGGGAGGCTGCCGTCCGGGGGCGAATGCACGATCTCAAGGTATCCCACCGTTTCCTGGCCCCCGGCATGGCGCCTCTATAGTCGCGCCCCGTCACATGAGCGACCGAGGTCATGACGCCGCCCGCGCGGCCAGGCGCTTGCCCTCCAAGCGGGTGATGATCGCGACGGCGCTTCGCATGACCGGCGTCATCTCGATGCTCGTACGCCAGGGTCGGTGGAACGGCGTTGTGGTGCTCAGCTATCACCGTATCGGCGACGGCTCGGTCTCTCCGCTGCACCGTGGGGTGTTCACTGCGACACAGGAGCTCCTGGACAAGCAGCTCACGCTGCTGGCGCGTCGATTCGAGCTGATTGGGCCGGAGGAGCTCGAAGGTGCGATCCGGGCCGGCCGGGGACGCCGGGTGATGGTCACTTTTGACGACGGCTACCGCGACCTTTACGAGGCGGCGTTTCCGGTGCTGCAGGCGCGGGGGGTGCGCGCGCTGGTATTCGTGTGCACGGGCTTCATCGACGGTACGGCCACCGCCTGGTGGGACGAGATCGCTTGGATGTGCAGGGGCAGCTCCGAAGCCGAATTGCCGGCGGGACCGTGGTCCTCGCAGCGGCTGGGCCTAGATCCCAGCCAGCTCGAGGACACGATCGCGACCATCGTTCGCCGCTATTGGGAGCTCCCCGCCGAACAAGGCGAAGCGTTCCGGGCCGCACTGGCCGACGCAGCGCGAACCGGTCGACGCCCGCCCGCCAGCGCCCAAGCGGACTGGATGACTTGGGACATGACGCGCGAGTTGGCAGGGGCCGGACATGCGATCGGGGCACATACGGTCCACCACCCGCTCCTGTCGCGGCTCCCGGCCGATGCTCAGCACCAGGAGATCGCGGGGTCGGTCGACCGGATCGAAGCCGAGCTCGGGGAACGCCCAAGGTGGCTGGCCTATCCCGTCGGGCTCAGCACGGCCTTTACGCGGGAGTCGCAAACCGCCGCCCGGCGGGCAGGAATCGAGCTTGCCTTCAGCAATTACGGTGGACGTGTCACCGCTTCCAGCTATGCGCCACTTGATGTTCGGCGCGTTTCAGCCGAAATGCTCCGTAACGAGAGCGTCTTCGCCGCGACTCTCGCCTGGCCCTCCATGTTCGTCAAACCGTATCCATGAGCAGACTCGGGGATAGCTCCAGCCGGAATTCGGGTATTTATCGAATTCCTCACGTACGCGGATAATCTACGGTGCGCATGCCAGCTGTTCGCGGCCAAGAGCCGCCATTCGACTCGAGGCGGCTCGATCCGTCGCAGGGCTCGGCGCAGCAGGCGTTTGGTCCCTACCTTCGTGCCGTCCGGCGGCACTGGATCCTGATCGCCGCCATCACTGTGCTCGCCGGGGTCGTCGCCGCATTCACCGTGTCGCGGTCGACGCCGAGCTACTCGGCGACCGCCTCGGTGCTGGTGACCCCCCTCCCGGAGGGAGACCCGAACTTCCTCGGGATCGGAGTCGTGCTCGACACGGGCGATCCCGCCCGCACCGTACAGACGGCTGCTGCGCTCGTTCAGTCGCCGGGCGCGGCAGCGCTGACGGCCCAGAAACTCGGCCACGGCTGGACAGCGACCAGCGTCGAGAACGCAGTCTCGGTGACGCCGCTCGGTCAGAGCGATGTGCTGGCGGTGACCGGGAAGGCCTCATCCGGGTCAGATGCGGCGCGGCTCGCCAACACCTATGCGCAGCAAGCGGTCGTCTATCGGGGCAAGATCGTCCAGCACAACATCACAGCCGAGCTCTTCACGTTGCAGGCACGCCTGAACGCGCTTCCGAAGACATCGCCCGGGTCCTCGTCCCAGGTGTCGGACATCTCCGGGCGAATGGGCGAGCTCCGCGCGGCCCAGACGGGCGGCGGCGATCCCTCGCTATCGGTTTCTCAGCTGGCCACTACTCCGTCGTCGCCCGGTGGGGCCCCGCACTGGCTGGTGCTGCTGCTGGCGCTGATCGGCGGGTTTGCGGTTGCCAGCGTGGCGGCACTCGGGGTCGACTTCTTCGGCCGGCCTCTGCGTGACGAGGACGAGCTCAGCGAGATCTTCCCGGTTCCGGTGCTGGCCACGATTCCCCGCGTCCGCCATCGCGGCGACGCGCCGCTCTCGCCGACCGAGTTCCCGCCGGCGGCCTTCGAGCAGGTGCGAATGCTCCGCGTGCAGCTCGAGATGAGCGGCGAAGCGCCCGTCGTGGCAGTGACCAGCGCGGGCGCCGGCGATGGCAAGACGACGATGGTCGCCGCCCTGGCCGCCGCCATGTCGGAGAGTGGGCGCAGCGCGATCGTGATGGATCTCGACTTCCGCAAGCCCAGCCTCGCCCGTGTGCTGGGGGTCAACGTGCCGAGCGGCACCTCGCTCGCCGCGAACGGCCAGGCGACCGGCGCGCTGATCGACGTTCCCAACCTGCCGAACGTGAGGCTGCTTCCGCTTCCGACCGGCTCGCTCGAGACGGCCGACGAGGTCATGACCCGCCTGCCGGCGCTGCTCGCCGCCGCGCAGCGAGTCGTCGACTGCGTGATCCTGGACACCGCCCCGGTCGGCGTCGTCAGCGAGACGCTGCGCATCGCGGGCATGGCGGCGGCGGTCGTGTTCGTGGCTCGGCCCCGGCATACCGATCGCCGCAGACTGCTCAGGGCGCGAGACCTGCTCGCCCGGGCCGGGGTGCGGATTGCCGGACTGGTCCTCGTCGGCGTGGCGGCGCCCGGCAGCTATGTCGGCTACTACGGCTACCTCGTCGACACAGAACGCAACGGCACACGCACGCCGGCAGCCGGGGAGCCGGCGAACGTCGGCACGGGCCCGGGCGACACCGAACCCTGATGATCCAGGCCTCAGCACTGGGCCAGGAAGCGGACAACTTGCAGTCGCCGGGGGCTACGCAGCGGGAAGTACGGGTCCTCGCCCTGATCGACCATCTCGTACTCGGCGGCGCCGAGATGCTGCTCGGGCAGTTCGCCGCGGCGGCCCCGTCGGCACGGATCTCGCTGGAGGTGGCGTGTCTGGAGGAACTCGACGGCAACCCAGCGGCGGCCGCGCTGCGCGGTGCGGGAATCGAGCCGACCAACCTCGAGCTGCCCGGCCGACCGAGCCTGAGCAAGCTGCTTGCCGTGCGCCGACACATCGCTGCGCGCCGGCCCGACATCGTCCACACCCACCTCGGCGACGCCGATCTCCACGGCTGCGCGGCGGCACGGTCACTCGGGATTCCGGCTGTCTCCACGATTCACACCGTCGAGTGGAGCACGGATCTCAAGACGCGCGTCGCCCGGACCGTCGTGAAGGGGACGGCGGCCCGTGTGATCGCCGTGTCCGACACGGCCCGCGCGGTATACGCAGGGCAGGGCTGGGCACGCCCGGGACAGCTGGTCGTCATCCACAACGGAGTCGACGTTGAGCCGGTCCCGGGAGCCGGCCGCGAGATCCGGGCGGAGCTCGGCTGGGGACGCGACGACCTCGTCGTGGGAATGCTGTCGGCATTGCGAAGGATCAAGGCCCACGACGTGGCCATCGAGGCGGTCGCGAAGTTGGGCGCTCGCTATCCGAGCCTTCGCCTGCTGATCGTCGGTGGAGGACCCGCTCGGGATGAGATCGAGCAATGCGCCACCCGGCTCGGTGACAGCGTCGCGATGGTCGGCCGCCAGAATGACGTGATGCGGTATTTCGACGCGTTCGACGTGTGCCTGCACCCCTCGCGCGCCGAGGCGTTCCCGACCACCCTGATCGAGGCGATGGCGGCGTCGGTACCGGTGGTGGCGACCGCTGTCGGGGGGATTCCGGAAATAGTCGACGACGGCGCAACGGGCCTGCTCGTCGAGGGGCCGCCGGCGGCGGATGCCATCAGTGGCGCGCTGGCCGCGTTGCTGGAGGACCCCGCCCGCAGGGGTACGATGGGGGCCCGCGGGCGGGACATCTACGAACAGCGTTTCACCGCAGGCCCCTGGATTGCACGAACTCGCGCCCTCTATGACGCGGTCCTCGCCGGAAGCCAATGGCACTAGAGACAGCTGAACGCACTCCCTTCGAGGTCGCTCCGCTTCCCGAGTCGGCCGTGGAGCAGCGGCAGACCGGCTTCCCGATCGCGGCGATCCCGCCCATCCCGCCGCGCGCGATCATCGCCGGCGCTGCGCTGATCACGATCGTCGCGGCTCACCTCCTGGCGTCCGGACGGATCAAGTACGGAGCGGCACTGTTCCTCGTCGCGCTGTACGGACCGCTCGTCTTCTTCGACCTCGCCGCCGCGTTCGCCGTGTGGGTGGGGGTCCTGTTCGTGCAGGACCTGCATTCGCTCAGCATCGCGCCGAACAGCATGGGGGTGCTCGTCGCCCTGGGGTGGCTCGGTGCGTTCGCGGCGCGGGCCGGCCGCCTCCGGGTGCTCCGCGAGCATCGCAGGCTGATCGTGGGAACGATCGTTTTCCTGATCTGGATGACGGTCTCGGCGGCATGGGCGCACAACCCAGGGCGCGCCGAGAGCCAGGCCGGATTCTGGTGGCTCTCCGGTCTGGCGCTGCTGATCACGATGACCGCGCTCACCGACCGGCGGGACGTGGGGATCGTTGTGATCGCGTTCGTGGCCGGTGCGACCGTCGCCGCCGTCATCGGTCTGGCCGGCGGAGGTTTGTACACGGCCAGCACCGCGATCGGAGCGACGTCGAACCAGGGTCGCCTGACGGGGGGCGGCGGCGACCCCAACGTGCAGGCGGCGGCGTTCGTCGCGGCCATGTTCCTGACCATGGGCCTGTTCAGCGTGTACCACCATGCCGTCGCGCGGCTCATGCTGCTGATCTCCTTCGTTCTCGTCACGGTGGCGTTCTTCGCGACGCAGTCCCGGGGAGGGCTGATCGCGCTCGGGATCGCGACCGTCGCCGCCTTGGTGCTCGCCAGCGGGCAACGCAGTCGGATCATGGCGATGGTGGGGTTGGGCGCGGTGATCGCCGTGGTCGCCATCGCGGTGCAGCCGGGCGCGCTTGGACGGATCACCAACTTCGGCGGCGGAACGAGTGGCCGCAGCGACATCTGGCGGGTTGCGACCAAGCTGTGGGAGCAGCATCCACTCGTGGGCATCGGAACGAACAACTTCGAGATCGCCGAACCGCAGTTCGCCCGCAAGATCCCAAATGTCTCGCGCGTGACGTACATCGCCGAGAAGCCGGATCCCGCGCACAACAGCTATCTCCAGGTCCTCGTCGAGAACGGCGCGATCGGCCTCCTGATGTGGCTGGCGGTGCTCGTTGCGTGCCTGCGAGCAGGCTGGCTGGCGGCGCGCGAGTTCGATCGCACCGGCCTGCGTGCCTACGGCGATCTGGCCCGTGCGGTCCTGATGGGCACGATCGGGATGCTGTCGGCGATCTTCTTCATCACCGACAACACCGACTGGCGCCTGTGGGTGCTGCTCGGACTGGGTCCGGCGCTGCTCTCTCTCGCACGGCACGGACCGTTGCGTCCGCCCTCCGCGAGCTGACGTTCGAGACCCGGGGAATATGATCGCGGCCGCCTTGGCGACTTCGGCCTCCACCGCCCCCGAGCCCTCGGCGCGCCTGCGAACGGCTCGGATGGCGTGCGCCCTGCTCCCGCCGCTGGGTGCCCAGCGCCTCCGGGATGTGATCTACCCCCGCTCGGCTGCCAGGGAAGATGACTGGGCGTTCACAGTTCGCGCCGCCACCGGCTCGCCGTTCAGCGGCCGGACCTCGGATTTCGTCGGTTACCCGATGGCCGTGCACGGCTACTTCAACTGGCGCAACGTCGCGATCGCAGGGGCGGTGTGCCGACCAGGCGACGTGATCGTCGAGGTCGGGGCGAACATCGGCACCGAGACCGTCTCCTTTTCGGACGTTGTCGGCGCGAACGGGCAGGTCTACGCATTTGAGCCATTCGCTCCGAACCTGACGGTCCTGGAGCGCAACGCCGCGCAAACGAAGCACCGCAACGTCAGGGTCATGCCGATTGCGCTCAGTGATCACGCGGGCGAGGTCAGCTTCGCGGCGCCACCCCGCGAGAACTCGGGCGTCGGACACCTGCTGGCCGGGAACGAGACGCCCGACGAGGCCTCGGTCGTCTCGACGAGGACGCTGGACTCACTGCTCGGTGAGATGGGGACGCCACGACTGGTCGTGATCGACGCCGAAGGACACGAGGGAGCGATCGTGGCGGGCGCGCGGGAATTCCTGCGCGCGCTCCGGCCGGTCGTCGTGCTGGAGGTGATCGACGAGCTCCTGGCGCGGTCGGGATCGTCTCCGGAGCTGATCGCTGAATGGCTCGAAGAGCTCGCCTACGACGTGCTGCGGATCGAGCGCCTCTCGCTGCAACCGATCCGGGCGCGGGGACCGATCCCGCGGGCAAGTGACTGGATCGCGGTGCCGCGCCCCTCTGGCGACAGCGTCCGGCGGGTCGAGCGCATGCTGAAGCGCTGTGGGCTTCTGCCCTGCGTCACGGGCCTCAACCCGCTGAAGCGCCGCTGAACGACACGTTGCGGGTCCTTGCGTTCACCGACTACGTCTATCGTCGGATCGACGGGACCCTGTACGGGGAGCGCGCGTTCGCGCTGTTCCTGGCAGCGTTGTCCCCTCACTTCGAGGAGTTGACGATTGCGGGCCGTCTCGACCCGAACACCGGGCCGACGCACTACCCGCTCCCCCCGAGTGTCCGGTTCGCGGCCCTGCCGCACTACGAGAGCCTGACCCGCCCGCTCGCGGTGGCGAGTTCGTTGGTCCGCTCAGTCAGGCGATTCTGGACCGCGCTCGGCGACGCGGACGCTGCCTGGATCCTGGGACCGTATCCCCACTCGGTGGCGTTTGCGATCTTGACCCTGGTGCGGCGCCGGCGGCTGGTGCTGGGTGTCCGCCAGGACTTCCCGGCCTACGTTCGCAGTCGCCGGCCGACCCGGCGCTGGATGCACTGGGCCGCGGATGCGCTCGAGCTGAGCTGGCGACTGCTGGCGCGTTTAAGCGCGGTGATCGTCGTCGGCCCAGAGCTCGAGCAGCACTACCGCCACGCCCCCGAGCTGCTCCGGATCGCGGTGTCGTTGATCTCGGCAGCCGATGTCGCCGCCGGTGAGCGCGCGGCGGATCGCGCCTACGACGGTGAGCTGCAAGTGCTCAGCGTCGGCCGGATCGATCGCGAGAAGAATCCGTTGCTGCTCGCCGACATCCTGGCGGAGCTGCGCGCGAGGGACAGCCGCTGGCGGATGGTGATCTGCGGCGAAGGCCCGATGAGCGAGGTGCTCAGCGAGCGGCTGGAGCGCCTGGGACAGACCGAACACGTGGACGTGCGTGGCTACGTCCCCATCCACGGTGGTCTGCTCGACCTCTACCGCTCGAGCCACGTGTTCCTGCACGTTTCCTTGACGGAGGGTATGCCGCAGGTCCTGATCGAAGCGTTCGCGTCGGGGCTGCCGGTCGTCGCCACCGCCGTCGGCGGCGTGCCCGCGGCGGCCGGGAACGCTGCCCTGTTGATCGGTGCCGACGACGCCGAAGCGGCCGTCGCCGCGCTGCAGCGGATCGCGGACGAGCCAGAACTCCGCCAAGCGCTGATCACGGCCGGGCTGGCAGCGGCGCGGGATCAGACGCTCGAACGCGAGGCGGTCCGCGTCGCCGGCTTCATCATGGGTGCCGAAACCGCGCCCATGCCTGCCGAGCTGCCTCGTACGCGCGGGGGCTGAGGCGTTTGGGAGCGGTCTTGAGCTCGTTCGCCGCCCACATGCCGAGCCTGGCCAGCGGGTCGCCGCGGGCATAGGCTGCGGCGCGCTGCGGGCTCGTCGCCTCCCAGATCGTGAAGCGGCCTCGGACCTCCATCCCGTCGACGATGCGGGCGCCCGCCGTCGGTCGAGAGGTCATCAGCATCCGGTACCCGGCGGCACTCGCTTCGGCGATCACCGCGTCGGAGACGAAGCCCCCCGGGACCGCGGCATGGAGCGGGCGGCTCCCGGTGATGTCGGCCAGCACCTCGGCACTGCGTCGCCACTCGGCGGCGAGCTCGCCGTGACTGAGTGTGCCCATGTACGTCGGATGCGAGTGGGAGTGACTGCCGACGTCGTGGCCCCGGCGTGCGAGCTCGGCGACCTGCTCGCGGTCGAGAAACCCCGCGGAGCCGATCCGGCCCGTCGTGATGAAGAAGTGACCGCGCCAGCCGCGCGCTTCCAGGAGGTCGGCGGCCTGGATCGCGGAGGCGCCGCCATCGTCGAAGGTCAGCGCGGCCTGCGCACGGTCGTGGACCAGGCCCACCCGGACACCCGTGCGGGCGATCGCGTCGAGGTGCCCGGCGAAGGCCTCGGGCGTCAGCTTGTAGCGGGCGGCGGCCGCCCCTGGGAAGCCGACCGCGTCAACCGCATCGGGCGCGGCGAGGTCGTGGTAGATGAGCGCGACCGTGCGACGGTCATTCATGCGCCGGCCAGAACCTCGTGGCGCGGACCACGCGCATCACCGCGCTCATCTTCAGCTGGAAGCGCCATGACGCATCGTCGTGGTAGATGCCGATCCGCGGCCACCGGTGCGGTCCGAGCCGGACCAGGCTGCTCGACAACCCCCCGGCGCATAGGTACCCCGCCTGTCTCGCCGCAGCCGTGACCCTCTGGTCGACATCGCCGAACGGGTAGGCGAGGCTGTCGCAGGAGCGGCCGAGCCGCTCGCTGCACTCGCGTCGTGACGTTTCGAGCTCAGCCTTCAGCATGCCGTCATCCAGCTGCGTCAGCCGCGGATGCGTACAGGTGTGCGATCCGATCTCCCAGCCGGCCTCGGCCAACCCGGCGAGATCGTTCCAGTTCATGCACTCCAGCTCCGCGGAATCTGGCGTGCTCGACCAGTGATCGATCCCAGGCCACTCCAGGTACCGGCGCTCGCCGACGAACCCGGTCGGTACGAACACGGTGCCCGGCAGGCCGAGCTCGTCGAGAACCGGGCGCGCCCGCGTGGACACCGAGAGGAAGGCGTCGTCGAACGTCACCGCCAGCGTGCGCGGCCAGGGTGGTCGAAGCACCGCGTCGGTGAACGTTGCCCCGCGCCAGCCCCGCTGCACCAGCCGCGTCAGCTGTGCCCGGAGGGCGTCAGGAGACACCGAGAGGGTGGCGCGCCAGCTGGGGCTCACGGCGTGGTAGCAGAGGACGAGGATGTCGCTCAGGGCCGCACCTCCGCCCGCAGGCGCTCGTACAGGTCGGCGAACTCGACCGCGACGCGGTCGATGGTGTACTGCTCCAACCGTTCCGCGGCGGCCACGGCCAGGCGCTCGCGTCGGTCGGGGTCCATCAGCAAGGTGGCCATCCCTTGAGCGAGCGCCTCTGGATCGCGCGGGGGCACGAGCAGCCCGGAGTGACCATCCTCGACGAGGTCCGGGAGCGCGCCGACCTCGGTGGCCACCAGCGGTGTCCCGCTTGCCGCCGACTCGAACGTAAACAGGGGCATCCCCTCGAAGTCGGAGGAGAGCGCCGCGACGTCCGCCTCCTTGAGGATCGCATCGACGTCCTGCCGGACCCCCAGCAGATGTACGCGATCCCCGAGCCCGAGCCCGAGTGTGTACTTCTCGAGCATCGGGCGCTCAGGACCGTCGCCGGCGATCACCAGATGTGCATCCGGAACGCGCTTCAGGAGCAGCGCGAGGGCCTCGATCATCACCTCGAGCGCCTTTTGAGGCCGCATGATCGCCG
Source organism: Solirubrobacteraceae bacterium (assembly GCA_036494115.1). GTDB lineage: Bacteria > Actinomycetota > Thermoleophilia > Solirubrobacterales > Solirubrobacteraceae > Palsa-465. Next base: position 8,506 of record DASXOS010000146.1, on the reverse strand, counting down.
CCGTGGCAATCAGCGGCGCGTCGGCCGGGATCCCCAATTCGGTGCGGATGTCGGTGACCGCTGCGGGAGCGGCGCCGTTACGCGGGACGTAGGCGGTGGGCATCACGATCACTTTGTCGGCCGGAACCCCCTCGATCTGCACCATGCGCCGTGCATCGGCCTCCGAGACCGCGATGAAGCGCGTGGCGAAACGGCCGATTACATGGCCATCGAGCCACATCCGGACGGGGTCGCCCTCATAGGACCACGTGTGCTCATGAGCGATCCGCACCGGCACGCGGCACGCCGCGCCGATGGTTGTTCCCCATAGATTTGAGCCGAACATATGCGTATGAATGACATCGAAGCGCTCGCTGAGCAGATAGGGCATGAGTCCCCCGATGCGGTGGATGTCCCACCGCTTGCGTCTGCCCAGGCCGCAATACGGAATGCCGGCGGCGCGCAAGTCCGCGAGTGGCTGCGGGTCTGCCTTCCGGGTGAAGCACACCGAGGCGTCGATCCGGTCCCGCGGGACATGGATCGCCAGCCCCAGCGTGAATCGTTCGGCGCCGCCGCCGGCCGAGAGGTAATCGAGCAGGTAGAGCACCTTGAGCCGCCGGCCCCGCATCGGTTCCTACTATTGCAACAAAGTCGGGGGCGCGCCCCAGGGGAACGGATGGCGATCCGCAGGCGTCGTGAAGCCGTATGAACCCCGTTGCGCAGCCAGCCGACGGGAGCCAGGAGGTGGACGTCTCGATCCTGGTCCCGGTCCTCAACGAGGAGCGGTACATCGTGGAGAGCGTGACCGCGATGTGCCGCCAGCGCTTCGAGGGGCGGCTCGAGTTCCTCCTCGCGGACGGAGGCTCATCGGATCGGACACGGGAGCTCCTCGCCGAGCTCCAGCGCACCGATGCACGCATTCGTGTGCTCGACAACCCGCGTCGCGGCACCCCCAGCGCGCTGAACGTCGCCCTGGCACATGCGCGCGGCCGGTTCGTGGCCCGGATGGACGCCCACACGAGGTATCCCGACGACTACATCGCGCGTGGGGTCGAGCGCCTCAGTCGGGGCGACACACGCTGGGTAAGCGGGCCGCCGATCGCCACCGGCGAGGGCCGGGTCTCCCGGGCGGTGTCGCTGGCGTTGAGGACACCGCTGGGGCGCGGTGCCTCCCGCAAATGGGCCGCCGAGCGCGATCTCGAAGGCGAGGGCTACGAGCTCGACTCCGGTGTGTTCGCGGGAGTGTGGGAGCGCTCGACGGTGCTCGAGTACGGAGGGTGGGACGAGCGCTGGCTCCGCAACCAGGACTCCGAGATGGCGGGTCGGTTCCTGGAGCGCGACGAACACCTGATCTGCCTGCCGGCGATGGGGGCCGAGTACACACCGCGCAACACGCTCCGGTCGCTCTGGCGCCAGTACTTGGAATACGGCGAGTATCGGGAGTGGACAGCCGTCCGCCACCCGGCGACGATGCGCCGGTCGCACCTGCTGGCGCCGGCGCTGGTGGCGGCCCTGGCCCTCAGCGTTTTGAGCCCGCGGATGGTGCGGCGCCTCGCCCGGCGCGGCCTGGTCGTCTACTGCCTGGCGGTCAGCGGCGTCGCCGTGCGCTCGCTCCCGGAAGCGAGCGAGCCTCTCGACGCGCTGTACCTACCGGCCGTGCTGGCGACGATGCATCTCGGACACGGGACTGGCGCCTGGCTGGGGGCGCGTCGCCATGGCGCGCCGCTCGCCGCGATCGCGTCGGCTCTCGGCCTGCGGCGGTTGGCGGCCCGCTTCGCGCCGGCCCCTGAGCCCGTGTTCTCGCCATCGCTCTCGTCGCTCTCCGGTCGCTCGGGGCCCTCCGGGCCCTTGGGGCCCTCGGGGCGGGAGGACGCGTGATGGGCGACGACCACGACCAGCTCCGCGTCGAGTGCGATCCCGTCCCCGTCTCGCTCGCCTCCGTCACCGCCGACTTCGAAGCCCTGCAGCCCGCCAGCGAGTGTCCGTACCTCACGCTGCGGTGGCTTCAGAGCTGGGCAGCGGCATATGAGCCCCGGCGCCTGCTCGCGATCCGGGTCCTCGACACGGCGGAGCGTGTGGTGGCCGTGGCCGTGCTCGAGGAGCTCCGCTGGGGGCGGCTGCGCTTCGCCGGAGCGCCGGTGACCCCGGTGCGTGGACTGCTCTGCGCCCCTGGCCGGGACGTGGCGGCGTGGTCGGCGCTCACCAGTTGGTTCGCCGGGCAGCGACGCTCGCGATGGCTGGAGGCCTCGGGCCTGGACGCATCCGTCGCGACCGGGCGGTCGGTTGTGGTGGTCCCTTTGTCGTGGCTCTCGATGCAACTGCCGGGGAACTTCGACGCGTTTCTGGCCGCGCGTCCGCCCCGGATCCGGAGCAACCTGCGCCGCCGATTGCGGATCGCGGAACGCGAGGGGCTCGAGGCTCACCCCGCGCACGCCGGTGCCCGCGCCGCCGCCATCGACGCGTTCGTCCGCCTGCACCGTGAGCGCGCTCGGGCAAAGCGCGAGGCCCATCCCAACATCGACTGGCGTCTCGCCGAGCTGCTGGTTCGCCTGGGCGAGCACCAGACCCCCCGGTTGTCCGTGATGACGCTTCAGCGGGATGGGGACGCGATCGCGGTCGGTTTGGCAATGGAGCAAGGGACCGCGGACTGGTTCTACAACTTCGGCTTTGATCCGAGCGTCGCCAAGCTCAGCCCCGGCGTGGTGCTCGGGCTGGCGTCGATTCGCGCGGCGATCGCGCGCGGCGCCACCCGCTGCGACTTCGGACCGGGCGACGCGCGTTACAAGCGCGATCTCGGTGGCGAGCCGGTGCCCCGCATCAGGCTGGAGGCGACGAGCGCCTCGCTGTCGGGCCAGGTCCACCGGGCCGGTGCGGTGGTCCGGCGCCAGATGCGCGACGTGAGCGTGGTGCGCGAGGCGAGAGAGAAGGGGCTGCGGGTGACAGCACCGTCCCGGACCGCACGAGACGGAATGCTCACGCCTTCGTGGCGATCACACCGCCACCCGGGCTGAGCGCCTTGCGCACCAACTTGGTGCGCTTGAGGCGGAAACGAGCCTGTGACGCAACCGCTCGAACCCGAGCTCCACTGCCGCCAGCGGCGCGATCGGCGCGCCACCGCAGCTGAGGATGGTCGGGCACGCGCCGGAACAGCTCGTCGTAGACCGAGCCTTAGAGCGCCGTTCGCTCCTCACGGCTTGCGGTGCGCAGCCGTGTCGCCAGCTCGCGCTCAATCTCCCAATGCGAGCGGAGGCGGTCCAGCGATCACTGTTGCACTAGCCGCGGAGGCGGAAGATCTCGGCGACCGTCAGCGCGGCGATCCGCAGGTCGAGACCGAGCGACCAGTTCTGGATGTAGTAGTTGTCCCACTCCACCCGGTCGGCGATCGACGTCCGCCCGCGCAGCCCGTTGACCTGCGCCCAGCCGGTGATCCCCGACTTGACACGGTGCCGGTCGTCGTAGCGCGCGACCTCGGCGCTGAAGCGCTCGACGAACTCCGGGCGCTCGGGCCTGGGGCCGATCAGGCTCATCTCGCCACGCAGAACGTTGAGGAACTGCGGCAACTCGTCGAGCGAGGTCTCGCGCAGGAACCGTCCGAGCGGTGTCCGGCGGTCCCTGCCCTCGATCCCTCCGGGGGCGAGCCCGTCGGGCAGCTCGAACCTGGTTCGGCCGTCGTCCTGGTACATCGTCCGGAACTTGAGCAGGTCGAATGCGCGCCCGTCGCGGCCGACGCGGCGCTGGCGGAACAGGACCGGCCCCGGCGAGCTGAGCCGGACCGCTGCCGCGACCGCAAGCATCAGCGGCGCGAGCATCAGCAACGCCAACCCGGCGCAGGTGCGATCGATCGCGTGCTTGACCGCGAACTGCCAGCCGTAGGGGTTCGTCGGCCGCAGCGACACCAGCGGCAGGCCCCCGACGTGGTCGAGGGTGGCACGCTCGTTGATGACCTCGTAGAGACGCGGGATCAGCGATACCTCGATTCCGCGCTCGTGGCATTGGCGGACCTTGCGCACGAGCGACTGATCAGGCTCTGCGGAGAACGCCAGGATCACGTGCCGGGCGCCGGTCGACTCGAGCGCAGCTCCGAGGTCGTCGACGCCGCCGAGGACGGGCACGTACGGGGTGTCGCGGTGGCGGGAACCGGGCAGCGGGTCGGAGTCGAGGAACCCGACGGGGCGAAGGCCGTACGACGGCTCAGCCATCAGGCGGCGCACTAGGTGGTCACCGACGACGCCGGCGCCGACGATCAGCGTCGGGGTCGCGAGCGCCTCGATCCGGACCGCCTGCCGGCGGATCGTGAGCAGCATCACCCGGGCCATCCCGAGATACACCACGGAGAACAGCCACAGACGCACTGCGAGGCCGACCGGGTGCACGCTCCCGAGCATCGAGTCGAGCGCGACCGTGATCATCGCGGCCAGCGACACGACGCCGACCACGTTGGCGCACGTGTCGAGCAGAGAACCGTTGAGGCGATCGTCCGGGCTGCGGCGCGCGTGCATGAGCACGAGCACGACGAGCGGGAAGATCGCCGACAGCCAGCGGTCGTCGGCCACGACCCTGACCGAGGTCGCCGCAAACAGCGCAGCGCTCGCCGCCAGGTAGAGCACGATCACGTCCACCAGTCCGCGTAGCCGCGACCACGCGCGGACGTCAAGCGAGCGCGTCAGTGTCCCTGCGGCGAGCCGGTTCGGCGAGCTGCCCACGGCGATCCGCGCGCCTTGAGCAGCATGGGTGGCAGCAGGTGGTGGGGTCATCGCTGGGTTAGGGAAGTGACGTCCGCGTAGCGGCGCCCGGTAGGCAGCACCCGCCTCTGTGCAGGCTGCACGTACCCAATTGGGTCGTGGCCGCACGGTGTACCTAGACCGTCGATGCAAATGATATCGCGGTTTGCGGTCAAAAGTTGAACGTTTATTGAGTCCTTCGACGGCCAGGCGTGACTGAACCCGCCCCCGGTTCGGCGCGCTTCCGCATCTTGCCTGTCCCTCGGAATCCCCACCAATTGATGTCTGCCCATTCGGTGCGAGATTTACACGGTCCAGACCTCCGCTCGAGCCTTGGCGCCGGAGGAGCGCCGAAACTAGTGCGATGATCGCACGCGGCGGCGAATCACCGCGCCACTACCGAGGAGAATCAGCCCGATCAGCACCGCGCCGGCGGTATCCATCCCGGTCAGCGGCAGGGTCCCCGTGGACGGGGTCGCCGCCACGGCGGTCCCGGTGGCCGGGCTGGTGGTGGCGCTCGATCCCGATCCGGAGGTCCCGCTCCCCGAGTTGGCGCCCGTGGTCGAGCTCGAGCCGGCAGCCCCGTTTGACCCTGAGGTCGAGGTCGAGGTCTGGTTCGCCACGACCACCACGGTGCCGTGCATGAACGGGTGCACGGTGCAGAAGTAGGTGAAGGTGCCCGCCTGGGCGAACGTGTGCGATGCGCTCTGGCCCGGCCTGAGGACGCCCGTGTCGAAGCTGTGGTTGTTCGCGGTCGCCGAGTGCGGGCTGGGCCCTTGGTTCGTCCAGGTGATCGTGTCCCCGACGTGCACCGTGACCGTGGCCGGCGCGAACTGGAAGTCGGAGATCGTGTCCGCAGGGTCGCCGGCCGCATGCGCGCGGGTGGCGGCGGCGTCGCGCGCCGTCGGGGTCGCGACCAGGCCCCGGAGCTCGAACTCCTGGTGACGGTGGCGTCCGTGGCTCGGAGTCGTGGTGTTGGCCCGGTGGCCGTGACGGTGACGCTGGTGGTGATGGTGCAAGTGCGCCCGGGCGGCCGCTCCGGGATGGTGCAAGGGGAGTGGCAGCGCGGCGGTGGCGAGCAGGACGGCGGCGCGGCGCGGTGGCGGCTTTAGGCCCACGCCAGCAAGGACGCGCCCCATGGGGAGTTCCTTCCCCCGCGGCGCATGACCCCTCGTTGGGAGTTCCTTCCCTCGCGGCGTACGATGAGTGCTCCCACTCGTCAGGAGGCACGTATGTCGCGACTGATCAGGATGGACGAGACCGGACACAGCACCCTTGCGGAGTGGACGGCACACGATGCGGCGAGCGTCGAAGCCGCGGCAGCGGCCCTTCGGGAGGAGCTCGACCAGGGCTACTTCGCCGTCGTCTCTCGCGGCGAGGGCCATGCCGAACAGGTTCGCGAGCTGCCGCCCGACGCGCCGCTGGTGATCCTCCGGCGTCCCATCGCAGGGGGCTAGGACGCACTCGATGGCCGCGGAGGCGGCTGTCGGCGGGCGCCAGCCGCTGCCCGAGCTCGGCAGCGTCTACTGGCGGCCCGTGGTCAGCGACCGGACGCTGCGCCGCTCCGGTCGGCTCTGGACGCTGAGCGCCGCCGCGCACACCATTCCGCTGCTCGCCGCCGCGGTCGGGCTGGCGGTCCTGAACCCCATCACGATCCCGGTCGGACTGATCCTGATCGTCCACGCCTGGGTGATCCCGGAGCTGTATGCCGCCCGAGGAGCGGGCGTGGTCCGCCGCCGGCGCTCGATCACGTCCGGACCAGAGCTGGTCGCGCTCGGGCTGCTGGGCGACCTCGTCGCGCACGATGCCCGCGCGTTTTTGGGTCGGTCCGGCCTCGTGATCGAGCGTGGGAAGCTGGGGGTGTGGCTGGTGGCGGAGGCCGGCGCGCTCCTGGTCCGGCCCGGCGCCCGGCGCGTCAATTGCTACTGCGTGCGCACGACCGATCCCGATCTGCCCCCAGCGGACCGGATCTCCCACCTGCTGCTCGCGTTGCGCGCCGACGAGACCGGGTTTGCGACCGTGGCGAACATGGCGTTCTCCGGGGCGCCGTGGCGGCTGCGCCGACGGCTGCCGCCGGAGCGCCGCGAGGCGCTGGCGGTGGCGGTCCGGGAAGCGCGGACGCTCCGGTCCTAGAACGCGTCCGGGGAGCGCAGACCCTCGGGTGCCAGTTGGAGACGCCCGCGAAGGCTCAGGCCCTAGGGAGCGTCGCCGCTTCAGAAAGTTTGTACCGAGGGCCAATGTGGGCTTTAGGCCACGACGAGATCATGCTCGCCATGACCCGCCCCCTCACATCATCCAAGCTCTTGCTCGTCGCCGACACGCGTCAGACGGACACGGAGTCCGCCACCGTTCCGGTGCGGCGCTACCGGCTGGCGCGGCTGCGCCTGGAGGGCCGGCCCGCCGAGGCATCTCAGCGGTTCGAGCACCTCAAGCGCGTCTTCGACTGACAGGCCCGGTGCACGAGCGCTCTCGTGCACCGGAAACCTTGCTAGCCCAGGGTGTCCGCGCGCTACGCTGTCCCTATGACAACTGACCTCGAGGCGAACCGGGCGAAGCCCCCGATCGTGAGGCGCGCGCTCGCGGGCGTGGTGCTGGTCGTGATCGCGGCGCTCGCGATCAAGATCGTGATCGGGCTGGTGATGTCCGTCTTCTGGATCGTGATCGGCGTCGCCGCCGTGCTCGCGGTCCTCTGGGCGATCAACACACTGGCCTGAGGCACCGGCCGTGGCGGCCGAGAACGGCCTGCTGGTCATCATGTTCTTCTTCGGCCTCGCCGGGGGGATCATCGGCCGCATCAAGGGCAGTTCCTTCTTCATCTGGTTTTTGATCTCCGGCCTCGTGCCGTTCTTCGGGCTGATCACCGCGATCTTCTACCGCTTCGAGAACCGCGAGCTGCGTCGCCAGTGCCCCGGGTGTGGGCGCGTGGTCAAGCTCCATGACGCGGTCTGCACGAGCTGCGGGACGGAGCTCGAGTTCCCGGACGTGGCCATCGCCTCCGAGTCTTCTGTGCGGCAGCGGCCGGCCTGAGCCTTCTGGCGTTCCGTTCGCCGACTGTGCTTGGCGGTCGTGATCGGATCTGCTGGGGAAGGGGGGAGGGGTGCGCGGCTGCGATGAGCGACCAAAGCGTTGAGCGACCAAAAGTGCACTCGCGCGACCAGTTTCGAGGACGCTGGCGACATTTGGTCTGTATAAGCGACCAAAGTGCACTCGAAGCCCGAAAACCGGCTGCGCTGGCGCACTTTTGTCCGACCGCCACCGCCACCCCTCCCTCCTTCAATGCCAAACCCGAGTCACCGGGGGCGCCGCCGACCCCCGGACCGCCCGGGCCGCCCGGACCGCCCGGACCGCGCGGCAAACGGCCATTGTTAGACTCGCCCTCCCGCGTCCGCGGACCGTCCGCGTGCGCACAGAAACGCCGAGCCTTGGGAAAGGAGGCGAGCGCGATGCGAGCAGTTGATGCCCTGATGGAATGCCTGAAAGCGGAAGGTGTCGACGTCGTATTCGGGTTGCCCGGTGGCGCGAACCTCCCCACGTATGACGCGTTCTACGACGCTGGGATCCGGCACATCCTGGTGCGGCACGAGGCCGGCGGCGGACATGCCGCCGAGGGCTACGCCAAGGCGACGGGCAAGGTCGGGGTGTCGCTCGGCACGAGTGGTCCCGGCGCCACCAACCTGGTCACGCCGATCTGCGACGCGATGATGGACTCGGTGCCGGTGGTGTTCCTGACCGGCCAGGTCCGGACCGAGCTGCTCGGCACCGATGGCTTCCAGGAGGCGGACACGATCGGGATCACGATGCCGATC
>DASXOS010000145.1:0-9048 GCA_036494115.1 Solirubrobacteraceae bacterium | reverse complement strand
CTGACGGCGAGGCGAAGCTGATCGACTGCTTCCTCGCTCCCGACGGGGTCGAGGAGCTCAGCGGGCGGCGCATCCTCCGCGTGCTCGAGGGGGTCCGTGGTGCCGTGTCCTTCGACGTCCGGATCGCGCCCCGCTTCGACTACGGCGAGGTCCGGCCGTGGGTCCGCCGTCACGGCCATCATCTGCACAGCGCGACCGGCGGCAACGACGCGCTGCTGGTGTGGTGCGAAGGCGAACTGAGCGAGGACCCCGACCACGAGATCAGCGGCCAGGTCACGGTCGACCCGGGCGACAGGGTGCATCTGTTGCTCAGCTATTGCCGCCCCGAGCAGGTCCTCGACGACGGCGGCCCCGAACCCGACGCTCACGAGATCGACGACGAGCTGCAGCGGACGATCTCCTGGTGGCGCGAGTGGGCAAAGTCTCCGCACCTCGAGGGCCACGACGGCGCCGGGGCCCGCCGCTCGGCGCTGACGCTCAAGGCGCTCACCTACGCCCCGACCGGCGCCATCGCGGCGGCGCCGACCACGTCGCTCCCGGAGGTGCTGGGAGGCGAGCGCAACTGGGACTATCGGTACGCGTGGGTGCGTGACTCGAGCTTCAGCTCGCGCTCGTTCGCCGAGCTCGGCTGCGTGCAGGAGGCCGACGCGTTCCGCGCCTTCATCATGCGCTCGGCCGCGGGTCACGCCGACGACCTCCAGGTTCTCTACGGGGTCGGCGGGGAACGGCGCCTGCGCGGGGACATCGCCGGCCAGCTCGAGGGCTACCGTCGCTCGGCGCCGGTGCGCGTCGGCAATGACGCGACCAACCAGCGACAGCTCGACGCGTATGGCGAGATCGTCAACCTGACCTGGCGCTGGCACCGGCGAGGCCATTCCCCGAGCGACGACCACTGGCGCTTCCTGCTCTCGCTGATCGACCGCGCGGCGGAGCAGTGCAGCCAGCCGGACTTCGGGCTGTGGGAGTGGCCGGGAGAGCCAGAGCACTTCGTGCACTCCAAGGTTCTGTGCTGGTCGGCGCTCGACCGCGGGATCCGACTCGCCGACGAGTGCCTGCGCCGGGCCCCCACCCGGCAATGGGCCAAGCAGCGCGACGAGCTGCGCGCCCAGATCGAGCGGCGCGGCTACGACTCGGGGCGCGGAGTGTTCGTGCAGTCGTATGGCCGCTCCGAGCTCGACGCCTCGCTGCTGCTGCTGCCGACGGTCGAATTCGTCGACTGGCGTGACGAGCGCATGGTCCGGACCACGCAGGCGATCCGCGAGGAGCTCGACGCCGGCGACGGGCTGCTCTACCGCTACCGCCGCAAGGACGGACTGAAGGGCGACGAGGGCGCGTTTCTGTGCTGCTCGTTCTGGCTCGTCGAGTGCCTCGCCCGTCAGGGCGAGCTCGACGACGCCCGGGCCGTGTTCGACCGGGTGATGGCCACGGCCAACGACCTGGGTCTGTTCTCCGAGGAGCTCGATCCAGATTCCGGAGAGCTGCTCGGCAACTTCCCCCAGGGCCTCACGCACCTCGCCCACATCGACGCGGCGGTGGCCCTGGCCGAGATCCAGCAGTCTCTTTGAGCATGCGTTAGCGCCATGACCGTCACCCGATTAGGCCCGAGGCGACGGGGTAGCTCGAAACCCGACGCGGGCGGACACGAAAGGATTGGCCACGCATGAGTCAGACAGTCGGTGACTATCTCCTGGAGCGCCTCGCGACATGGCGCATCCGCCGGATCTACGGATATCCCGGTGACGGGATCAACGGGATCATGGGGGCCTTCTCCCGCTCCTCGAACGGCCAGCGCCCGGAGTTCATCCAGGTCCGCCACGAGGAGATGGCGGCGTTCATGGCATGCGCCCACGCCAAGTTCACCGGCGAGCTCGGAGTCTGCATGGCCACGTCTGGCCCAGGCGCCATCCACCTGCTGAATGGCCTCTACGACGCCAAGCTCGACCACCAGCCGGTGGTCGCGATCGTCGGCCAGCAGGCGCGCGCCGGGCTCGGCGGCAACTACCAGCAGGAGGTCGACCTGACCACGCTGTTCAAGGACGTCGCCCACGAGTACGTACAGGTGGCGATGGAGCCTGCGCAGGTCCGCCACCTCGTCGACCGTGCCTGCCGGATCGCGCTCGCGGAGCGCACCGTCACCGCGATCATCATCCCCAACGATGTCCAGGAGTCGCCGGCCGTGCCGACTCCGCCGCACGCGCACGGCACCGTTCATTCCGGGCCCGGGATGGCGCGGCCGCGGATCCTCCCCGCCGACGAAGACCTCGACCGCGCCGCGGAGGTGCTGAACGCCGGCGAACGCGTCGCGATGCTGATCGGCCAAGGCACGCTCCACGCCGGTGAGGAAGTGAAGCTGGTCGCCGACGCGCTCGGCGCCGGCGTCGCCAAAGCGCTGCTCGGCAAGGCGGCGCTCCCCGACGACATCCCGTGGGTCACCGGCTCGATCGGCCTGCTCGGCACCAAGCCGAGCTGGACGCTGATGCAGGAGTGCGACACGCTGCTGATGGTCGGCTCGAGCTTTCCGTACTCCGAGTTCCTGCCCGAGGAGGGCAGCGCGCGCGGCGTGCAGATCGACATCGACGGGAAGATGATCGGAATCAGGTATCCGATGGAGGTCAACCTGATCGGCGACAGCGCCGAGACGCTGCGGGCGCTGCTGCCGCGCCTGGAGCCCAAGAGCGACAACTCGTGGCGACAGAAGATCGAGGGCGAGGTCGCGGAGTGGTGGAACCTGATCGACCATCGCGCCGAGCTGGAGGCCAACCCGCTCAACCCGCAGCTCGTCTTCCGCGAGCTCTCCAAGCAGCTGCCCGACGACGCGATCCTGAGCTCGGACTCGGGCTCTGCGGCGAACTGGTACGCCCGCGACGTGCGGCTGCGCAGCGGGAACCTCGCCTCGCTCTCGGGGACCCTGGCCACGATGGGCCCCGGGGTTCCGTACGCGATCGCGGCCAAATTCGCCTACCCGACGCGCCCGGTCATCGCGCTCGTGGGCGACGGCGCGATGCAGATGAACGGGATCAACGAGCTGATCACGATCGCCAAGTACCGCGAGCGCTGGTCCGACCAGCGCCTGGTGATCCTCGTGCTCAACAACCGGGACCTGAACCAGGTCACCTGGGAGCAGCGGGCGATGTCCGGCGACCCGAAGTTCGAGGGCTCGCAGAACCTGCCCGACTTCCCGTACGCCAGCTACGCCGAGATGCTCGGCCTGAAGGGGATCCGGGTCGAGCGTCCCGACCAGGTGGCATCGGCCTGGCAGGAGGCGCTCACGTCGGACCGGCCAGTCGTGTACGAGGCGATCACCGACCCCGAGGTGCCGCCGCTGCCGCCGCACATCACGATCGCGCAGGCGAAGGCGCTCAGCTCCGCGCTGCTCGCCGGCGACCCCAACAGCCGCGAGATCGTCACGCAGTCCTTCAAGCAGAAGATGGAGGAGTTCCTCCCGGGCCGATGACGAGCCTGGCGGTTCGCAGGGAGGCGCCGGTCGGCGCGCTGGAGGTCGGTGCGTACACCGTGCCCACCGACGCTCCCGAGGCTGACGGGACGCTCTCCTGGACGTCGACCACGCTCGTCGTGGTCCACGTTCACGCGGCGGGCGAGTGGGGCGTGGGCTACACCTACGCCGACGTCTCGACGGCGAAGCTGATCGAGTCGAAGCTGGCGAACGTCGTCCAGGGGGCCGATGCGATGGCCCCCCAGGCCGCCTGGGCGCAGATGGTCGGCCAGATCCGCAACCTCGGCCGGCCCGGGATCTGCTCGATGGCGATCGCCGCGGTGGACACGGCGCTGTGGGACCTGAAGGCCCGCATCCTCGAGCTGCCGCTGTGCCGGCTGCTGGGGATGGCCCGCGAGTCCGTGCCGGTCTACGGGTCGGGCGGCTTCACCTCCTACGACACGGCGCACCTGCAGAAGCAGCTCACCGGCTGGGTGCAAATGGGCATTCCCCGGGTCAAGCTGAAGGTCGGCTCGGCCCCCGAGGCCGATCCCGAGCGAGTCCGCCAGGCGCGCGACGCGATCGGGCCGAACACCGAGCTGTTCGTCGACGGTAACGGCGGCTACACGCGCAAGCAGGCGCTCGAGCTGGCCGAACGCTTTCGCGCCGATTCGGGCGTGAGCTGGTTCGAGGAGCCGGTTTCCTCCGACGACCTCGAGGGGCTGCGCCTGCTCCGCGACCGGGCCCCGGGCGGGATGGAGATCGCCGCCGGCGAGTACGGCTACGACGCCGTGTACTTCGAGCGAATGCTGGCCGCCGGCGCCGTCGACGTGCTCCAGGCCGACGTCACCCGGTGCGCCGGGATCACCGAGCTGCTCCGGGTGGATGGGCTGTGCCGCGCGCGCAGCCTCCCGCTGTCGCTGCACTGCGGCCCCGCGATCCATCTCCACCCCGGGCTGGCGCTCCAGCAGCTCGTCCACCTCGAGTACTTCCACGATCACACCAGGATCGAGGAGATGCTGTTCGACGGCGTGCAGCGCCCGCAGGACGGGGCGCTTCGCCCGGACCTGGGGCGATCCGGCAACGGGCTCGAGTTCAAGACGATCGATGCGCAGCGGTATGCCGCGTAGTCGCCCGGTGCGCCGGTGGTGGCGCAACGTCAGTCACGGGCGCATGCAGCGCACGCTGGCCGGCGCCGCCGCGTTCAGCGCGCTCCCGCTCGGCATCGAGATCTATTTCGAGCACTTCCGGGGATCCTTCGGCGACAAGTGGATGTGGACGCCGGTCGTGCTCTCCCCGGCGCTCACCGCCGCCGGGGTCGCGGGGGTGCGTTCCGAGCGTGTGGCTCGCACCTGGCTACCGGCGATCTCCGCCCTGTACTGCCTCGACGGCCTGATCGGCGTGATCACCCACGTCCGCGGCGTGGCCCGCAAGCCGGGCGGATTCGACGAGCCGCTGTTCAACATCGTGATGGGGCCGCCGCTGCTGGCGCCGGGATCGCTCGCGCTCGTCGGCGGAATGGGACTCGCGGCCGCGGCCTTCGGACGCGAGAAATAGTCGATGCCGCGGCGCGACCTCCGCTCGGCAGAGCATCTGCCGAACCTCCGTCCGGACCGCCAGCCGGCCTCCCCGGACGAGTTGCCGCGGCAGCGCAACGGCATCACCCCGCAGATGCACGGCCGCTATCCGGACTACAACATCCTCGACGAGGCAAAGCACTGGGACGAGGTCACCCGCAAGCTGGTCATGAGTCGCCTCGAGGACGTCCCGCCGATCCGCTTCTTCACCAAGGATGAGGCGGCGACGCTGGGAGCCTTCTGTGACGTGGTCATGGCCCAGGACCGGGAGCCGAAGATCCCGGTGCTCAACTTCGTCGACGCGAAGCTGTTCGCCGGGCAGCTCGACGGCTTCCAGCACGTCGACATGCCAGACGACCGCGAGACCTGGCGGCGGGTCGCGGCCGGACTCGACGCAGCCAGCCGGCAGCACGCCGCAGATGACTTCGTCAGCGCCTCGCACGAGGTCAGGACGCGCGTCGTCGACGCGTTCGCCAAGGGCACACTGCACGGCCAGGTGTGGGATGAGCTCCCAGCCTCGAAGGCCTTCAGCGTCGTGATGCGTGCGGTTCTCAGCGCGTTCTATTCGCACCCCTGGGCCTGGAACGAGATCGGCTTCGGCGGCCCGGCCTACCCGCGCGGATACGCCCGCCTCGCCGCGGGCCAGCGCGAGAACTGGGAGGGAGCGGCCGCATTCGAGACCGACCCGGTCAAGGACGTCTCGGACCGCGGGGTTCAGGGCAAATGAGCCGCCACGGCCTCGGCACGCTCGCCCGGGGCGCCCTGCGCCCCCCGGAGAACGACTCCGCCTTCCTACTCGACGTCCATCGCCGCGCCGTCCCGCGCGAGCGCATGGCCCGCTACGACGACGACTACGCGGTCGACCTGGTGATCGTCGGTGCCGGAGCGGGGGGCGGCACACTGGCCCAGCGGCTCGCCCGCCGCGGCTGGAAGGTGGTGGTGCTCGAGTCGGGTCCGTTCTGGGACCCGGACGAGGACTGGGTCTCCGACGAGGCCGGGTCGCACAGGCTCTACTGGACCGCCAAGCGCCTGATCGGCGGCGAGGACCCGGTCGAGCTCGGCAAGAACAACTCGGGCCACGGCGTCGGCGGCTCGATGGTCCACTACGCCGGCTACTGCCCGCGCTTTCATCCCTCGGACTTCAGGGTCCGCAGCCGCGACGGGGTGGGGGAGGACTGGCCGATCTCCTACGCCGATCTGAAGCCCCACTACGAGCGGCTCGAGCTTGAGCTGCCGGTCGCCGGCGAGGACTGGCCGTGGGGCGATCCGCACCGTTATCCCCATACCGCCCACCCGATCGCCGGCGGAGCCGAGATCGCCCGGGAGGGGGCACGCCAGCTCGGGATCGAGATGCGCGTCGGCCCGGTGGGGATCACCAACGGCAGCTTCGGCAACCGCCCGCACTGCATCTACCGGGGGTTCTGCCTGCAGGGCTGCAAGGTGAACGCCAAGGCCTCGCCGCTCGTCACCCACATCCCAGACGCGATCGAGCACGGCGCCGAGATCCGCGCAGACTGCATGGTCAGCGCGGTCGAGCTCGACGAGTCGAGCGGCCGTGTCACGGGCGTGCGCTACGTCCATGAGGGGGAGGAGCGCGTTCAGCGGGCCGACGTCGTCGCGGTGGCGGGCTACTCGATCGAGACCCCCCGCCTGCTGCTCAACTCGACGAGCCGGCGCTTCCCGCACGGGCTGGCGAACCAGAACGACCAGGTCGGCCGCTGCGTGATGGTCCAGGGCGCGCCCCAGGTGGCGGGGCGCTTCCCCGACGAGCTGCGGATGTACAAGGCCCCGCCCCCCGAGATCTCCTCCGAGCAGTTCTACGAGACCGACCCCACGCGTGGGTTCGCTCGGGGCTTCTCGATTCAGACTGTCGGGCCGCTGCCGATCGAGTGGGCCCAGCATGTCCTCGCGCACGGTCACTGGGGTCCCGCCCTGCGCGAGTACGTGCGCGACTACAACCACTGGTACACGCTCGGGGTGCTCTCCGAGCTGCTGCCGCATCCCGAGAACCGGGTCACGGTCGCCGCCGACGTCACCGACCAGAACGGGATCCCGGTGGCGCGGATGGACTACACCCAGTCCGAGAACGACCGCAAGAACATCGCGTTCGCCAAGCAGACGCTGCACGAAATCTTCGAGGCCGCGGATGCTCAGGACGTGCTCGAGATCGATCGCTACGCGCACCTCGTCGGCGGCTGCCGGATGGGGTCAGACCCCGAGCGCAGCGTCGTCGACGCCGACCACCGGGCCTGGGAGGTTCCGAACCTGTTCATCGCCGACGGCAGCGTGATGCCCACGCAGGGCTCGGCGAACCCGGCGCTGACGATCATGGCGCTGGCCTCGCGCCTGGCCGAGGTGCTCAATCAGAAGCGGTTCGGAGCACCAGCGCGGTCGCGACGGCGAACGCCGCTCCGGCAGCGAGCGACGAGCTCCGCCGGTGCCGGCTGAGCCACGCCTGCGGGCTGCGCCCGTGGGCCTGGTCGTCGAAGATCCCGTGGGCGCCCTCGTCGCGCTCGGCGTCGAGCGGCTCGAACAGGTTGTTCGGGCGGTCGCCGGGGACGGTCTGGTCGGTCTGCTGCCCCTTGACCGCGGTCTTCGCCAGGTAGCGCTCGGCCAGCCACGGCGCGACCTTGTTGCCGACGATCGTGTAGACGGTGGGGAACCCGACGTACAGCTCACGCCGGCGATGCTGCGACGCCCAGTAGATCGAGCGGGCCGCCACCTCGGGCTGGTAGATCGGGGGCACGGGCTGGGGGTGGCGCGGCATCTTGCTCTCGCAGTGGTTGAACTGGGGCGTGTTCATTCCCGGCAGCTGCACCATCGGTACGTGCACGCCCGAACCGCGGTTGCGCAGCTCGGTGCGAACCGACTCCCAAAATCCCTTGATCGCGTGCTTGGCGCCGCAGTACGGCGCCTGCAGCGGGATCCCGCGGTAGGCCAGCGCCGAGCCGACGAGCACGATCGTGCCGCGGTCGCGCGGCAGCATCCGCTCGAGCGCCACCTTCGTGCCCCACACCGTGCCCAGATAGGTCACGCGCGTGGCCCGCTCGTACTCCTCGGGCTTGACGTCGTCGAAGAACGAGAACACGGTGGTCATCGCGTTGTTGACCCACACGTCGATCGGCCCCAGCCGCTCCTCGATCACCGCCGCGGCCGCCTGCACCTGCTCGAACTCGGCCACGTCGGTCGGGCATGCGCACGCCTCGCCCCCGAGCTCGCGCACCTCCCGGGCGGTGGCCTCGAGCCCGGCCCGGCCGCGGGCCAGCAGCCCCACGGCGGCGCCGTGCTTGGCGAACTCGCGGGCCACGGCACGGCCCACGCCGCCGGTGGCGCCGGTGACGACGACTACCTGGCGCTCAGCCATCCAGCCACCTGCGAGAGATCGGAGACGAACTGCCCCATCGCCTCCTCACGCGCCGCGTCGTCGCGCTCGCGAAGGATCGACGAGGGATGGGCGGTCAGCGTCACCAGCTCGGCCAGGTCGGAGTCGATCTGGGTGCCCCGGTCGCGCCCGATGCGAATCTGGGAACCGAGCAGGGCCTTGCCCGCGGTCGCGCCGAGGCACATCAGCACCGTCGGCTTGACCATCGCCAGCTCAGCCCGCAGCCACGGCAGGCAGGCGGTCACCTGCCAGCGATCGGGGGTCTGATGGATGCGCCGCTTGCCGCGGGCCTTGTAACGGAAGTGCTTGACCACGTTCGTGATGTAGACGTCGCCGGTGTCGATGCCGGCCTCGCGCATCCCGCGATCGAGCACCTTGCCCGCGGGGCCGACGAACGGATGCCCTTCCAGGTCCTCCCGGTCTCCCGGCTGCTCGCCCACCAGCATCAGGCCGGCGTGGCGCGCGCCCTCGCCCATCACCGCCTGGGTGGCGCCCTCCCACAGGTCGCAGGCGCGGCACTCCTGCACGCTCTCGCGCAGGTTGGTGAGCGAGGGCCGCGACGGGACCGGGGGCGGCGGGTGGTCGGCAACCGTGTTCATGCGCTGGAATGCCTACCCGAGCGATGACGACAGTACGCATCGGGTGTTCGGGCTGGC
>DASXOS010000144.1:0-3135 GCA_036494115.1 Solirubrobacteraceae bacterium | reverse complement strand
TCCGCCCCGCCGAATTTGTTTGTGGCCTTGCTCCCGCTGGTGCTGGCCAGAACGAAGACCGGCAGAACCAAGCTGATGATCAGCGCCCGGCGGTGCTTGAGAAACACGAGGAAGTCCGCGCGCAGTAGTGAGCTGAGCGCGAGGCGCAGTGGCGGTTCGGCCGTGGTCCTCGAGCTAGTCACGGATCTCGCTCCCGGTGAGCCCGATGAACACGTCCTCGAGCGTGACCTCGCCGTGCGCAACCTCGCGGACCCGGGGGTCGTTCTTGTGCTTCTCGATCAGGTCGTGCGGGGTTTCGGTCGTCAGCAGCGTGCCGTTGTCGATGATCGCGACCCGGTCGCAGACCGCCTGGGCCTCCTCCATCGAGTGCGTCGTCAAGAGGATGCTCCCGCCCTCCTGGCGGATGTGCTCGATCCGGCTCCACAGCTGCCGGCGGGATTGGGGATCAAGGCCGGCGGTGGGCTCGTCGAGCAGGAGCAGGGCCGGGTCGTGGACGACCGCGATGTACAGGGACAGGCGTTGTTGCTGTCCGCCCGAGAGCTGCTTGAACGGCTTGTGGGCCTCGTCCGCGAGCCCGATCACGCGCAGGCCCTCGACGATCTGCTCACCGGAGAGCTCGACGCCGTAGAGCCCGGCGTACAACCGCACGATCTCGCTGATCTTCAGCTCAGACTGAAAGCTCGTCGCCTGAAGCTGCACCCCCATTCGGGCCCTGGCCTGGTTGGGATGGCGCCTGCTGTCGATCCCGTCGAGCAGGATCGTTCCGGACTGAGGCTTGACCAGCCCTTCGATCGCGCTCAGCGTGCTCGTCTTGCCGGCTCCGTTGGGTCCGAGCAGACCGAAGATCTCTCCCCGGCGGATCTCGAAGCCGACCGCGTCAACGGCCGTCTTCGGGCCGTACGCGACCGTCAGGTCGCGCACCTGGAGGATCCCGGCGCCCTCGGCAGCGGCAACGACCGCGGCTCGGCCGTCGTCGGTGGACACGGTCTTCGGGGGGCTGGTGACCGGCTCGGGCGCCAGCAGCAGCGATCCGTCCTCGTGCTCCTCGGCGACGACGTACGCACGTGCTTGCCCACGCCTCAGCACGTGCACCGTCTCCGTCACAGGAGCTCAGGCTACCGCCTCTACCAGCGCCATCAACGAGATCCCGAGTGTGCTAGGAACCGGCCTGGTGGCCGCGCCGAGCGATGTCAACAGGCTGATCGAGGACGCCAAGCGCATCTGCGCGGTGCCGGCGCCCACGTTTGCCGAGGCTCAGCGGGCCGAGCTCGTCCGCGGGATGCTCGGGGAGGCCGGCGCGCAGCCCCGCATCGACGAGATCGGCAATGTCGTGTGCGCATTCGGCAATGACGAGGAGCCGACGGTGGTGTTCGCCGCCCACCTCGACACGGTCTTTCCCGCCGAGCAGCGCATCGTCATCGACCACGACCCGGCGCGGGGGACGATCGCCGCTCCCGGCATCGGAGATAACTCGCTATCGGTGGCGGCGCTCGTCGCCTTGGCGCGCCGCTTCGTGGAGGCGCCTCCGGCGGGCCGGGTGATGCTCGCCGCCACCGTCGGCGAGGAGGGCCTCGGCGACCTCCGGGGGGCGCGCCACCTGCTGGCGGTCACCCCATGCCGGGCGTTTGTCGCCGTCGAGGGGGCGACGCTCGATTCGATCAAGCATGCAGGAGTGGGCTCGATCCGCTACCGGGTCACCTACCGCGGTCCGGGCGGGCACTCGTGGAGCGACCGGGGTGCGCCGAGCGCGGTGCACGGGCTGCTCGAGGCCGGTGCCCGCTTTCTTACCGAGCCCGCCCCGCCCGACGTGGCGCGCAACATCGGCAGGTTCTCCGGCGGCACGTCCATCAACACCATCGCCGCCGAGGCGAGCCTCGAATTGGACCTGCGGGGGGAGCGCACCGAGCAGCTTGCGGCAGTGGCCGCGCGGGCACGCGCGGTGTTCGGCAAGGCTCCGCCCGGTTTGCACGCCGACGTGGAGACGATCGGGGAGCGTCCGGCCGGCGGGATCGCCGCTGAGCACCCGCTGATGCAGGCAGCGCGGCGGGTCCGCGAGATCGCCGGCCTCCCGCCGGCCGAGGAGGGAAGCTCATCGACAGACGCCAACGCGGCGTACGGGCGCGGTATCCCGGCCATCACGGTGGGCCTGACCACCGGCGCCAACGGACACCGGGTCGACGAGCGCATCAATCTCGGGCCGCTGGCCGGGGGCATGCGGGCGCTCGAGCTGCTCGCCGACGAGCTCGCCGGGGCCGAGCCCGACTCCTGACGCTTACGCGGCGCGGGCGAGTTGGTCTCGAGGTTCGGGCTGGTCCGGCTTCGGCCAGCCGGTGTTGAAGTCCTCGATGAGGACTCGCACACTCTCCTGTGCACACGAGCCGTTTGTCCCGATGAAGCCGCTCGGGCCGCGCTTGATCCAGCCGGCCACGTAGGTGCGGTGCGCGCCGTGCACGCGGCCGCGGTCGTTTGGCACCGTGCCGGTGGCCGGGTCGAAGGGCAGGTCCGGGACCGGTCGCCCGCGGTAGCCGATCGACGTCAGCACAAGTCCGGCGCGGATCGTCTCCGTGGCGCCGTCGCCCGCGGCGAGCACGGCTCCGGTGACGCGATCGGAGCCGGTGAAGCGTGATGGCGTGAGGCCGAACCGGAGCACGACCCGGCGATCGGCGGCCGGCGGCGACGGCAGTTGGCGGAGGACCTCGAGCTTGGCCGTGTTCGCCTGCTCGCCCGACAGCGCGTCGGGATCGACGCGCAGCTCGATCCCGGGCGTCCGGGATAGCCCCACGAGCTCCGGCACCGTGAAGGCGGCGTGGGCGGGGCCGCGGCGGCCGACGACCACGATCTCCTGGATCCGGCTGCGCCTGAGGGCGGCGAGGGCGGCCGGAGCGATGGTCGTGTCCGCCAGCCGGTCCGGGTCGAGCGCGAGGATCCGGGCAACGTCGAGAGCGACGTTGCCGTTGCCGATCACGACGGCGCGGTCGGTGCCGAGATCGAAGCTCCGGTCGGCCTGATCCGGATGGCCGTTGTACCAGGCGACGAACTCGGTGGCCGATGCGATGCCGGGCAGGTCGGCCCCCGGAATCTCGAGGCGCCGGTCGCTGGACGCGCCAACGGCGTAGATCACGGCGTCGTGCTCGA
>DASXOS010000143.1:0-9490 GCA_036494115.1 Solirubrobacteraceae bacterium | reverse complement strand
CGCGGGCAGGATCGGGTTGATCCACGGCGGGCGGAGCCTCGGCTCAGCCGTCTGTTCGGTGCCCGCCGGCACCAGCTCGACGGTGCCCGTCAAACTCGACCGGCGCGGCCGTCGCCTGACGAGCCGCCACCGGCGGCTGCGTGTTCAGGTCACGGGGCCGGTTTCCGACACCGGCAACACGGTTTTCCTGACGCGTTCGTTCCGCGTCCGGCGCTAGACGGCCCGGCCGGGCGGCTGTCGTCGCGGGCCAGCGCCTAGTGGCTGGGGGGTGTGAGTCGTCCCCACTCCTCGAGCATGTCGATCACGGCGCGGGCGGCGTCGCGGGGGGAGAGCTGGGTGGTGTCGAGCCGCATCTCGGGTCGGTCGGGCGGTTCGTATGGGGAGTCGATCCCGGTGAAGTTGACGAGCTCGCCACGGCGGGCCTTGCGATAGAGGCCCTTGGGGTCGCGATCCTCGGCCACCGAGAGAGGGGTGTCGATGTGGATCTCCATGAACTCGCGGGCTTCGAGCAGGGAGCGGGCCATCTGCCGCTCGGCCCGGAATGGTGAGATGAACGACACGAGCACGATCAGGCCGGCGTCGACCATCAGCTTCGACACCTCGGCGACACGGCGGATGTTCTCGACCCGGTCGGCCTCGGTGAACCCGAGGTCCGCGTTCAGCCCGTGGCGCACGTTGTCGCCGTCCAGCATGTAGGTGTGATGTCCGCGGCGATGCAGCTCACCCTCGACCAGGTTCGCGATCGTCGACTTCCCGGCGCCCGACAGGCCGGTGAACCAGAGCACGGTCGGCTGCTGGTGCAGGGTTGTGGCCCGCTCGCGCTTGTCCACGTTCAGCGCCTGCCAGCGCACGTTCTGCGAGCGGCGCAGCGCGTAGTGGATCAGCCCCGCGCCGACGGTGTTGTTCGTGATCCGGTCGATCAGGATGAAGCCGCCCGTCTCGCGGTTCTCCCGGTAGGGGTCAAAGGCGATCGGCTGACTGCACTCGAGGTCAACCACGCCGATCTCGTTGAGCTCGAGCTTGGTCGCCGCCACGTGCTCGAGCGACTCGATCCGCAGCTTGTGCTTGAGTGGCGCGATCGTGGCGGTCAGGGTCTTGCCGCCGATCCGCATCAGGTAGCTGCGCCCGCGGAGCATCGGTTTGTCGCCCATCCACACGATCGTCGCCTCGAACTGGTCCGCGGTGCCCGGCGGCTCATCGCTGTGGGCGATCACGTCGCCGCGCGTGACGTCGACGTCGTCGGCGAGCGTCAGCGTCACCGACTGACCCGCAACCGCCTCATCGAGATCACCGTCCTGGGTCACGATCCGCTCGATCCGGGTCTCCCGCCCTGAGGGCGCGATCACCACCTCATCCCCGGGCCGCACCACCCCGCTGGCGATTGTCCCGGCGTAGCCGCGGAAGTCGAGGTTGGGGCGGTTCACCCATTGCACCGGCATCCGGAACGGATGCGACTGCAGGTGCTCGTCGACCTCGACCGTCTCCAAGTAGCCCATGAGTGTCGGGCCGTGGTACCAGGGCATCGCGTCGGCGGGCACCAGCACGTTGTCGCCGCGGAGCGCCGACACCGGGATGCAGGTGACCCGGTCGAGCCCGATCTCCCTCGCAAACTGCCGATACTCCTCCTCGATCTCCTGATAGCGATCCTCGGAATAGTCGACCAGATCCATCTTGTTGACCGCCACGGCCACGTCACGGACGCCCAGCAGCGCCACCAGCTGGCTGTGGCGACGGGTCTGGGTCAGCACCCCCTTGCGGGCGTCGACCAGGATCACCGCGGAGTCCGCCGTCGATGCCCCGGTCACCATGTTGCGTGTGTACTGCTCGTGCCCCGGCGCATCGGCCACGATGAAATGCCGGCGGTCGGTCGAGAAGTGACGGTACGCCACATCGATCGTGATCCCCTGCTCACGCTCGGCGGCCAACCCATCCAGCAACAACGCCAGGTCGAGCTCCTCACCCTGCGTGCCGGCCGTCTTGGAATCGGCCTCCAGCGCCGCCACCTGATCGACGAAGAGCGCCTGCGACTCATACAACAGCCGGCCGATCAACGTGCTCTTCCCGTCGTCGACGCTGCCGCACATCACGAACCGCAGCAGCGTCTTCTCGTTGTGCGCGCGAATGATCGCGTCGAGATCCTCGACGCCATCGCGGCGCTCAGCCTCAGTCCGGCTCTTCACCGACATCGTCCTCCGCCCCCCATCACGGCCCTACCGTGCTCGTTTCCCACGTCACGGAGTCGTGAGCATAGCGGGGATGCCGCGGCTGGGTCAGGCGGTCGGCTACCGAGAACTAGGCGATGCGCAGGCGAAGCGCCCGCCGCGCCGCGGGCGCAGGCAAGGTGGCCGCGGCGTGGGTGCGCAGCAGCTCCAGCAGTCCCACCGTGTGATGGAACGGATCGGCGATCGCGGATCCGTCTGCCAGTGACAGGGCGGCGTGGAGCTCGCCATCGACTTCGGCGAGCAGCAGCGGGCCGGCGGGGACCTCGGCGCTGTCGAGTGCGGCGAGCCGGAACAGCCCGGCGCTGTCATCCGCATATCCACGTCTAATGGTGATGGAGGTTGGTGGTTGCATCGCGAGCTTCATGGTGGATATGCACGACCATAAATGCAAATAGGGGTTTGCTTGATGAGGTATAACTTGAAGTCATATGCTTGACGCGCGACGCATCCGTGTCCTGTGCGAGGTGGCCCGCCTGGGATCGTTCTCGGCGGCGGCGGCCACGCTCGGCTACACCCAGCCGGCGGTCTCGCGCCAGATCGCCACGCTGGAGGCCGAGGTCGGCGCAGTGCTGGTCCGGCGCGTGCCACAGGGCGCCGTCCTGACTGACGCCGGTCGTCTCCTCGTCGAGCGGGGCGGCGAGATCCTCAACCGGCTCTCCGACGTCGAGCTCGAGCTGCGCGCGCTCTCCGGCCTCGACGGCGGAACGCTGCGGCTCGCCTCGTTCGCATCGGCTGCGGCCGCGATCGTGCCGCTCGCCGTGGCCGCATTCCGCGAACGGCACCCGGCCGTGGAGCTCAGCATCGTGATGGCCGACCCGGTCGAGTCGATGCCGATGCTGCGCGGCGGCGAGCTCGACCTGGCGCTCTCCCACGATTCCGCGACGCTGACCGGGGAACCGGTTCTCACCGGCGAGGGCGTGCGCGGCGAGCCGGCCGGGGTCGACGTTGTGCACCTGTTCGACGATCCGATGTACGTCGCGATGCCGGCCGAGCATCCTCTGGCGTCGCGCGGCGAGCTCGGCCTGGCGGAGTTCGCCGACGACCCGTGGATGCTGGCCACCTCGGCCACCTGCCCCGATTCCCGCCTGTTCCTGCGCGCCTGCCACGCCGCCGGCTTCGAGCCTCGCATCGCCTTCCAGAACGACGACTACTCGGCGATCCTCGGGTTCGTGGCCGCCGGTGTCGGGATCGCCCTGATCCCGGACATGGTCGCCCGCGGTGTCCGCGGCGACGTCGTCGTCCGTGAGCTCGATCCGCCACCGCCGGCGCGGCCGATCCTCGCCGTCACCCCGGCGGGGTACTGCTCGCCCGCCGCGGCCGCGATGGTCGACGTGCTCGGGGAGGTCGCCCAGGACTGGGTGGCCGATCGCCCGGCGCTGGCTCGCGCCACTTAGCCGACGACGTCGGGGGCGTTGCTGGTGCGCCGGACGCTCACGAACACGTCCGCGACGCAGACGGTCAGGCTGCTGCGGCTGCGGTTGACATCGATCACGACCTACGGGAACACGACGGCGTCGCAGGCGACTCTGGCTGCGTACAGCTCGTCGGACGAGACCGTGTCCGGCCAGACCGTCGAAGGCGTCACGCTCGATCGAGCGGCCGACCAGCCGGACGGTGGCGGCCTGAACTCGAGCTGGACGGTGCCGCTGCCCGACGGCGGTCTGGCCCCAGGACAGTCGATCAACATCAGTCTGCTCTTCCACGCGGTGCGCGGCGTGCGCGGCGGGACGTTCAGCTTCGGCTACAACGCCGAGGCCACGACCACCGGCTGAGCCCTGCGGCTGAGCCCTGCGGCTGAGCTCGCGCCACCGGCCGCGCGGTCGGCTCCGGCTCCGTGCAGCGCTACCGTCTCACGGATGAGCGAGGATCCCAAGACCGGCGAGCTGCGCAACGCCCAGCTTGCCCGCGAGGCCGATGAGCGCGAACACGCCCGCAGGACCGACGACGAGGACGAATTCGCTCAGCACGAGCGTCGCGCCGAGAAGGCCCAATACCTACGCGAGAAGCTCGAAGAGCGAGCCGAGTCCGAGCGTCAGGACTGAGCGGAGTCAGACATCCCGGCGGACAACTCGACTCGGCGATCGGCGCCTTGGACAGGGAGCTGATCGCACATCTCCGCCAGCCGCGAGGCGGTGCGCGCTGATACCTGGGCCTCCAGCTCGGCGTAGTCGAGATTCGTTGTGATGATCATCGAGCGCTGGTCCTCATAACGCGCGTTGACAATCGAATAGAGCTCCTCGAGCACCCAATCCGTCGTCCGCTCGGCCCCGACGTCGTCGACGTGGAGGAGGTCGACCTCGGTGAGCCGGTCGAGCAGGTCGACATGAGACCGTTCGGCGCGGTGACCGTCGCGAATCTCGTTGAGCAGCCGTGGCAGTGAGTAGATCGCTACGGACCGCCCGGCGTTCAGGGCCGCCTTCGAGACCAGCATCGCCAGCGTCGTCTTGCCTGTCCCGACGGGGCCCGTGAGCCACAGGCCGCGGCCGGCGTCGAGGTGTCCGTCGATACGGCGGGCAAACTTCTTCACCTCGTCGACCACCGCTCGCGGCTCGATATCCGTGACGGGTTGCCGATCGAACGACATGTCCCTGTACCGACGCGGGATCACCGCCGACAGACTGCGCGCCTTGCGCAGCGCCACTTGTTGGGGGCGGCACTGACAGTCGTACGCCGTGTTCGTCTCGACATCGATCACGAACCCCGACCCGTCGCAGATCCCGAGCAAGCACTCGCCCGCCGCGTTCGGTCCGTCGCCGCGGGAAACCCTGATCCCGCTCACGGCGCGAACCGCTCCCCGGCGTAATTCATGAACTTCGGATAGTCCTTCTGGAACGTCAGCACCACGTCCCCAACCGGACCGTTGCGGTGCTTGGCGATGATGATGTCCGCCTCACCCGGCCGCTCGGACTCCTTGTCGTAGTACTCCTCGCGGTAGATGAACATGACCACATCCGCGTCCTGCTCGATGGCGCCGGATTCTCGTAGATCGGACAGGATCGGCTTCTTCTCGCCGCCGCGCTGCTCGACCGCGCGGCTCAGCTGCGAGAGGGCGATCACTGGCACGTTCAGCTCGCGGGCCAGGCCCTTCAGACCCCGGGAGATCTGGCCGACCTGCTCGACGCGGTTCTCGAGGCGGCCCTCATGGCGCATCAGCTGCAGGTAGTCGACGATGATCAGGCCGAGCCCGCCCTCGAGCTGGTGGTGCAGGCGGCGCGACTTGGCTCGGACCTCGAGCACCCCGGTGTCGCTCGAGTCATCGACATACAGCGGGGCCTGGGCCAGCCGCTGGCACGCCTCGAGAATCTTCGGCCAGCGCGACTCGGCGACCTTGCCCCGGCGCAGGTCCTCGCCCTTGATCCGGGCCTGGGAGGCCACGAAGCGCTGGGCGAGCTCGGACTCGGACATCTCGAGCGAGAACAGCGCCACCGCGTGGCCCTCCAGCACGGCGTTCTCGGCGATGTTCGCCACGAGCGCCGACTTGCCCATCGACGGGCGGGCGGCGACGATGACCAGGTTGCCACGCTGAAAGCCGCCGGTCATCCCGTCAATGTCCTTGAACCCCGAGGGCGTCCCGGTGAGCGAGGTCTTCGAGATCGACAGCCGGTGGAGCTTGTCGGTCTCCTCGTGGAGGATGTCCGCGATCGACCGGATCTTCTTCTGGCGGTCGTCGTGCGCGACCTCCAGCATCATTCGCTCGGCTCGCTCCACCAGGTCGCGCGCCGGCGCTTCACGGGACAGGACGCTCGCCTGGATCTCGTAGGAGGCCGTCAGCAGCGAGCGCTTCTGGGCGTCGTCGCGGACGATCCGCCCGTACTCCCGCGCGTGCCCCGCCGCCGGCACCCAGCCCGCCAGCTCCTCGATCGCGTCGGGCCCGCCGACCTCCTCGAGCTTTCCGCGCTCACGCAGGATCTCCGCGATCGTCAGATGGTCGATCTTCCGCCCCTCGTTGTGGAGCTCGACCATCGCGCCGAACACCGCGCCGTGGGCCTCGCGGTAGAAGTGCTCCGGCCGCAAATGCTCCTCCACCAGCAGCCCGAACAGGTGGCGGTCATCCAGGAGCACCGCGCCCAGCACCGACTTCTCGGCTTCGAGATTGTGGGGCGGGACGGCGATGTTCTGGACGGTGCTCATGTCGGCGTTGCGAGTCTAGGTCCGCTGACGGCGGCCCGACGGAGCTCATCCCGCACACAGCGCGAAAGTCGTTCGGGACCGTCTTGGCTTGGTTGTTCGGGGTCCGGGGACGCTTGTCCGGGAGGGCACGCCGTGGCTCATCCATCCGCTCCCCGAGCGCGTGCCGGGCGGTTGCCGAGACATGAGTGGCCTAGAACGCGAGGGGAGCGGGTGGATGGCCACAGCCCGCCCCGACGAAGCCCCGTGCTCGCCCGCCCAAGCAGCCCGCGTCCCTCCTGGAAGGCAAATCGCGTCCCGTAAGCCGTTCGCCTCCCCGCTTACCAGAGCAGCGCGCCTCACGGCTACGAACCTCCGGATGGGCTGGGAGGACGAAAGCCATGGAGCGAGTGCTAGAGCGGTTCGGCGCAGCGTCCGCAGCCGCTTCCATCGCGTTCAGGCGTCACGCACCGCCGCGGCGAGACAGAAAGCGCGGGAAGCGGGGCGGACGTGCGCCGAGCTGAATCGCGTTACGCGGCGACGACCATGGTCTTGATGGTTGAGGTCACGTTGTCAGCGACCTCAACCACGACCATATAAGTTCCGACGTTGCGGATCGGGTCCTCGAGATGGATCTTGCGGCGGTCGACGCGGATGCCGCGGGCGTCGCGGATCGCGTCGGCGATGTCCTGCGTCGTCACCGAGCCGAACAGGCGGCCGTCCTCGCCGGCCTGCTGCGGGATCGTCAGGACGGTCCGGCCGAGCGTGGCGGCGTATTCGCGGGCGCGATCCTCCGCCTCCTGCTTGGCCTTCTCGGCCCGCTCCTGACGCTTCGCCGCGGCGTCGATCGAGCCCTTGGTTGCGGGCTCGGCGAGCTTGCGGGGAAGCAGGTAGTTACGCAGGTAGCCGGCGGAGACGTCCACCACCTCGCCGCGCTCACCGAGCGCCTCGACGTCCTGGGTCAGGATTGCCTGCGGCATCGCGAGATCTTCCGCTCAGCGGTCGCGGTCACGGTCGCGGTCACGATCGCGATCACCGCGACCGCCGCGCTCGCTCGCGCCTTCGGCAACGTAGGGCAGCAGCGCCAGCTCCCGCGCGCGCTTCACAGCGCGCGCGACCTGGCTCTGGTGCCGACGGCAGGCCCCCGTGATCCTGCGCGAGCGGATCTTGCCCCGCTCGGAGATGAATCGACGCAGCGCCGACAGATCCTTGTAGTCGACCTGGTCGATCTTGTCCCGGCAGTACGGGCAGGGCTTACGGCGTCCTGAGGTCGGACCGCCCTTCCTGTCTCGCCGGCGAACCGGCCGTCTACGTTGCTTAGCCACGAATTACCACTCTAGCTTGGATTTCCCGGATCTGACGCTCAGAACGGGATGTCGTCGTCACCTCCGGCAGACACGGACGCGGTCTCGAAGTCGCGCGTATCGATGGAAACGTCGCTCTCCGTCGCGGGAACGCTGCTGGAGAACCCATTTCCGTTACCAGCGTCGTCGCGACCGCTCCCGAGGAACTGCACGGAGTCAGCGATGATATCGACTGATTCGCGCTTCTGGCCGTTGCTGTCCTCGTACTGGCTCCACTCGAGCCGGCCGTCGATCGCCACCGGGCGCCCCTTCTGGAGGTACTTGCTGCAGTTCTCGGCCTGCGCGCCGAACACGGTGACACGGAAGAAGTTGGGCTTCTCTTCCCACTGGCCGGTCTGACCGTTCTTGCGCCGGGTGTTGCAGGCGATGCCCAGCTTGCAGATGGAGAGGTTGTTGGTAGTCGCCCGCAGTTCCGGGTCTCTCGTGAGGTTCCCGGTCAAGACGACTCGATTGATGTTCATTGCTGGGGCTCCTTTCCAGGACCGTTTGAAAGCTCGCTGGCGAGTCTAGGCACGGGTCAGGCGGCAATCCCCGTAGTCCCCGGAAAATGGGCGGAAACGTTGCGAACGCGTCGCTGGGTCGTTGAACGCCGTGAGGAAGTCGTGACAAATCGGCGCGACGAGGCGTGGCGCACGGCCGCGACGAGGCCGGGGCGCAAGGCCGCGACGAGACCGGGGCGCAAGGCCGCGACGAGACGCGGCGGAGGCGGCGGAGGCGGCCTACTCGGACTCGGCGTCCGCGTCGCGGCTGCCCGCGGACGTGGCGGCGCCGGCACCGGCACCGGCACCGGCGGTGGCGCCGGAGCTCGTGCCGTGATGCGTGCCGGCGATCACCGGTGGCGCCGACTCGGGCGCGGCTGGTGTCCCCGGAAGGTTCTTGATGATCCGGAACCGCAGCACGTCGTCAGCGATCCGCAGGCTGTGCGACAGCGACTCGAGGAGTGAGGTCGGCCCCGTGAACTGAAGCATGTGGTAGTCGGCCTCGCTCTCGTGCCGGATTCGGAACGTGAGCGGACGGACGCCCCAGGTGTCATTGCGCTCGACGGATCCGCCGGCGGACGCGATCACGCTCTCGATGTCGGCGAGGATCTTGCTCCGCTCGTCGGCCTCGGAGGCCGTGGAGAGCAGAAGCACGAGGTCGTAGAGGGGGGTCTGTTCAGCCATGACTGCGTCGCCGGTGTTCGGCGGCGGTCGACTATAGCGGGTGCTTCCGGGCTCAGAGGCCCAGGCGGGCGGCCTGCGATCCTCATCCAGGACGGCCCATGCCCGAGCACGAGCGCCACCCCAAGGACGACCTCCCGATCATCGCGTTCGAGGACGACGCCGCCTGGGAGGGGTGGCTCGAGGAGAACCATGCCGGCTCGCGCGGCGTGTGGATCAAGACGGCCAAGAAGAAGACCGGGATCCCCACGGTCACCCACGCCGAGGCACTCGACACCGCGATCTGCTTCGGCTGGATCGACGGCCAGCGCCACCCCTACGACGACACCTATTACCTCCAGCGCTTCACACCGCGCACGCGGCGGAGCAAGTGGTCGCAGGTCAACGTCAAGAAGGCGGAAGCGCTGATCGGCGCCCAGCGGATGCGGCCCGCGGGCCACGCCCAGATCGAGGCGGCGAAGGCGGACGGACGCTGGGCCGCCGCCTACGAGCCGCAGAGCCGCGCCACCGTGCCGGCGGACTTCCAGGCAGCGCTCGACGACAACCCAGACGCCAAGGCTTTCTTCGCGACGCTGACCGGCGTCAACCGCTACTCGTTCCTGTATCGGATCCAGAACGCCAAGCGCCCCGAGACGCG
>DASXOS010000142.1:0-25148 GCA_036494115.1 Solirubrobacteraceae bacterium | reverse complement strand
ACAGGCCCGGATCGGCTCACCGTCGAGCAGGACGGTGCACGCCCCGCAAACGCCGTGCTCGCAGCCGACATGGGTGCCGGTCAACCGGGCTTGGCGGCGGATGAAGTCCGAGAGCAGCGTCCGCGGCTCGACCTCGTCCTCGTACCGCTCGCCGTTGATCGTGACCGAGATCCTCATGCCCGGACCTGGACGACCGCCCGGGTGGTGAG
This sequence comes from Solirubrobacteraceae bacterium, assembly GCA_036494115.1. Classification (GTDB taxonomy): domain Bacteria; phylum Actinomycetota; class Thermoleophilia; order Solirubrobacterales; family Solirubrobacteraceae; genus Palsa-465. Next base: position 24,939 of record DASXOS010000142.1, on the reverse strand, counting down.
CTCGGCGATCAGCGCGGCACGGTAGGCGTCGCCGACCCCTGTGGCCGCCGCCGCGCCCACCTCGGCGGCCGGCGCGCCGCCCACCAGTGCGGCCTCGGCGTCGGACGACCGGGCAGGCACGGGTCCGGCGCCGATCACCGCCACGGCGGCGCGGGCGCCGGGAGCGAGCGCGACGGCGACGGCTGCAAGCGCGTAGTCGCCGTGCGTGCGCGTGTGCTCGACGAACGCCGTCCGCGCGTCCGGTGGAAGCGGAGGCACCTCGATCTCCCGCAGCAGCTCGCCGGGCGCGAGCGCGGTCCACATCGGACCGCGCACGAAGTCCGCAAGCGCCACCACGCGCTCGCCGGCGCGCGACACCAGCCGCAGCCGCGCGTCCAAAGCGAGGAGCGCCGCGGGCAGCTCCGCGCGGGGGTCGGCATGGACGACCGACCCGCCCACGGTCCCGCGGCTGCGGATTGCCGGATGGGCGACGAGCCTCACCGCCTGGTGCAGCAGCGGCCAGCCACGACCCACCGACGGCGCATGCTCGAGCGCGGCCTGGCGCGCGAGCGCGCCGATCCGCAGTGCCCCGTCGTCGCCGACGTGCAGCGCATCGAGCCCGTCGATTCGGTTGAGATCGACCACAATCGCGGGCCGCGCCAGGCGGAAGTTCAGCATCGGAACAAGGCTCTGGCCGCCCGCGAGCGCGACTGCGTCATCGCGTCCATCGAGCAGCCCGAGCGCCTCATCGAGCGTCCGAGGGGCGGCATAGGCAAACGGCGCCGGCTTCACCGCAGCGCCCGCCACAGCCGCTCGCTGTCGAACGGCGGGTCCAGGCGGACCCCCGCCAGCGCGTCGGCAACCGCGTTGGCGACCGCCGGAAGCGTCCCGATCGCCCCGGCCTCCCCGACGCCCTTGGCACCCAGCGGGTTCAGCGGCGAGGGGCTCGCGACCTCGGCGGTCACGATCGGCGGGACGTCGGCGGCCGTCAGCAGGCCGTAATGCATCAGCGACGCGCTCAGCCCCTGCCCGTGCTCGTCGTACACCACTTCCTCGACGAGGCACTCGCCCAGCCCCTGGACGACCCCGCCGACCACTTGGCCGCGGGCGAGCAGCGGGTTGATCACCGTCCCGGCGTCGTCCACGGCGACGATCCGCAACACGTGGAGCCTCCCGGTGGCGGGCTCGATCTCGACCCGCGCCGCGTACGCCCCGGAGGAGAACACGGGCGCCGAGCGGAACGTGGCGCCGGCACTCAGCCCGCCCTCGACCCGGGCGACCCCCTCCAGCGTCACCCGCCGATCGCCGGACACGAATGCCCAGTCGTTCCACGACGCATCGCCGGAGAGCACCCGCGCCGCGCAAGGACGGGCGGACTCGATCAGCCGGTCCGCCGCCTGCGCCACCGCCGAGCCTCCGATCGCCACCGAGCGGCTGCCGTAGGTGCCAACCCCGCGCGGCACCACGTCACTGTCGCCGAACCGCAGCTCGATCCGGTCGAGCCCGATCCCGAGCCGGTCGGCGGCGATCTGGGCGAACGTGGTCTCGTGGCCCTGCCCGTGGGGCGAGCAGCTGCTCCGGATCGTGACCCCGCCGCCGCGGTCGAGCTCGATCTCGGCCGCCTCCCACTGGCCGCCCGCGCGCTCGACGTACAGCGCCACCCCGGTGCCGCAGAGCCGGTCGGGATGCTCGCCGGCGGAGTCGGCGGAGTCGGCGGAGTCGGCGAGTAGGGCGAGCGCGGTGTCGAGGCACCGCTCGTAGTCGCCGGAGTCGTACACGTGGCCCATCGGCGTGCGGTGCGGAAAGCGGCGGATCAGGTTGCGGCGCCGCAGCGCGATCCGGTCGAGCCCCAGCGCGCGGGCGCCGTCGTCGAGCACGCACTCGAGCATGTACGCGGCGTCGGGGCGTCCCGCGCCCCGGTAGGGGCCGGTCGGCGGCTTGTTGGTGCGCACGCCCGTGACCGTCACCTCGGCGGCGGGAATGTCGTAGCAGCCGGTGAGCAGCATCGCCGCCGTGTGCGGCGGGATCGGCGTCGCCGTCAGGAGATAGCCGCCGAGATCGGCCAGCAGCCGCCCACGCAGGGCGAGCATCCGGCCATCGCCGTCGAGCGCGAGCTCGACCTCGCCCTCGATCCCGCGGCCCTGGTAGGCGGCGAGCAGGTTCTCGTAGCGGTCCTCGGTCCATTTCAGGGGCCTCCCGAGCTCGATCGCCGCAGCGGCCAACGCCGCGACCTCGGGCGCGATCACCCCTTTGCCCCCGAACGCGCCGCCGACGTCGGGCACGATCACGCGGATCGCGTTCTCGGGGCGGTCGAGGATGTGGGCGAGCTGGGACCGGGGCCGATGGGGGTCCTGCGCGGAGCACCAGACCGTGAGCCGGTCGAGCTCGCGATCCCAGGCGGCGATCGCGCCGCGGGGCTCGATCGGCACCGCGGCCAAGCGCGGCAGGGCGTACCGACCCCGGATCACGTTCGCTGCGGCGGCGAACGCGCCCGCGACATCGCCCGCCGTGCGCGACCATCGCGTCAGCGTGGTCTCGGAGGCACGGGGGTCGACGACGGGCTCGAGCTCCTCGTACTCCACCTCGACCAGCTCCGCCGCGTCCTCGGCCAGCGCCCGGCTACCCGCGAGCACCAGAGCCACCGGCTGGCCGTCGTACATGACCTCCTCGCCGGCGAGCACCGGGTGGCCCTCATCTGCCAGCTCCGTCCCGTCGACCGCGGTCACCGGAAAGCGCCGCACGTGAAGGTCGTGGGCCGTCAGGACCACAGCATCCGCTGGCGTCGAGATCGAGGAGATCCGTGCGTGCGCGAACGGGCTGCGCACGAACGCGGCGTGCGCCACGCCCGCAGGTTCGATGTCGTCGAGGTACCGGGTCTCGCCGCGCAGCACCCGCGCGTCCTCGCGGCGGGTGATCGGCGCGCCAATCACCCGAGGTGGTCGCGGAGCCAGTCGGCAACCAGCGGGCGGTAGCGGAACGGGATGTTGTTGCAGACGTGCGTCCCCTCGGCGTAGAGCACCCACTCGCCGTGCCGGACCTCGTCGGCGATCCGCTTGGTCTGGGCCCACGGGACCACCCTGTCGCGTCTCCCGGTGACGACCAGGCAGGGCTGATCGATCAGCTCCGCCACGCCGGCGAGGTTCAGCTCGGCCGCCCGCTCGCGTGCCTCCGCGTCGTTCCCGGCGCCGCTGTGGTGCGCGAACGCTTCACGCGTGAGCGATGGCATCGCATCCCACGAGGCCGACATGTCAAACGGACCGCTCACACCCGCGACGGCCTTCAGGCGAGGCTCGAATGCGGCGCTTCGGGCGACGTAGTAACCGCCCAGGCTCACGCCGGCCGCACCCACCCGCCCGAGATCGAGCTCCTCACGGTCGGCAACGGCGTCGAGGATCGCCGTGACGGCGACCTCGTAGTCGGGACGGATGCGCATCGCGAAACCGGTCTCACCTTGGCCGGGCCCGTCCAGCGAGAGCGTCGCCATGCCCCGCTCGAGGAACACCGACTCCCACGCGTAGAACTCCTCCTTGGTCGAGTCGAGGCCCGGAATCAGCACCACCAGCGGGGCCGGGTCATTGCCGGCGGGCCGGCGGAGGTTGGCAACCACCACGCCGTCGTCCAGCGGCGCCTCGATCCGCTCTGCGGTGGGATCGAGCAGCGCGTGGGCCCCGTAGAGCGCGCGCACCGCCGCCTCGGTCGCCGCGCGATTGCGCTCCGGCTCGAGCACCCACACGAACTTCGCGAAGTGGTAGCTGATCGCGGTCCGCAGAAGCGCTTCCCCGGCGCTGCGCAGATGGCCGTGCGCACGCGCCTCGACCGCCAGCTCTCGGTGGACCTCGGCGGTGGCGCTCCACGCATCGAGCCACTGCTCCCAGCTGGAGATCCGGGCCGTCGTCCCCACGAAGTCGTTGTAGTCCACGCCGTTTGCGATCAGGCGCGGGCCCCAGTTCTCAATCGCCGCCTGCACGCGTGCATCGGCCACAGTGCTCACCCGGTCGCGGCCCCGCCGAGTCCGAGCAGGCGCTCGGCGTTGCCGGCCAGCAGCGCCTCCTGCTCCCGCCGGTCGAGTCCGGCCGCGCGGACCGTGCCCACGGGGTCGGGATCGGCCATGTCGAAGGGATAGTCGGAGCCGAGCAGCACCCGCTCGGCGCCCACGGCCTCCACCAGCGCGCGGAGCTGCGCCGGATCGTGGGTGATCGTATCGAACAGGAAACGTCCCACCGAGACGTCGGCCGGCTCGGTCAGGCGCGCGCCCGCGTCGGCGATCGTCTCCGCTCCGTGCCGGAGCCGGCCGCCGAGGGACACGATCGCGCCACCGGCGTGCGCCAGCAGGACATTCGCGTCCGGATGCCGCTCCAGCACGCCAGCGAGGACCAGGTGCGCGGCCGCGATCGTTGTCTCGAACGGGTTGCCGAGCAGGTTCCACAGATAGCGCTCGCGGAGCACGGATATGTCAAGGCCCTGGGTCGTCGGGTGGACGAACACGAGGGCGCCGGTGCGCGCAGCGGCCGCCCAGAACGGCTCGAAGCGGGCATCGCCCAGATACGTGCCGCGCACGCTTGCGGCGATCTCAACTCCCGCGAAGGCTCCGGAGCCCATCAGCCGCTCGAGCTCGGCGCTGGCCGCCTCGGGCTCCTGGAGCGGCACCGCGCCGAGCACCGAGACACGGTCGGGGTACTCGCGGCGCAGGCGCATCAGTCCGTCGTTCTGCAGCCGGCATCGGCGCATGCCCTCGTCGGCGTCGACCTCATAGAACAGCAGCGGAACCCACGGGCACAGCACGACGCGCTCGATCCCGGCGCGCTCCTGCGTAGCGAGGATGATGTCGAGCTCGACGAACTCCCGCACCGCGGAGCTGATCCTGCGCCCCCCGAGCTCCACGATCTGGCGCCCGCCCTCCCACCGGACGCTGGGCCGCCACGTCTCCGCCGGGGCGCTGTCGCGAAGCAGCTCGGGGACGATGACATGGGCGTGGACGTCGATCGCGTTCATGAGGCGGCACGCCGGCCCGGCTCGACGCCCTCCTCGCGCGGGGGCGCCGTCGAGCCCCTGACGATCAGCGCCGGCTCGAGCAGGATCTCCCGGGGTTCCAGGGACGTGTCGGCGAGCCGCTCGAGCAGCAGATCGGCGGCGACGGTCCCGATCTCCCGCTGCGGGACCCGAACGGTCGTCAGCGGCGGTCGCAGGTGGTCGACCAGCGGCATGTCGTTGAAGCCGACGATCGTGACTTCGTCGGGACACCGGCGCCCGCGCGACACGAGCGCGTCGTAGCACCCGATCGCCAGCAGATCGTTGGCCGCCACGATTGCCGTGAGGTCGCCGGCGCTATCGAGCATCTCCCCACAGAGGCGGGCGCCCTCCGTCTCCGTGAACCAGCTGCTGAAGCTCACCCGCTGTGGAGGGACGTCGAGTCCGACCGCCCCCATCGCGCCGAGGAAGCCCTGGTAGCGCCGGTGGCCGGTCGAGGTGTTCTGTGGGCCGGCGATGTGACCGATCCGGCTGTGGCCCAGCCCCGCCACGTGCTCCACGGCGAGCCGGATGCCCTGCCGGTCGTTGACCGCGACCGCGGGAACGGAGCCGTCCTCGAAGCTGCGGTTGACCAGCACGAGCGGCGTGCCGCCAAAGGCGATGGCGGCCAGCACCTCGTGGTCGAGGCGCGCGGTCGCGGAGATGAAGCCGTCGACCTGCCGCATGCGCATCGCCTCGAGGTGGGTGCGCTCGCGCTCGGGGTCGTTGTCGGTGTTGACGATCAGCGACGTGTAGCCGGCATCGTCGAGCCGGTCTTCGATGCCGCGCAGGATCGGCGGGAACAGCGGGTTCGTGATGTCGGGGATGAGTACGCCGATCGTGTACGAGCGGTTGGTCTTCAGACCGCGGGCGATCGGGTTCGGGCGGTAGCCGAGCTGCTCCGCCGCCCGCCTTACGCGCTCCGCGGTCTCCTCGTTCACCAGCGCCCGCGTGTCGGCGTTGAGCGCGCGTGAGACCGTGCCGGGGTGGACCTCGGCCAGACGCGCGACGTCTCGGATCGTGACGGGGTTGCGCACGCCGGCCATTATCGGGCCACCTCCGGAGAGCCTCTGGCCCCCGTCATCACCTCCTGAGGATCGTCGCCGAGATCGGCCAGCATCACGAGCGCCGCATTTCGCCCCGGGGCGCCCGTGACCGACCCGCCCGGATGGGTCGTGCCTCCCGTCTGATAGAGGCCGGGGATCGGCATCCGGTGCTGCGCCCAGCCCGGCGCCGGGCGCAGTGCGCCGCTGTACGCGATCGAGCGGTCGCCTCCGTGGAAGGTGCCGTGCCACATGTGGGGGTTGGAGCGCTCGAGCTCGGGCGGCGTCACGATCAGCTCCGCGAGGATCGTGTCCTCGCCCATGTTCGGCGCCGCTCGCCGCAGGTGCCCCAGCTGGACCGCCGCGATCTCTGAGCGGAGCCCCTCCCATTTCTGCGGGCCGCCCCCGGGGTCGTAGGGTTGCATCCCGAGCACCTTGACCGTGTGATGTCCGTCCGGCGCGCGTGAGGGATCAGCGACGGTCGGGGTGGGGAACAGCAGCCATGCCCCGTCGCGTACGAGTCGCCCCTCCTTGACATCGCGGCCCATCCGCACGATGTCCTCCGGCCAACCAGCCACACCGGCGGACACGACGCTGATCTCGCCGCCACCGCGCACCCGGTAACGCGGCGCCTGCGTCGTCGCATAGTGCGCCGCGAATGCCGCGATGCCCTCGTCGTAGGTCTCGACGCAGTACAGGAAATCGTCCCCCCAGGCGTCCGCCGGCGCCATTTCGACGAGGTCCTTGACGTGGATCGTCGAGAGCACCGCCTCACCTGCGTAGTGGCGCTCGCCGTCCTCAGTCTCCACGCCCGTGCAGCGGCCGTGCTCGAGCACCAGCCCGACCACCCGTCGGTCACACAGCACCTCGCCGCCGCCCCCCTCGATGACCTCCACCAGCGCCCGTGCCAGCTCTCCCGAGCCACCGCGCGGGATCGTCCAGCTCCGCCGCTGACGCCCGAACACCAGCGAGTACGCCAGCGGCCCGGACCCGGCCGAATCGACCGGCTGCCCGGTCTGGAATGCCATCCACAACATGAACGCCCGGACGTGGCGGCTGTTGAATTCATGGCGGACGACCTCCCACGCGCTCATCGCCGCACGGCGCCGCCACCTGACGGCGCCCGGGCGCTCCGCGAGCATCTCCTCGAGACTCGGTCCCCAGCCGGCCGGCGTGAACCGCTGCCTGGAGAACACGTCCTTGACGGCGTCGTACTCCGCCAAGAGGCGCCGATATGACTCCGCGTCGGAGGGCGAGAAGCGCGCGATTTCCTCGCATGTGCGCTCGAGGTCCAGCCACATCGTCAGCGACTCGCCGTCGGGAAACGTGACGTGGCCGACGGGGTCGGGCTCGATGTACTGCAGGCCATGATCCGACAGCAGTCCCAGCTCGTCGTTCGTCAACAGGGGGTTCGTCTGGATCAGCGTGTGGCCGGTGGAGCACGAGTCGAGGCGGAAGCCTGGCAGCAGCAGCTCCTCCGAGGCCACACCGCCGCCCGGGACCGTCCGGGCGTCGAGCACGCGACAGCGATGGCCGGCTCGGGTCAGATAGGCCGCGGTGATCAGGCTGTTGTGGCCGGCCCCGGCGACCACCACGTCGGCCGTCATGACTTCGCGGCTGCCGCCGGCACCACACCCCCGAGATACAGGGCGCCGATCTCCGGATGCTCGAGCACCTCGCGGCCGGAGCCGGCCAGCCGCACCATGCCGTTCTCGAGCACGACTCCGTGGGTGCTGAGCCTCAGCCCGGCCCGGGCGTTCTGCTCGACCAGGAGGATCGTCTTGCCCTGCCGGTTCATCAGTTCGACCATCTCGAACACGATCCGGCGGGTTTGCGGATCGAGGCCCATCGAGGGCTCGTCGAGGACGATCATGGCGGGGTCGAGCATCAGGCTGCGGGCGAACTCCACCAGTCGCTGCTGGCCCCCGGACAGGCTGGCCGCCTTCTCCTCCGCGCGCTCGCGCACGATCGGATAGAGCTCCTCGACCGCCTTCAGCCGCTTGTGCACGAGTCGGTGATCGCGGACTGTGAACGCTCCCAGCTCGACGTTCTCGCGGACCGTCATCTGCGGGAACAGGCTGTGCGCCTGCGGGACCAGCGCGATGCCACGGGCCAGGATCTGTCCCGGCGAGCGCCCCGAGATCACCTCTCCGCCGAACCGGATCTCCCCCTGCCGCGGTCGCAGCAGGCCACTGATCGTCGACAGCAGGGTGGACTTCCCGGCGCCGTTCGGGCCCACGATGCAGGTGATCCCGCCCTCGGGCACGGTGAGCGACACCCGCTTGAGAATGTCGCCTCCGCCGTATCCGGCGGTCACGTCCCGAACCGCCAGGAGCGTCTCGGGACCGCCCAGCTTGCTGCGCGCCTCGACAGCCGGCGTGGATATCACACGTGCGCTCCGAAGCCCGGCGGCGGGAGCCTCGCCGGCGATCTTCAGCTGGGTCGCTTCGTCGTCCTCGCCGCCCAGGTAGGCGTCGAGCACGGCTGGATTGGCGCGTACCGCCGCCGGCGTTCCGGTCGTCAGCGTCTCGCCTTGACTGAGCACCGTGACGCGGTCGCACAGGTTCATCACGAACTCCATGTTGTGCTCGACCACGAGAAACGTCTTGCCGGCCTTGTTCAGCTCCTTGACGCGGTCTGCGAGGTGGCCGATCAGAGTCGGGTTCACGCCGCCCGCAGGCTCGTCGAGCAGCAACACGGCGGGGTCCGCGACCAGCAGCGAGGCGAGCTCGAGCAGCTTCCGCTGACCGTAGGAGAGGGTTCCGGCGGCATCGTCCGCAAGCCCGTCGATGCCGACGAACTCGAGTAGCTCCATTGCACGGCGCCGCTCGGCGGCGGAGCCGGCCAGCCGGATGACCGCGCCGAGCCAGCCCCGCCGGCGCTGGGTGGCGACGAGCATGTTCTCCAGCACGCTCATCCGCGCGAAGATCCTCGTCAGCTGGAATGTCCGGCCGATTCCGAGCCCGAACACGCGGTCGGGCGGCGCGTTCGTGATCTCCGCACCGTCGAACCGCACGGCCCCCTGCTGGATTCGCTCATATCCGGTGATCACGTTGAAGAGGGTCGTCTTGCCCGACCCGTTGGGACCGATCAGCCCGTGGATCGTCCCGGGCTCGACGCCGAGATGGCACGCGGACAGCGCCCGGAGGCCGCCGAACGACTTCGAGACTCCACTGACTTCGAGCAGCGGGCTCATCGCGCCACCCCGGCCACGCCCCCTCTTGGCGCCGGGTCACGCGCCGGCTCGTCGCGGTCCCGCGCCCTCGCGCGGCGGCTCGCCAGCAGCTGCGAGATCGTCGGGATCACCCCGCGGGGCAGCAGCAGGATCACGGCCAGGAACAGCACGCCGTATGCGATCAGGTAGGTCCCGGTCCCGGACACGCTCTGGGTCAGGTACTGCTGCAGGACCTCCAGCACGAGTGCTCCGAGCAGCGGCCCCATGAGGGTGCCGATGCCGCCCAGGAAACCCATCAGCGCCAGCGAGATGTCGAACAGCGGGTCGAACGCCGTCTGGGGGTACACCTGGCCGATGAAGTAGAACAACAACCCCCCGACCATCCCCACGGGAAACGCCGAGATGACGAACGCGGCGAGCTTTACCCGCTCGGTCTTGACCCCGAGGCCCCGCGCCCGCTCCTCGTCGTCGCGGATCGCGAGCAACTGCAGCCCGAACCGCGAGCGGCGGACCGCCCACGAGACGGCCACCGTGAGCGCCAGGATCACGAGCCCGACGTAGTAGAAGGGCTGCGTGTAGGTCGCGGCGGAGAACGGCGCGAACGGCAGCTCGAGGCCGGAGGTGCTGCCCGTGAACCCCAGGTTGAACGCCGCCAGCTGGAAGATGAAGAAGATCGCGATCGTGACCACGACGAACGTGTGCCGGCGCGTGCGCAGCGCGATCAGCCCGATCGGGACGGCGATCGCGGCGGCGAACAGTCCCGCGAACGGCAGCAGCGCGAACACGTCCCAGCCGCCCTTGAAGTGCCAGTCCCGTGCCGCCAGCGCAGTCGCATACCCGCCGCTTCCGAAGAACACCGCGTGCCCGAGCGCCAGATAGCCGGAGTAGCCGCTGAAGATGTTCCAGGCAGTGGCGGCGACCATGAAGATGACCGCGTACAGTGCGATCGTGTTCGCGGTGGGATCGCCGATCGCCTGCGGGAACCCGGCGGACACCACGACCGCGGCGACGATCGCCGCCGGCACCAGCGCGCGGCGCAGCAGGCCGCGATTCACTGCGCTCGCGCTGCCGTTGAGCCGAACAATCCCTGCGGCCTGATCGAGAGCACGATGACGAGGGCCGCGAAGAACACCAGCGGGGCCCAGGTCGGCGACCACGCGACCGCCACCACGTCGTTGATGACGAGCAGCAGGACGGCCGCGGCCATCGCGCCCCCGATGCTGCCCATCCCGCCGAGGATCACGATGGCCAGCAACCGCGAGATCAGGTCGTAGCCGCTGTTGGGGTTGAACGCAGTGGTCGCGCCGAACACCATCCCCCCGACCGCCGTGACCGCTACGCCGATCCCGACCGAGATCGTCCGCGTGCGGTTGACGTTGATCCCGATCAGGTCCGCCGCCGTCCGGTTCTGGAGCGAGGCCCGCACGGCCCGGCCGAACTTCGTGCGATACAGCAGCCAGTACAGACCGAGCATCAGCACGACCGCGAGGGCGAACCCGATCAGGTAGATGTACGGCAGGTAGAAGCCGAACACGTGCACGGACTTGTCGACGTAGGAGGCGTGCAGCTGCACGTAGTCGGCGCCGAAGATCGCGCTGAGGATCCCCTCGATCAGGATCGCCACCGCGAACGTGACCAGGATCGACATCCCGACGCGGTCGGAGTCACGCAGGCGGCGCATGAAGCAGAACTCGATCACCACCCCCAGCAGGAACATCGCTGGAATCGTGATCAGCAATCCGGGCAACAGGCTGATGCCGAGATGCGTCGAGAGCTCATAGCTCAGATAGGCGCCGAGGATGATCATGATCCCCTGGGCGATGTTGATGATGTCCATGACGCCGAAGATCAGCGTCAGCCCGGCGGCCATCAGCGCATATACACCGCCCGTCAGGATCCCGTCGACGATCGCTTGCAGCAGCTGGGTCCCCGACACCCTCTCCTACCCCTTCCAGGCCGGCTTGGGGTACTGCGGCGGCGTGGATCCGGGCGTGGTCGTCGGGAGCGTCTGCACCAGCTTGCCGTTCTGCCACTGGAAGGTCAGCGTCTTGCCGGCGGTGTTCTGCCCAAGCGAGTCGAATTTCACCGGGCCCTGGACGCTGTCCAGCGTCACTCCGCTGTGGAGATAGCTGATGATCTTCGAGTTGTCGATGCTGTGTGTCGCGTTGACCGCCTGCGCCATCACTTGGCCGACCGAGTACGCCTCGGCGACGTCGGCGTTGATGTCTGACGGCGACCCGCCGTATTTGGCGACGTACTCCTTGACCATCCGCTGGCTGTCCGCCTTCTTGAAGCCGGGGTACCAGCCGTTGGGGACGAAGATGCCGTTCTCGTTTCCGGCGCCGACCGCCTTCACGAACGACGCGCCCTGATCCGGCCCGGCGGTGGCGATGAACGCCTTGGGGTTGTAGTGCTGCTGGATGAACGAATGGACGAACGACGAGACGGTCGGCACATCGACCGAGCCGAGCACGGCGAGGTCGGCGTGCGATGACGCCACCTGACCGGCGATCGGGGTGAAATCGGTGACCTCGGCGGGGAAGACCTTCGAGTACACGGTCTTGACTCCCGCGCCCTGGAGGATGCTCTGGGCCTCCGGGATCTGCGGCTGGGTGAAGGGGTCGTTGACGGTCGCGTAGGCAGCGGTCTTCGGGCGCTGGGCAGCGGGCAGCGCGGCCACCCATTGGGCGAAGGTGACCAGGTTCAGCTTGACCGGGACGGACACGTCGAAGACGTTGTGAAGCCCCGAGCCGAACACGGCCGGACCACCGCCCGCTCCCTCGACAAAGGCGTATCCGTAGCGTGCCGCGACGCGCGCCGCGGGGACGGTCAGCAGCGTCGAGAACGGCCCGAACACCAGGTCCACCTTGTCCGAGCCGATCAGCTTCTGGTAGTTGCTGACCACCTGCGTGGGACTCGACGCATCCGAGACCACTTTCAGCTGAATCTTGCGCCCGAGGAGGCCCCCCTTGGCGTTCTGGTCGTTGACCCACAGCTGGTAGCCCTTCTGGAACGCCTGGCCATCGGCGGCGAAGTCGCCCGACAACGACAGCGAGGTGCCGATCGTGATCGGCCCCTTGCTGGAGGAGCCGCTGCCGCCACCGCCGTTACCGGAGCTCGAGCTCCCGCACGCTGCGAGCGCCGCCCCGGCGGCCACGAAGAGCGCGGCCGTCACATACCGTCGCAAGAACTTCATCTCCGTCTCCCTCCGCTCGCACAGGTCGCGGCGGCCTCGGCCACCGGCGCGGTGCAATCGTTTGCAGCGGACGACGATAGTGCTGGCCGCGCAGCGTGTCAACCGCAAACGGTTGCAGAGCGCTGCGGAACTGTCGCCCCCGGCGCCCCTGGAGTTGTTGCCTCAGCCCGGAATCAGGCCGTCGCCGCTGAACTCCGCCCGCGCCTCTTCCAGCGACACGTCGGGCGGCGGCAGGATCAGGTCCGAGCCGCGCAGCTCGTCGTCGCCGACTCGCGTGCCGCTCGAGCGCACGACCTCGAGCAATCGCGTGTATGCCTGACGGAACTGCTGCTCGTCACTGGACTCGCACGCCATCACCGCTTCGTTGTCCAGCTTGTTGAGGACCTCGAGCTCCGAGTCCGGCAGCTCGTACTGGGCCTCGGTCGAGATCCTGACGATCACGAAGCCTGCCCTTCGGCGGCGCCTGCGCTGCCGGCGCCGCTGCCCGCGCCACCGGAGCCGAGCTCACCGGCTGACGGCGACCCGGCGCCAAGCTCGGCCTTCATCTTCGCGAGGTCGGCGTCGACCTCGCTGGTGCTGGAGAGCTCCTTGAGCTGGCGGTCGATGTCGTCCTCGCCGGGCGTGAGCGTCGTGAGGTCCTCGAACGTCCCGGCAGCCTCAAGCTCTCCGACGGCGTCGGCTCGGGCTTTCATGTTCTCGGTCTTGTCGAGCGCGCGCTGCATGGCTAGCCCCACGTCGGCCATCTCCTCGCCGACGCCGGTGGCCGCCTCGGAGATTCTGACCTGCGCCTCCGCGGCCGAGTACTGCGCCTTGATGACTTCCTTCTTGGAGCGGAACTGCTCGATCTTCCCGCGCATTTTCTGCTCAGAAGCCGTCATCTGCTCCTGCTGCTGGTTGAGCTGCGAGATCTGGCTGTCGAGCGACTGCAGCTCGGTCTGGGCAACGTTCTTGCGCTCGAGCGCGGTGCGGGCAAGCTCCTCGTTGCCGGCGGCGAGCGCCTGGCGGGCCTGCGTGTCCAGCTTCACGATCTGCTGCTGGAGCTTCTCCTCCTGGAGCTGCAGGCGCTTCTTCGAGGTGACGACGTCGGCAATTCCCTTCTTGACGTTCTGGAGCAGCTCGATCTGCTTCTGGTAGCTGTACTCCAGGGTCTCCGACGGATCCTCGGCGCGATCTAGCAGCTTCGAAATCTTCGCTTTGATAACGGTGGACATGCGCCCGGAAAGGCCCGGCATCGCATCCTCCTTGGGTCACTTGCTGGACAGGCAACTGAAGCGTAGCGACAGCGGGCAATAGGATGGGTCCGCGTGGAGCCGAAGCGCCCATCCGAATCGGCGTCACAGATCGCGCACTGGATGGGTCTGGCCGACGCCAACAGCGCCGGCAACGTCCACGGCGGCACGATCATGAAGCTGTGCGACGAGGTCGCCGGCCTGGCCGCGATCAAACACTCGCGCAGCCGCGTGGTCACCGCCGCGATGGACCGGATGGACTTCCTGTTCCCGATCGCGGTCGGCGAGCTGGTGACCTTCAGCGCCACCGTCAACGCGGCCTGGCGCACCTCGATGGAGGTCGGGGTCCGAGTCGACGCCGAGCGGCCGATGACCGGCGAGGTCCGGCACACCAACACCGCCTACCTGACGCTCGTCGCACTCGACGACGAGGGGTCGCCGACGCGGGTTCCGCCGATCGCGCCGGAGACTCCCGATGAGCAGCGGCGGATGCGCGAGGCAGAGCTGCGCCGACATAACCGGCTCGCCGAGCGGGAGCACATCCTGGCCCAGAGGGAGGCCTCGGGAGACTCCTGAGCTTTCGGGGCGCTTGGGTGTGGCGGCGCGCCCTGCGCGCACGGGCGGCCTTGAGAACGGCTTGCTGGGGAGGGGGTGGTTGGGTGGCTGCTCCGGCGTGCCTTTTGCAGACATTCGTCCCGCAAACAGGAGGGGGTGGCGCAAGAGTGCTGCATACGGTGCGAGATGCAGCAGGGCTCGGGATTTCAGAACGAAAGTTTGCGTTTTGCACCTGTAGAAGCGCGCATTCCGGCGCCAGATCTCGAGGTGTGTAGCGCCACGCATGAAATGCATGGCAAACGTCGACACACCTCGCCAGCGACGAGCGAGATGCGCGCTTTTACAGGTCGACAGAACGCCCCAGCCCCAGCTTCCTCCCCTTCCCCAGCAAAACCGGGGCCGTCCGCGCCGCAGCAACGCTACGAACGGAGCGCGATACAGCCGGGCGACTTAGAAGCCGAGCGGGTGCCGGGCCATGAACCCGGCGGGGTGCAGGTACAGCGGGCGCCACCGCGGCCCCGTGCCCTTGGCCGGATGCGGGTCGGCCTCGGCCGAGGTGTCGAAGCGGATCCCAGCGATCTGAACGAACGCGTGGCCGGGATTCGTGTAGACGGTGATCCACGAGCCGAGGCCGCTCAGGCCCCAGCTCATGAAGTCGCTCGAGTCGAACGGAGTCTTGAGCAGGCCCGCGGCGTGAAGGACGTAGGAGACCGAGCCGGAGCAGTCATAGCCGGAGGCCTTGAACGCCTGATGGCCACCGCCCCAGATGTACGGCTTGCGGCGGATCTGGTTGCCGGCCCAGATCGCCTTCTTGACCTGGATCGGCGCCAGCGACGGGGCGTAGGCGACGCCGCCGACGATCTTTGCGGTGTACCCCGAAACAGTCGGGTGGGCGGACGTGCTGGGGGCTGCAGGCGGAGCGCTCACGCCCGCCCCACCCGTTGTGCCCGGGGTCGTGGGGGCGACGCCGATCCCTCCTGCGGGCGTGTCCCTGGTACCGGCGCGTCCGGCCGCCAACGCCGGTGTGGCCCCAGCGAAAATCATCGCAGCCAGGCCTGGAAGGATCAGGTGTTTTACCCGCAAGTCGTCTCTTTCGTCGGCCGGCGGGGTTAGCTGTCGGGCTAGCGCTAAAAGAGCCTGCGCCTCCCGTGGGTTCACCACGGAATTCGCCCCTGGGACTTCTTTGGGTCCCCCGCTCCACGGATTTTTGGGTGGGCCCGTGGATTAGGCGGGCGGCAATATACACCACATCTCGGAGGTGTGTCGCATGTCACGTTGCGGGGATGCGCGCATGCGCTAGACGAGGATGCGCGCATGCACAAATCGACCAGCGAACGACCAGCGCTCCGGGTGTTCGCGGTCGCTAACGTCAGCGCGCGATGCGCCTGAGGATTTGCACGATCGTGGCGGCGAGCCTGGCGCTCGCCGGGTGCGGCGGGGGCACGCACCTGATCACCACGAACGTCCAGGTGACCTCGCAGGTCCAGGGCAAGACGCCACAGGCCTCCGAGAAGCTCGGCCTGCCCGCACTGGCGACCAAGAACACGAACCGAGTGGACGGCGCCGATCCGGTGGCGGACGCGGCCGGCGTCGCGCTCGCCGTGTTCCCGTCCGTGATCCAGGGGACCCATCCCACCGCGGTGACGATCGCCGACACGAGCGACTGGCAGGCCGCGCTGGCGGCGTCGGTGCTGATGGCCTCGCCGGTGAAGGCGCCCCTGCTGTTCGCCGACGGCGACGCCCTGCCGTCCGCCAGTGCCGACACGCTCAAGCAACTCGCGCCGACGGGGTCGGGCGTGATCGGCGGCGCCCAGGTGATCCGGATCGGCAACGTGCCCAAGCCGAGCGGCCTGCGCAGTGCCTCGATCTCCGGGAACGACCCGTACTCGCTGGCGGCTGCGATCGACCGCTTCAACAGCGCCGCCCACGGCTCCACCAGCACGGCGGTGGTGATCGCGCCCGGCAACAACGCCGAATACGCGATGCCCGCGGCGGGATGGGCCGCGGAATCGGGCGACCCGATCCTGTATGTGAACGGCTCGACGATTCCCTCCGCCACCAAGCAGGCACTGCTCGCCCACCAGAAGCCGAAGCTGTACGTGCTCGCCCCGTCGAGCGTGATTCCGGACAGCGTGGTCAAGCAGCTCGCGAAGTACGGGCCGGTCAAGCGGATCAGCGCCGCCGACCCGATCTCGAGCGCGGTCACGTTCGCGGCGTACCGCGATCCGCCGTGCCAGAACCTCCAGCCGTGCGCTCATGTGCCCGGGAGCTTTGGGTGGGCGATGCGCAGCCCGGGTCACGGCTACACGCTGATCAACCTCCACCGGCCGCTGGACGCCGCCGCATCCGCGGCGCTGTCGGCCAGCGGCAGCTTCGGCCCCCAGCTGCTCGTGGACAATCCGTCTACGCTCCCTAACGCAGTGCTGAACTTCTTCCTCAACTACGCGACGCCGGGCTATACGCAGGAGGGTCCGACCGCGGCCGTGTACAACCACGGCTGGGTGATCGGAGACCAGACCGCGATCTCCGTTCCGGTGCAGGCGCAGATCGACAACCTGCTCGAGCCAGTCCCCCAGAAACCGTGAGCGAGGCCGAGCATCCGGATCGGCTGCGCGAAGGGCGCGAGGTCACCGTCGACGATGTGCGCCAGCTGATGGGCGCCTCGACGCCTCACTTCGCGCTGCAGCTGCGGGCGCGGATCCGAGCGCTCATCAAGGGTCTTGCAGAGGACCACCCCGCCCGGGTCGAGGGCGAGCGCGAGATCGCGCGGCTGGACAAGCTCGCCTTCGTCGGCGAGGTGCGCGGGCATCCGGCCGAGCCGGGGCTCGAGCCGCTGCCGAGCGTTGACGGCGCCGCCGTCGAACAC
This sequence comes from Solirubrobacteraceae bacterium, assembly GCA_036494115.1. Classification (GTDB taxonomy): domain Bacteria; phylum Actinomycetota; class Thermoleophilia; order Solirubrobacterales; family Solirubrobacteraceae; genus Palsa-465. The sequence goes on along the minus strand of DASXOS010000142.1, from coordinate 7,889 downwards.
CATTGAGCGAACGCGTCGTCTCAGTCATCGGTCTCGGACGGGTCGGCCTTCCCCTCGCGCTGTGCTTCGCCGACCGAGGGTTGCGCGTCCTCGGCGTCGACCACGACCCGGCGGTGCTCGAGTCACTCCGGACTGGGCGGATGCCGTTCGAGGAACCCGGCGCGCAGGAACTGCTCGACCGCGTGTCCGCCACGGACCGGTTCGAGCTGGCCGACCGTGCCGCGGACGCCGCTCGCGCCGACGACATCGTGATCACGATCGGGACGCCGTCGTTCTCGCACGTGGAGAGCGACCTGCGTCAGGTGCGCGCCGCGCTCGACGACCTGCTCCCGCTGCTGCGCCCCGGCCACGCCCTGATCCTGCGCTCGACGATCGCGCCGGGAACCACCGAGTTCGTCGCGGGCTACCTGCGCAAGCGCCGCGGCCTGCGCGCCGGCGAGGACGTGTTCGTGGCTCATGCGCCCGAGCGGATCGCCGCCGGGCGTTTTCTGCAGGAGATCTCCTCGCTGCCCTGCATCATCGGCGGCGTCGACGCCGCGTCGACCGAGCGGGCCGCGAGCCTGTTCTCGGTGTTCGGAGCGCCGATCGAGCGGACCACGCCGGTCCAGGCCGAGCTCGCGAAGATCTGGACGAACATCCTCCGCTACACGACGTTCGCGCTCCCCAACCTGCTGATGATGGACTGCGAGCGACACGGTGCCAACGTGTTCGACGTGGTCGAGCTGATCAACCACGATTACCCGCGCGGGGGAATGGCGATGCCCGGCCTCACCGGCGGCACCTGCCTGCGCAAGGACTTCGCATTCTCCGAGGAACGTTCCAATGCGCCGGGGATGCTGCTCGCGGTCTCACGCGTCAACGAGGCCGTGCCGCTGTTCCTGGTCGAGGGCCTCAAGCGCCGGCTCGGCTCGCTGGCTTCCAAGAAGGTCGCCGTCCTCGGGCTGACGTTCAAGCGCAACACCGACGACGAGCGGGACTCCCTGTCGTTCAAGCTGATCCGCCTGCTCGAGCGCGAGCTCGCCGACGTCGCGGTCTCGGACCCGCACGCACCAACGCCAACCCAGCCGCTCGCCGACGCGGTGCGCGATGCCGACGTCGTGATCGTCGCCACCAACCACTCCGAGTTCGAGGGTCCCGGGCCGCTGCACGAGATCCTCTCCCTGGCCTCGGCCGAATGCCTGCTGGTCGACCCCTGGAATGCGCTCGGGACGAGTCAGGTTTTCGTGTACGGGCCCGAGGTTGCGGCACTCGGGCCCGGACTCACCGCCGACGCTCCCGCCGAGCCCTCCGGGGAGGCCTCCGGCCTCAGATGAGACGAGTGCTGGTGACCGGGGCCGCCGGGACGATCGGCCGTGCGGTCGTGCGCCGCCTGCTGTCCGATCCGGACTGGGAGGTGCGAGCCGCTGACCATCGTCCGGCCCCCGAGTGGATCCGCGCGAGCTGCGAGCTGCGCGACGGCGATCTGCGCGACGTGGACGTCGCCCGTGATGCGGTGGACGGCTGCACGCACGTGATCCACCTCGCGGCCATCGTCGGCGGAATCGCGAACTTCCACAAGCTGCCGTTCACGCTCACTCAGGTCAACAACGCGCTCACGGGCGCCCTCACCGGCGCCGCCGTCGAGCAGGACGTCGAGCGGTTCGTGTACGTGTCCTCCTCGATGGTGTTCGAACGCGCGACCGAGTTCCCCACGACCGAGGAGCATGTGCTCGCGTGCCCTTCGCCGCGCTCGGCCTACGGATTCTCGAAGCTGGCGGGGGAGGTCTACGCCCGCGCGGCCCACGACCAGCACGGGCTGCGCTACACGATCTGCCGTCCCTTCAACGCCTACGGGCCCGGTGAGCGGCCCGATCCGGAGGAGCCCGGGATCGCCCACGCCGTCCCCGATCTGATCGCGAAGGTGCTGAGCGGTCAGCGACCGCTCCAGATCTTCGGCTCGGGCGAGCAGACCCGGACGCTCACCCACGTCACCGACATCGCCGACGGGGTCGTCACGGCGATGGCTGCTGACGCAGGTCTGAACCAGGACTTCAACATCTCGGCCTCGGAGGAGCTGACCGTGGCCGACATCGCGGGCGTGATCTGGGAGGCGTGCGGGAACGACCCCGCCGAGCTCGAGTTCGAGCACCTGCCGAGCTTCGAGGTCGACGTGCAGCGCCGCTGGCCGTCGGTCGAGAAGGCCCGGCGGCTGCTCGGCTGGGAGGCCCGGGTGCCGCTCCCCGACGGGATCGCCGAGACGGTGGAGTGGCTCCGCACCGAGAACGAGCCCTCCGCCGAAACCCCGGCCTGACGGACTCAGCCCGAGACGTCGAACCGGCAGCCGCGAGTCTCGAGCTCGGCGAACAGCTCGTCGGGGCCCACGCACCGCTCGGGCGCGAGCACTCCTGTGGCGGTCAGCGAGCCGCGCGCCAGCAGCCGCACCGCAGCAGCCGCCGGCGCCGCCGTCGAGACGACCGAACCGCCCATCCCGAAGTGCGCGGACGTCACCGCCCGGACGGTCACGGTCCGTCCCGAGCTCGCGGCGACCCTGACCATATGGACTGAGACCGTCTGATTCGACTGAGGCGCCGCCTCGCGTGCGGCCGCCGCGATCTCCTCCGGCGAGGCGCCGATCAGTTGCTCGAGCCGCTCGACCAGCCCGGGCTTGAGCGACAGCCGGAAGCTCGCCTCACGGCATCCAAAGCTCTCGCCGAATGTGGCCAGCTCGGAGTGCAGCGTGTAGATCGTGTCGGTCGCTCCGATCGGATCGCCGAAGTCGGCGTTGCCGCTGGGAGTGAGCGGCTCGAGCTCGACCGGCGCGCCGTCGCGGAGGACGATCGGCTTCAGCGTGAGCTCGTCGATCAAGGTCTGGATCGCGTAGGGCGGGCGCAACCGGTCATCCGCGGGCGCGACCGGATCGCGCCCAGCGGCAAACACATCGATCGACGCGATCGCGCCGGCATCGGCATCCAGCTCGCGGACGCCCCGTGCCGCCATCACGTTCGTCTTTCCCGGGCTCGACCCCATCCCCAGAAGTGCCAGCAGCCCCGCCCGCTCGAACTGATCCGCCAGCCGAAGCTGTTCGCGCGTCACGTGGTAGAGGCCACCGAGGTCGAGATACGTGCAGCCCGCCGTCAGGCACGCCGACATCGCGTCGAGGTTGACCCGGTAGGACGCGGTGTTGACGAGGACGTCGTGGTACTCGAGCACCGCGGCGAGCTCATCGACCGCGCGCGCATCGGCGGTCCGGGAGGTGGCCTTGCCTGCGCCGTGCTCGTCGCCGACGGCCTGCGCGCGCTCGCCGTCGAGATCGAGCAGCGTCATCGCCGAGACCTCCTCGGACTTTGCGAGGTCGTGGACGATGGCGGGCGCGATCGTGCCCGCCGCGCCGAGCACCGCGACCGAAAGCTCCGCACCAGCCATGCTGGCGCACCGTACCGGCGCACGAGTTAGACGATTCGTACAAAACGAGCGGCCGTTGTAATGCAGCTGTCGGTTGCGGGTCTTGGCCGCAGTGCATTACTTTCGCCACGCCTTGGAAAGCGCAACTGCCCCACCGGCTGCGTCGATCGATCCCACCGCACCCGGCCAGAAGGGACTGAAGGCCGATGCGCTCGGGTACATCTCGAACCTCGTCATTGCCGTGGCGTCGACGGCCCCCGCGTACAGTCTCGCGGCCACGCTCGGCTTCATCGTCGCGGTCGGCGGCGTCGGCGTACATGCCCCGGCGGTGCTCATCGTCTCGTTCATCCCGATCCTGTTCGTGTCGGTCGGGTACCGGTTCCTGAACCTCGCCGATCCGGACGCGGGCACGACGTTCGCCTGGGTCACGCGCGCCTTCGGGCCGCAGCTGGGTTGGATCAACGGCTGGGCGATCTTCCTCGCCGACATCATCGTGATGGCGTCGCTGGCCGCGATTGCGAGCAACTACACGTTCTTGTTGTTCAGCTCCAGCGGCGCGCCGAGCAACTTCTGGCTGATCCTCGGCGCCGTGATCTGGATCGTGGTGATGACCGGCATCTGCTACCGCGGAATCGAGCTCTCGGCGAGGATCCAGACGTTCCTGCTGAGCCTCGAGATCTTCACCCTGGCGCTGTTCACGGTGATCGCGCTGGTCAAGGTGTACAGCGGCCACCCTGCGCACGCGATCCACGTCTCGGGTTCCTGGTTCAACCCGTTCGACCTGAGCTGGGGTGCGCTCGTCGACGCGGTTCTGCTCGGCATCTTCATCTACTGGGGGTGGGACTCGGGCGTAGCGGTCAACGAGGAGTCGCGGGACCGACATCGCGGGCCGGGCAAGGCCGCGGTGATCTCAACGCTGCTGCTGCTCCTGATCTACGTCGCCGTCAGCACCGCGGCGCAAGCCTTCCATGGCACCGCGTTCCTGGCCAATAACTCCGACGACGTCCTGAACGCGCTCGGCAAGGGGGTGCTCGGCCACGGGCTCGACAAGCTGCTGATCATCTGCGTGCTCACCTCCGCGTCGGCGTCGACTCAGACGACGATCCTGCCGACTGCTCGAACCACGTTCTCGATGGCGCGCTGGCAGTCAATCCCGGCGGCCTTCGGGCGCGTCCATCCCCGGTTCTTGACCCCGACGTTCTCGACCGTGCTGATGGGCGCGCTCTCGATCCTCTGGACAGTCGCGCTGCTGGCGTTCAACCCGAACCAGGACGTGCTCGGGGACACGATCTCGGCGCTCGGGTTCGCGGTCTGCTTCTACTACGGCTTCACCGGCCTGGCCTGCGCCTGGTACTTCCGCCACGATCTCTTCAAGAGCGTGCGGAACTTCGTGTTCGCGGGTCTCGTCCCGCTCGGCGGCGGCGTGATGATGGCCTACATCGCGGTCAAGGCGTTCACCTTCTACAACACCGCCGGGAACAACTATTCGAAGCCGGTGATCGGGATCCAGACGCCGATCTTCGTCGGGATCGGCGGCCTGATCCTCGGGGTCGTGCTGATGTTCGCCTCATGGCCGTTCTACCGCGGGTTCTTCCACCGGCGGTGGTTCGAGAGCGCTGACCCGGCAGTACTCGAAGCCGACGCCACGCACGGGGTGGTGGCGACGCCCGGCGAAGGCGATCCCTACTAGAACCGCCGCGGCGGGGCTGGGCGCTAGCCTCGGATCCGGCCGATGACGCAGCCCCACCCGCTCCAGACCGAGGGCATTCCAGACAGCGCCCTCCCCGGGCCGTTCCCGGTCGGCTCCTACGCCGCGCAGCTCAAGCAGCGCCTCAAGGAGTTCGCCCGCGTCCAGCTCGTCGGCGAGGTGTGGGGATTCCGTACATCACGGGCTCGCGTGTACTTCGAGCTCCGCGACGCCCGGGGCGCGCTCCCCTGCTCGATGTGGCGCGACCAGTTCGACCGGCTGGCGATCACGCTCGCCGACGGCATGCGGATCGTCGTCGGCGGCGGGTGCGACTACTACGCAGGCAGTGCCACGTCCTCTCCGAGCTTCAGCTTCGACGTGGCCGAGCTGCGGATCGCGGGCGAGGGTGACCTGCTCGTCCAGCTCGAGCGCCTGCGGCGCAGGCTGTCCCAGGACGGCTTGTTCGAACCTCAGAAGCGATTGCCGCGGCCACTCTTGCCCAAGACGATCGGGGTCGTCACCGGCGAGCGGGGCAAGGCCCGTGATGACGTGCTCGCCGGGCTGCATCGCCGCGGCTGGGCGGGACGCCTGATCTGGGCCTTCGCGCCCGTGCAGGACCGTCACGCCGCACCCAGGATCGCCGCCGCACTGCGCGAGCTGGCAGCCACCCCTGAGGTCGAGGTGATCATCGTCGCCCGCGGCGGCGGCTCACTCGCCGACCTGTTCGCGTTCTGCGATGAGGCGCTGTGCCGGACCGTGGCCCTGCTGCGCGTGCCGGTGATCGCCTCCGTCGGCCACCACACCGACCGGACGCTGATCGACGACGTCGCGGCCGTATGCAGCTCGACCCCGACCCACGCCGCGGAGGCCGCGGTGCCGGTCGACTGCCGCGCCGCGCGCGAGGCTGTCGCCGTCGCAGCCCGCCGCCTGCATGGGCACGGCCGCCGCGCGATCCTCGAGCGGGCCCGCACCCTCGGCCATCTCTCGCGCGCGCCCTCGCACCAGGTTCGCCGGCACCGCCGCCAGCTTCACCAGCTACTCCGCGAGCTCCGCGCCAGCGCGCGGCGCAAAGGCGTCGCCGGTCGCGAGCGCGCCGACGTGCACGCGCTTGTCTTGCGGCGTACCGGGGACCGAGCCCGGAGCTCCGCGGCAGCCGCACGCCGGCGCGAGCTCGAGCGTCTGACCCTGGCCCTCGCCGCGCACGACCCCCAGCGGACCCTGGCTCGCGGGTACGCGCTGGTCGAGGACCGCGCCGGCGAGCCGCTTTCCTCGGCGGCGGCCGCCCGCGCCGCGGTGGATCTGCGCGTTCGCTTCCAGGACGGCACCGTGCGCGCCCAGACCGCCCACGCCGACACGTGAGCACCCCCGACCCCGAACGCACCTACGAGTCCGCGGTGGTGCGGATCGAGGAGATCATCCGACGGCTCGATTCCGGCGACGCCGGGCTGCGGGAGACACTCGACCTCGTCAGGGAGGGCCGCGACCTGGTCGAGTACTGTGCCGCCGAGCTCGAGGCCGTCAGCCGCGGTCTCGAGGAGCTGCGTCTCGAGGAGCTCGTCACCCGCCTCGAGGCAGGAGTCCGGGAACCGTGAGCACCTTCGACCTCATCAAAGACCTCCCGCTCACCGTCGAGCGCTACGAGCTCGAGGGGCTGAGCCAGCAGGTCTCGAGCGGGTTCGAGCGGCTCTCGACGGTCGTCCACCTCCACGGCAGCGGCGAGGAGGGGGTCGGCGAGGACGTTGTGTACGACGCCGAGGACCATGTGGCACTGCAGGAGGCGGGGCCGGTCCAACCGCTGGCGGGCAGCTACACGCTCGAGGAGTTCTGCGCGCTGATCGACTCGCTCGACCTCTTCCCGGTCGAGCCGAAGCGCGGCGAGGTCTCACGGCTGTACCGTCGCTGGACCTTCCACAGCGCCGCGCTCGACCTGGCACTGCGCCAGGCGGGGACCTCCCTGCAGGAGGCCCTGCGCCGCGAGGCCCGCCCGCTCACGTTCGTCGTTTCCCTTCGCCTCGGTGAGCCGCCGACGCTCGACCCCGTTTCGAGCCGCCTCGCCCACTACCCGACGCTGCGCTTCAAGCTCGATCCCACGTCCTCGTGGACCCCGGAGTTGATCGCGCAGCTCGTCGATACCGGCGCGGTCGACTCCGTCGACTTCAAGAGCTTCTACCGCGGCACGGTCGTCGACCAGCCGCCTGATCCCTTGCTCTACACGCGGGTAGTAGAGGCATTCCCGGACGCCTGGATCGAGGACCCCGACGTGGTCACGCCGGAGACCGCGGCGGTGCTCGAGCCGTATCAGGACAGGATCAGCTGGGACGCCCCGATTCACTCGATCGACGACATCGAGTCGTTACCGTTCGCGCCGAAGATGGTCAACATCAAGCCATCCCGGATCGGCGGCCTGCCGAAGCTGTGCGCCGCCTATGACTATTGCGCCGAGCGCGGCATCCGGGCGTACGGAGGCGGCCAGTTCGAGCTCGGGCCGGGGCGCGGCCAGGCCCAGTACCTCGCTTCGCTGTTTCATCCCGACACCCCGAACGACATCGCACCGACCGGCTACAACCAGAATGAGCCGCCGCCAGGACTGCCGTCGAGTCCGCTGCCGCCGGCCCCGAGCGAGATCGGCTTCCGGTGGGGCCCCCAGTGAGCCCGAACACGCTCGACGGCACCGTCGCGCTCGTCACCGGCGCATCGAGCGGGATCGGAGAGGCCACGGCACTCGCGCTGGCTGGTCTTGGCGCAACGGTGTCGATCGCCGCTCGGCGTGAAGATCGCCTGAGCGACCTGGCCGGCCGGATCGAAGGGTCAGGCGGCCGGG
>DASXOS010000141.1:0-14130 GCA_036494115.1 Solirubrobacteraceae bacterium | reverse complement strand
ATGGCATGGCGCAGGTTCAGCCACGCGCCGTAGACGTTGACGTGCAGCACCCGCTGGAAGGCGTCGGGATCGTAGAGATGCGTCGGTTGGATCTGGCCCTCGATGCCCGCGTTGTTGAACAGGACATCGAGCCCGCCGAGTTCGTCCACCGTGCGCCTGACGTAGGACGCCACCTGCTCGTCGGCGCTGACGTCGGCGCCGATCGCCAGGAACCGCTCAGCAGGGCGGCCACTGCGTTCGACGACCTCGTCGCGCACGCTGACGACCTGCGCCTCGTCGAGGTCGATCAGGGCGATCGAGGCCCCCTCCCGCGCGAACACGTGGGCGGTGGCGCTGCCGATGCCGCCCGCTGCGCCGGTGATGATGGCGACCTTCCTCTCGAGCCGTCCCTCGAGTCGTCCCGAGCTCTCCACCGGACCTACCACGTGGCATTTGCTCGCATCAAGGCGGTCGAGACTTTATCATTCGTATGACATGGAATCACTCCGCGAGCTGGACCTCTCGGACCTGATCGAGCGGCGATATCTCGGGCTCGTCGAACTCGTGCGGATGGTCAACTCCGCCCGCGACTGGAAGCAGCTGGCGAGCGCGATCAGCAGCGGCCTCGGCCCGACCACGTCCGGGTCGGACGGCGAGCCGCCCGCCGTACGGGTGTGGGTGATCACCGCCGACGGGTTCGAGGAATCGGCACGGTATCCCGCCGTCCACGACTTCCCCGCGTGCGCGCCGCGTGAGCTGCGTCGTGCCGCCCGCGTGATGGAGCCGATCGAGGGCCCGGGCGGAGCGCTGGCAGGGCTGCAGGCGGGCGGCGTCGGCCTCGGCGTCGTCGAGGTCGACGATCCCGATGTCGATGTCGATCTGCTGGCCCAGGCTGCACCGGTGATCGCATCCCGGGTTGGCCTGCTGGCTGGGCAGGGGGTCGGTGATGTGCTGCTCTCGCCGGTGTCGGTCGACGGCGCCAGCGACATCTCCTCGCTGATGTCGACCTTCGCCTCCGAGGCCAAGCGCCAGCTCAGCCACGATCGTCTCAGCGCGTACCTGCTCACCTGTCAGGGCCGCGGCTTCGAGCGGTTCGCCGTCGCGACCTCGTCGATCGTGCCCGGCGAGGGGGTGATCATCCCGTTCGAGGACGTAGGCCTGCGCCACGTCGTGATCAACAACCGCGCCCTCGTGTCGGCCGACCTGGCCACCGACCCGCGTGTGGTCGGGCGCGAGGACAGGGTGATCGCGGCCGCCGGGTTCCATGGGCTGTTGAGCGTTCCGCTGCGCGTTCAGGGCCGGCCGGTCGGAGTACTCAACTTCGTCAGCCGCACAACGGGCTTCTATCGCGACGAGGACATCCCGATCGCCCAGCAGATCGCCGATCAGGTGGCCGGGTTCATCGACAACCTGCACATGCAGCAGCGGATGCGGGCCCTGATCAGCCACGAGTCGGCCGAGCGCGAGCGGGCCCGGGTCGGCCGCGACGTCTACCACGCGGTTGCGCAGAACGTCCCTGAGATCGTGCAGCTCGCGGAGTCGCTCGAGACCCGTATGGAGCCGAACGGGGGCGAGGCCGACGCGGGGGATCTGCGCCGGGTCCGCGAGCTGGCGCAGCGCACCCTGACCGACGTACGGCGGGCGATCGCCGATCTGCTGCCGCGCCAGCTCGACGCGCCCACACTCGAGGATGCAGCCCGTGCCGCGCTGGCGCCGCTGCGCCAGGGCGATCCCACGGCCCGGATCCAGATCCGGGGCGACACCAGCGCGATCTCGCCCGCCGCCCGCCGCGCGGCCTGCCGCATTCTCCAGGAGGCGGTCACCAACGTGCGCCTCCACGCCGGTGCGAGCAGGCTCGCGATCTCGATCGACTGCGGCCGGGACCTGGAGCTAAAGGTGATCGACGACGGGAGCGGATTCGACCCCGAGCGGCTGCCCGACACCGCAGGGATGGGGCTCGGGCACATGCGCGAGCGGGCTCGAGCGCTCGGTGGCGTGCTCGAGATCGACAGCGCGCCCGGCGCCGGCACCAACGTGACGTTCGAGCTCCTCGGAGTGGGCGACGCCGGCGAGGATCTGGCCGCGCCCATCGACGGCGCGCCCGAGCTGGCGACCACGCCCACGTCGAGCCTCCGCGTGTTCGTGATCGACCGCCACCCCTTGATGCGCGCGGGTCTGGCGCGCCTGGCGGAGTCGGTCGAGGGCGTGCGGGTCGTCGGCGAGGCGGAGAACGCCACCGACGCCCGCGCGCAGGCGCGCCGACTGCGGCCCGACGTCCTGCTGCTCGACGGCCACCTGCCGGCCGGCGAGAGCACGCGGCTGATCACCGCGCTCGAGCGCGAGCTTCCGATGGCGCGGATCGTGATCATGTTCGAGTCCGCGACCGGCCACGAGGCCGAGCTGATCGCGGCCGGGGCGTCACGGTTCCTCAAGAAAACGGCGGGCGCCGAGGAGCTGGCCGATGTGCTGCGCAGCGCCTCAACCGGAGCGGCGGGGACCGGCGAGGTGCCCGCCCCGGCCGATGAGGGCCTGTTGTCCGCGCGCGAGCGCTCGATCCTGCTGCTGATAGCGGCGGGCCGAACCAACACCGAGATCGGCCGGACGCTGTTCCTGGCCACGAAGACGGTCGAACGTCAGGTGGCGACGATCATCGGCAAGATCGGCGCCCGCAACCGCGCCCATGCGGCAGCGCTCGCGGTCGCCCGCCGGATCGTCGATCCCGAGCAGGCCGACTGATCCGGTTCCGCGTCGGCTCGCGCGCTCCTTGGCGCCCGGCTTACGCGATCCCGTACGCCGCCAGCGCGTTACCGCCGAGTACGCTGGCGGCGAGCTTCGGATCACGCTCGGCCAGTGACAGTGCGGATAGGTCCGCCATGTCGAAGGGCAGGTCGCTGCCGAACAGGACGTGATCGGCGCCGGCCAGCTCGATTAGAAAGTCGAGCGCTCGTGGGTCGAACGCGACCGTGTCGAACAGGAAGTTGCCCAGGTAGGTCGAGGGCCGGCGCTCGGCCTCGGCCTTCGTCTCGGTGCGCACGTCGTAGGCGTGATCGAGTCGGAACAGCTGATATGGGAACGCGCCGCCGGCATGTACGAGTTGCACCCGCAGGGCCGGGTGACGATCGAACACACCGCCGACGATCAGTCGCGCGGCGGCCACGAACGTCTCGAATGGGTTGCCGATCACGTTGCCCAGGTGAAAGCCCCGAAGTTCCGGCCCGGGCGCCGCGATCATGTTCGTGTACGGGTGGATCAGTACGGGCATTCCCAGATCCTCCGCGGCGCCCCAGAACGGCTCGAGCGAGGCGTCGTCGAGCATCGTCTCGCCGACGCTGGTCCCGATCTCGACGCCCACCAGACCGAGCTCGGCGCGCGTGCGGCGCAGCTCGGCAGCCGCCGCCGGCGGGTCGTTGAGCGGCACGGTGGCGAGCGCGTGAAGCCGACCGCCGGAACGCTTGGCGAAGGCGGCCCCGGCATCATTGATCACCCGATGGACCCGCGCCGTCTCGGCCGGGTCGGTCCAGTAGAGCAGCAGCGACGGAGTCAGCGAGATCAGCGCCTCGTCGATCCCGTCACGATCCATCTGCTCGAGCTTCGCCGCAACGTCGTGAAACAGTGGGAACACGGGGTATCGCAACCCGTTGTCGTGCGCGATCAGCGGGTCGCCGCCGTCGCGCTCCTCGATCGAGACGTCAGGAGGTCCGTCGCCCCGCCGCACGAGGTCGATCAGCTCCATCGGGACGAAATGCGTGTGCGTGTCGACGATCCTGATGGCCACGATTCGGCACTCTAGTGGCGCCCAACGGGCCGATTGATGCCGCACAGGGGAAAGCGGGAAAACCCTCCCGCCCACTAGGCATGTTCCCGATGACGGCTCCCAGATGCGCCCGGATACTCGGCGACATGAGGAAGCTTCGAGTCGCCGTTGACATCGGCGGCACATTCACCGATCTCGTCGCATATGACGAAGAGACACACAACGTAACGACGGTCAAGACGCCCTCGACTCCGCCCGAATTCATCGATGGCGTGCTCGATGCGCTGAGGAAGGCGGGTGTGGAACCGCAGGAGGTCACCGCGTTCAAGCACGGCTCGACGATCGCCACCAACGCGATCATCGAACGCCGCGGCGCGAACACTGGTCTGCTGACCACCGACGGGATGCGGGATGTGCTGGCTGCGGGCCGCGCGAACCGGCCTGACCTGTTCAACTCCAACTGGGATCCTTCGCCGGCGCTCGTTCCCCGGCGCAACGTGCTGACCGTCCGCGAGCGGGTCGACTACGAGGGCACCGTCCTCGCCGAGCTCGACGAGGACGGCGTGCGCGAGGCAGCTCGCAAGTTCACAAAGCGCGGGATCGAGTCGGTTGCGGTCGCATTTCTGAACTCGTTCATGAATTCCGCCCACGAGCTCCGCGCACGGGAGCTGCTCCATGAGGAGATGGGCGCCGGGGTGCGGGTCTGCACCTCGGCGGAGACGCTGCCCGAGATCCGCGAGTTCGAGCGGACCTCGACGACGGCAGTGAACGCCTACCTGATGCCGGTGATCGAGACCTACCTGGAGCGGCTCGAGCAGGCGCTCGGCGAGTGGGGCTACACCGGTCCGATCCTGGTCACCCACTCCGGCGGCGGCGTCATCACCGCGCGGTCCGCCCGCGAGGTGCCGGCGCGGATCTGCCACTCCGGTCCGGCCGGTGGAGTCGTCGGCGGCGTGCTGGTGGCGCAGTCGGCCGGCTTCGAGAACGCGATCACGTTCGACATGGGCGGGACGAGCGCGGACCTGGCGCTGGCGCAGGCGGGCAAGCCGTCGCTCGCCTCAGAGTGGCGGGTCGACTGGAACATCCCGATCCTGTTCCCGGCGATCGACCTCGTGGCGATCGGCGCGGGCGGCGGGACGATCGCCTGGGTCGATGCCGGCGGCTCGCTGCGGGTCGGCCCCCACAGCGCCGGCGCGGATCCAGGCCCGTCAGCCCTGAACCGCGGCAACGAGGAGCCCACGATCACGGATGCGCACCTGGTGCTGGGGCGGCTCAGCCCCGAGCGTTACCTCGAGGGCAGCGTCCAGCTCCATCCCGAGCTCGCCGAGCAGGCGATCAGCGGGCTGGCCTCGAAGCTGGGGATGTCCGACGCAGAGACGGCGAGCGGGATCCTGCGCATTGGGAACGCCAACATGACGGCCGCGACCCACCTGATCTCCGTGCAACGCGGACACGATCCGCGCGATTTCGTGCTGGTCGCCGGCGGTGGCGCCGGCCCGCTCCACGCGGTCGACATCGCGCGAGAGCTGGGGATCCCGCACGTGATCGTGCCGCCCACGCCGGGCGTGACCTCGGCGCTGGGAATCCTCCGGGTCGACCTCCGGCACGACATCCTGCGCTCGGTGCTCCAGCAGACGCAGCACCTGGATCCGAAGCGGCTCGGCCAGATCTTCGGTGAGCTCGAAAAGGAGGCCTCGGAGATCCTGGAGGGTGAGCAGATCCCGGCAGACCGCCGGCGCATCGAGCGATCGATCGACGTCCGCTACTACGGCCAGACGCCCTACCTGAACCTCGCGGTCGACGAGGTGCCCGACAACGAGGCGGCGATCCAGACGATCGCGGACTCGTACTCCGACGCCTACGAGCGCGAGTTCGGATACCGGCTCGATGCCGACATCGGGGCGGTGGAGATCGTCAACGCGCGGGTCGCCGCGGTCGGTCTGTCCGACCCGGCCGAGGTGCAGCGGCCAGCTCCCGAGGACGGGGAGCCGGAGCCGATCGAGACACGTCCCGTGTACTTCGACGAGGTCGGCGACTTCACCGACACGCCGATCTACGCTCGCGCGGCCGTTCCGGTCGGCGCGGCGATCGAGGGGCCGGCGATCGTCGAGCAGATGGATACGACCGTCCTGATTCCACCAAACTCGCGTGCACGCGTGGACGAGCAGCTCAACATCGTGGTCGACGTGGAATCCCCCGTCGACACCGGAGCCGCGCTGGCCGCAGCGGGGCCGATCGACCGAGGAGCTTGAAATGACAACCACGTCAGCAACCGGGCTCCGGCTGGACCCGATCACCTTCGAAGTACTGCGCAACGGCTTCAAGTCGATCTGCAACGAAGCCAGCGCCCTGATCGAGCGGGTCTCCTACGCCCCCACGATCACCGAAGGTCACGACTACTCGGTGTCGATCCTGACCTCCGACGGACGGCTGATCTCGCACGGACAGCGTGACCAGGCGCCGCACATGGGGACGTTCGAGTCCTCGGTGCAGCATCTGGTCAAGGAGGTCCACGAGTTCAAGCCGGGCGACGTCTACATCTACAACGATCCGTACACCGGGGGCACGCACCAGAACGACGTCAAGGTCATGCGGCCGATCTTCTGGCAGGGCGAGGTGTTCGCGTTCGCGATCGCGCTGTGCCACTGGCCCGACGTCGGCGGCCCGATGCATGGCACGTTCAACCCGCACGCCACCGAGTGCTACGCCGAGGGCCTGCGGATGCCGCCGCTGAAGCTCTACGAGGACGACGTCCCGGTCAAGCCGATCTGGGACCTGATCGACATGAACATCCGCGTCCCGAGGGAGCGCATCGCCGAGCGCTACGCCCAGCATCAGGCCGGCGTCCTGTGCGAGCGCCGGCTCACCGGATACATCGAGAAGTTCGGCGCGGACACGATCCGCGACGCCTTCGAGGACACGATGGACCACTCCGAGCGGCTGTTCCGCGACTGGGTGCGCCGGCTGCCCGACGGTGAGTACGAGTTCATCGACTACGGAGACCGCGACATCGGACGTGAAGAGCAGCCGATGATCAAGGTCCACTGCAAGATGACGATCGACGGCGATCAGGTGACGGTCGACTGGACCGACTCGGGCCCGGCACCGATCGCGTCCTGGGGCTTCGCCCGGCCGGCCCTGCAGTCCGCCGTCTACGACGGGACCATGCACTGCTTTCCCGAGCTGGCGCCGCTGAACCACGGCGTCGTGCGCGCGATCAACATCGTCTCCAAGCCGGGCACCTGCGTTGACGTCAAGGAGCCGACGCCGGTCACCGGGTACTGCTCGGGCGCCTACGAGAAGGTCGACGCGGTCACGATGTGCTGCTGGGGCCAGGCGCTTCAGAAGGTGGATCCGACCCGCGTCCACGCGGCCACCGTCAACCTGCAGAACTTCTGCACGGGCGGCGTTCATCCCAAGACGGGCCTGCCGTTCGTCTCCTACCTCTGGCTGGAGGGTGGTCAGGGGGCCAGGGCTTACGCCGACGGCAACTCGTTCTACATGATGATCTTCATCGGGGGTGCCTCCAACCAGCCGAACGAGACGCTCGAACGCTGGTACCCGATGTACTACACCAGCACGGAGGCCGAGGTCGACTCGTGCGGCGACGGCGAGTTCCGGGGCGGGTTCGGACTGTCGCGGAACTTCGACGTGTGGGGCGACACCGAGCTCGTCGTGCTCGGCGACCGCGAGCGGATCGGGCCGCCGGGGCTGGCCGGCGGAACCAACGGCGGCCCCAACGTGCTGATCCGCAACCCCGGGTCAGACGACGAGCAGAACCTCGGCATGTTCACCAGCAAGGCGATCCTCAAGAAGGGTGACCGGGTGTACTTCGCCTCCAACGGCGGCGGTGGCTATGGGCTGCCCTGGAAGCGCAAGGCCGACCGTGTGCTCGAGGACGTGATCGACGAGCTGCTCTCGATCGAGAAGGCGCGCGACGTGTACGGCGTGGCGGTCGAGGTCGTCGACGCCGACGCGCTCGACTACCGGATCAACGAGCAGGAGACCGATCGTCTGCGCGCCAAGCTCGACGAACAGGACAAGCGTCCGCGAGGTCTGGCCCCGTTCGAGGTCAACCCGATGGGCGAGAAGCTGTTCCTCGAGCCCGAGGAGCTCGGCACCGCAGACGGTGCCCGGGTGCGGCAAGTGCCTGAGGTGCCCCGATGAGCAAGGAATCGGTCAACCCGGAGGGGATGGCGAACCCGGTCGGCCCCTACGCTCACGTCGTGAGCGTGCCGGCCGGCGGGCGGATGATCTTCTGCGCCGGGGCGGTCGCCCTCGACAAGGACGGGAAGGTCGTCGGCGAGGGCGACATCGTGACCCAGACGCGGCAGGTGATGGAGAATCTGCGCCTTGCTCTGCAGGCCGCGAACGCCAGCTTCGCCGATATCGTCAAGATCACCAACTACGTGATCGACGCCGAGGAGTGGAAGCGGGTTCTGCCCGTGCGTGCCGAGTACATCAAGGAGCCCTATCCGGCGAGCACGTTCGTCGAGGTCAGGGCGCTGATGTTCCCCGAGCTGCTGATCGAGATCGAGGCGATCGCGATAACCCACGACGCCTGAGGGAGAGTCGGTGGCCGCCGAGGACCCAGTGATCATCACGGTCGCGCCGACCGGTCCTCTCACGACGCGCGAGAACCATCCCGGCCTGCCGGTGACCCCGCAGCAGATCGGCGAGGCGGTGGCGGAGGCCGCGGCTGCGGGGGCGGCCGTCGCCCACGTGCACGCGCGAGGCCCGGACGAGCGGCCGACCGCCGACCCGGCGATCTACGCCGAGATCGCGCGGGAGATCAAATCGCGGTGCGACATCGTCGTGCAGGCCTCGACGGGCGTCGGACTCGACGTCAGCTGTGAGGATCGCGTCGAGATCATCAGCTCGGGCGAGGTCGATGTGACGATGGCCACGCTCAACCCGGCGTCGATGACGTTCGGGCCGGGCACGTTCAGCAACCCGCCGTGGTTCGTCGAGCGCCTCGCCGAGCTGATGAAGGAGCGGGGGATGCAGCCGGAGCTCGAGCTCTACGACTTCGGGCACGTCGGGTTGTGCCTCGACCTGGTCAAGCGGGGACTCGTCAGCGAGCCGCTCCAGTTCAGCTTCGTGATGGGCGTCCGGGGCGGGATGCCAGGCGACCCGGCGCTGCTGCCGACATTGATCTCGATGCTGCCCGAGGGATCCGTGTGGCAGGCGATCGGGGTCGGGCGCGCCCAGCTGCCGCTGTCGTTCGCGGCCCTCGCCCTGGGCGGCAACATCCGCGTCGGGTTCGAGGACAACGTGTACTTCCACAAGGGCCGGCTGGCGGAATCGAACGCCCAGTTCGTGCGCCGCGCCGTCGACCTGGTGCAGGCGGCGGGGCGGGAGGTGGCCACTCCTGACTACGTGCGCCAACGGCTCGGAGTGAGCTGACCCGTTGACCGAGCGGACGGTGCTCACGGGTGGCAGGGCGCTGCGTCCGGACGGTTCGCTGGATCGCGCTGATCTGCTGATCGAGGACGGGGCGATCGCCACGATTTCTGCGGATCTGCAATCCGCCGATGCCGAGCGGCTCGACGCCACCGGAAAGCTGATCTTCCCAGGGTTCGTCAACGCCCATATGCACTCGGGCGAGAACTTCAACCCGGGGCTGTACGAGAACCTGCCGCTCGACGTGTGGTTCGTGCGCTCGCATCAGGTGACCCGCCACGAGCCGCCGAGCCGCGAGGCGATCTACGTCCGCACGCTGCTCGGGGCATCGCTGATGCTGCGCAGCGGGACGACCGCCGCCGTCGACTTCCTCTACGAGGCGCCCGCGATCACGATCGAGACGCTCGAGCCGGTCGTGCAGGCGTACAAGGACGCCGGGCTCCGGGCCACGATCCTGCTCGGCGTTGCCGACCTACCGTTCGCGCAATCGCTCCCCCTCGAAGGGACGACCGACGCCGCAGCCGCGCGCGAGGCGCCGCCACCGTCGTACGAGTCGATCATGGAGCTGGCGCGGGAGGCCGTCGAGCGCTGGCACGAGCCGGGCGGCCTGATCGGCATCGGCCTCGGGCCGAGCGCGCCGCAGCGGTGCTCGCCGGAGCTGCTCGAGGCGAGCCTGAAGTTCTGTTCCGAGAACGGCCTGGCCTGGCAGACGCACGTGCTCGAGACCAAGATCCAGGCGATCACCTCGCGCGACTGGCTGGGGGAGACGTTCGTCGAGCAGATGGCCCGCCGCGGCCTGCTCGGTCCGTCCTCCACGCTCGTGCACACCGTGTGGCTGAGCGATCATGACATCGAGCTGATGGCGCAGAGCGGGCTCACCGCCGTGCACTGCCTGCTGTCCAACCTACGGCTCGGCGATGGCGTCGCCCGCCTGCCGTCGCTGCGTCGGGCCGGGGTCCAGCTCGCGCTCGGGACCGACGGGCGCGGTTGCGACGAGACGCTCGACCTGTTCGAGCTGACGAAGATGACCGCACTGATCCACAAGGCGCGCGGCGGTGATTACCGCGACTGGCCGCGGGCCGCGGAGGCGCACGCGATGGCGACGGCGGGCGGGAGCTCGGTCGCCGGCCACGGCGATCGCCTGGGGCGGATAGAACACGGCGCCGCGGCCGATCTCGTCCTGATCCGGGATGACGCGCTGGCGTTCACTCCGATGATCGACCCGGTGCGACAGCTTGTCTACGGCGCGCCGAGCCGCGACGTCGATACCGTGATCGTGAACGGGCGCACCGTCGTGCGCGGCGGTGACGTGCTGGGGATCGACGCCGCCTGGCTGGCCGAGCGCGTGCCCGTCCACGCCCACGAGGCGCTGACCGGCACGGTCACTCCTGAGGCGCAGGAGCTCGAGCGCATGGTCTCGGAGATGTACCTGCGGATGGACTCCCGCGAGCTCGAGCTGGACGCCTACCTGAACGGCTGAGTCCGCCCAGGCGGCTGTGTCCGCCGTCCGGGCGGCTGAGTCCGCCGCCCGGCGGGCAGCGCCTCGAACACCTCGGCGAGCGTCTCGAAGCTCCGCAGGTTGTGGCCCGGCAGGAAGCGGTCGATGTAGGGAAGCGATGCCGCCATCCCCTGGGCGAGCGGCTCATACCCGGGCTCGCCGGCCAGCGGGTTGACCCACACCACGGTGTGCGCCGCGCGCTGCAGACGCTGCATCTCGGTCACGAGCGAGGCGATCTCGCCCCGCTCCCACCCGTCGGAGACGATCACCACGACCGCCCCGCGGGTGATTCCCATCCGGCCCCATCTCTCGTTGAGTGCGTGCAGGTTCTCCCCGATCCGCGTGCCCCCCGCCCAGTCGCGCACGACACGGGTGGCGGCGCGAAGCGCCCGGTCGGGATCGCGGGCCTCGAGCTCGCGGGTGACCCGGGTCAGCCGGGTCCCCAAGGTGAACGCCTCCACCCGCCGCCCGGCCCGCACCGACGCCTGCAGGAACATGATCATCGCCCGGGCGTAGGGCTGCATCGAGCCCGACACGTCGACGACGAACACGAGCCGGCGCGGCTTCAGTCGCGGCGCCCGCCATTGACGCGCGAGCGGATAGCCCCCGGTGCGCATCGCCTGGCGCAGCGTGCGCCGGGTGTCGACCGCCCGGCCCTCCGCGGCGCTGCGATAGCGGCGCGAACGACGCAGCGGCACCGCCCGCGCGACTCGCTGCATCAGCCGGGCGGCGCGCTGCAGCTCCTCGTCGGTGTAGTGGGCGAAGTCGAGCTCGCGCAGGCGCTCGACCGCGGACCAGCGCATCCCCGCCTCGACCTGCTCGGGTTCCTCGTCCCGGTCGGGCTCCTGGAGCTCCGTCTCGCCGAGCGCGCTGTCCTGCGGCTGCGCCGGTGCCTCCGGTGGCGGTGTCGTTTCAGGCTTCGGGTTGGCTCCGGGGTTGAGGTCGATGTCGTCGGCGGGGGAGGGCTGTTCGACCAGGCGCCGGAACGCGGCATCGAACGCCTCGATGTCCTCGTGCCGGGAGGTGAGGGTGCAGCGCAGCGCCCAGTAGACCTCGTCGCGGTTCATCAGGGCCACGCAGCCGAGGGCCTCGACCGCGTCCTGGATCCGGCTCGGCCCGACCGGCGCCCCGGCCTCTCGCAGGGCGCGCCCGAGTTGCGCCACGCCGGCGATGATCAGCCCGCCGCGCTGCTCGGCGTCATCCATCCGTCGCGGGAGCAGCCGCCTTGGCCCGCTGCACGCGCTGCTCGATGCCGTCCTCGTGCACGTGCTCCAGATCCTCGTGGCTCTTGAGCACCGCGCCGAGCGTCGTGGCCGCGGCCTGTGGGGTCAGCGCGTCCTCCCCGAGCGAGCACAGCGCCTGCACCCAGTCGAGCGTCTCGGCGACCCCCGGGGTCTTCTCGAGTCCGGCGGTGCGGAGGTCGGCGACGAATTGCGCGACCTCGGCGGCGAGCCTCGCCGGGGCATCGGGGAGCTGGGCGCGGACGATCTCGACCTCGCGCTGGATCGAGGGATAGCCGATCCAGTGGAACAGGCAGCGGCGGCGCAGCGCATCGTGCAGCTCGCGTGTCCGGTTCGAGGTCAGCACCACGATCGGACGCTCCCGGGCCCGGATCGTCCCCACCTCCGGAATCGTCACCTGGAAGTCGCTCAGCAGCTCGAGCAGGAACGCCTCGAACTCGTCGTCGGCCCGGTCGATCTCGTCGATCAGCAACACCGGTGGACGCTGGTGGTCCCCGTCGATCGCCTCGAGCAATGGTCGACGCACGATGAAATCGGGGCCGAACACGTCGGCGACGGCGCCGGGCACCGCCGCGTCGGCAGCCTCGAGGGTGCGGATGTAGAGCATCTGGCGCGCGTAGTTCCAGTCATACAGCGCGTGCGAGACGTCGATGCCCTCATAGCACTGCAGACGGATGAGTGTGGTGTCCAGCACCGCCGCCAGCGCCTTCGCCGCCTCGGTCTTGCCGACCCCGGACTCGCCCTCCAGCAGCAGTGGCTTGCGGAGCGCGAGGGCGACCGAGAGGACCGTCGCAAGGCCCGCATCCGCCAGGTAGGCGTGCTCGCGCAGCGCCTCGGCCAGCTCGGGCGCTGATAGGCGCCCCTGCGACGTCATTGACGTCTGAACACCTCGAAGCGCACGAACTTGTCGTCGACGTCGATCACCGAGTGGGCGATCGCCCGGCCGTCGTGGGAGAAGTGATGCTCGTGGAGCCGCGCGAACGGCTCGCCGATCGCCACCGTCAGCTCTGTCGTCGATTGATCGCGCTTGACGGCCGGCTCGATCTCCACGATCGCGTGGTCGATCGCCTCGCGGAAGTGCTTGGAGCTGAACTCGAACAGCGACGGCGACAGCTTGCCCCGCGGGACCTTCGCGACCTCCTCCCACGGAACCAGGTCGCGGACATAGATCGCGAGCTCGCCGTCGGCGAAGAACAGCTTGTTGGTGAGCAGGCAGTCACCTTCGGTGTCGCAGGTGAACAGGTGCCGCAGCTCTCCGGTGATCGGCGACTTGCTCCAGGTGACGTCGACGCTCACCTTGTGACCCTTCTCCGAGAGCAGCCAGTCGAAACCGGCGAGCTGCTGAAGCGCCACCCGGTCAGGGCGGACGTGCTGGTTGACCGTCGTGCCGAGCGCGCGCCGCCGGGTGACGATCCCGTCCTGCTCGAGGCTGTGCAGGGCGGTTCGGATCGTCGTCCGGCTGACGTTGAGCTGGCTCGCCAGCTCGTCCTCCGACGGCAGTCGACCGTTCTCGAAACCCTGGCTGAGAATCGTCTGCAGGATCGTGTCCCGGGCCTTTGCAGCCAGCGGTCGGTTCTCCAGCCGTTCCAACATCTGCGCCTCTGTTCTCTTGCCCGTTGCCGACACCCACTCGCGGATGGCGCTGACGTTATCTGACGCACCGGAAGTCGTGGCCGGACTTCACTGGTCGCTCGAAAACAAGCCACCGCGGGCTTTGAGTATTTGTAATACGAAGTAGGATAGCCACACCGTGGCGATGGGTGGCAGCAGGCGCAGGAGGTTGGCCCTCATCGCGATTCTCGCCGCCGCGCTGAACCTCCGCATCGGCGTGACCGAGGTGGGACCGCTGCTCGACCGGATCCGAGCCGACACGGGCATGAGCGCGACGCTGGCCGGAGCGCTCGGCGCCGTTCCGTTCCTGTGCATGGGTGTGTTCGCGCTGCTTGGGATGCGGCTCGTGATGCGCGTCCGCCCGCGGGCGCTGGTCGCCACCTGTCTGCTCCTGCTGGCCGCCGGCACGGTCGTGCGCGCGGTCGCCCCGACATCGGTGCTGCTGATCGTCACGACGATTCCGATCGGGATCGCGATCGCGCTGATCGGGCTCGCGCTGCCGGGGGTGATCAAGACGCGGTTTCCCGACCGGACCGGCGCCGCGATGGGCGCCTACGTGGCCACCCTGAGCGTGGGCGCGGCGGCCGCGGCGCTGACGATGGTGCCGCTCGCGGCCGCGCTCGGAGGCTGGCGGGCGGCGTTCG
>DASXOS010000140.1:0-20848 GCA_036494115.1 Solirubrobacteraceae bacterium | reverse complement strand
GAGCGTGCTGGGGACGCCGGATCACATGAGCGCCGGCGCCGAGCCGCTCGACGGCGGATTCATCTCCTGGGCTCGCTCCGCCGCGGCCGAGCTGGAGATCGACCTGGTGGCCGGGTCGATCGTGGAGCGCGTGGAGGGTCGCGAGAAGACGGCCAACACCAGCGTGCACGTGGGCCCCGACGGCGAGGTGCGCGCCGTGTACCGCAAGCTGCACATGTTCGACGTCGAGGTCGACGGGGACGTGTACGCCGAGTCCGCCACCGAGGAGCCGGGCGAGGAGGTGGTGCTCTCAGAGCTCGCCGGCGGCGTGTCGCTCGGAATGACCATCTGCTACGACGTCCGCTTCCCCGAGCTCTATCGCATCCTGGCCGTGCGCGGCGCCCAGGTGATCACCGTCCCGGCTGCGTTCACGCTTGCCACCACCCGCGACCACTGGGAGGTCCTGCTGCGGGCGCGCGCGATCGAGAACCAGTGCTTCGTGGTCGCGCCCAACCAGATCGGTGCCTATCTCCCCGGCCACCGCTCCGGCGGCCGCTCGCTGATCGTCGATCCCTGGGGGCTGGTGCTGGCGAGCGCACCCGACACCGAGTGCGCGATCGTCGCCGACCTTGATCTCGACGTCCTGCGCGACGTCCGTTCGCGGATCCCCGCGCTCGAGCATCGCCGGCCCGACGCCTACGGGTGGAGCGTCTGATGGCGTCCGCGGCGAGCCCCTCGGTCGACAAGCGAAGGATGATCCTCGACGCCGCGGTGCGCGTGTTCGCGCGCCAGGGCTTTCACACCTGCCGGGTTTCCGACATCGCGGATGAGGCGCGGGTCGCCTACGGCCTCGTCTACCACTACTTCTCCTCCAAGGACGAGATCCTCGACACGCTGTTCCTCGAGCGGTGGGACGTGATGCTCCAGGCGATCGCCGACGCCGACGCCTCGCAGCGATCGCCCCGGGACAAGCTGTACACGGTGGCCTCGTTCATCATCGAGTCCTACCGGCACGACCCCGAGCTGATGAAGGTGATCATCGTCGAGGTCACGCGGGCGGCCAACACCTTCGGCCGCACCCACCTGGCCAAGATCCGCGACGCCTACGCGCTGATCGCCGCGATCGTCCGCCGGGCCCAGGACGACGGCCTGTTCCGCCGCGAGATCACCCCGGAGTTCGCGGCGCTCGCGTTCTACGGCTGCGTGGAGCAGGTGCTCACCGGGTGGATCTTCGAGAGCGTCCTGCTCAGCGACGAGGAGTTCGAGCGATCCAAGACGTTGATCGTGGAGACGATTTGCCGCGGCCTGGAAGGGTAGGACTGGGAGCGTTCCGCGGTCGCGCGCGCCCAAGCACCGATGGGAACCACTCTGATTGAATCCCCGCGATGACTGAGAGCACACTGATGAAACGCCTTGCCTGGTCCGGCCTGCTGGCCGGGTTCGGCGCGCTCGCGAGCATCGCCTCGACGCGCGTCGCCGCCGTGGTGTTCCGGCGCATCTTCGACGAAGACCCGCCCGAGTGACCGAGCAGCCCCAGAGCCCCGAGCCCGCAACTGAGGTCCAGGAGGCGGCCGACACCCCGCAGGTTGAGGCGGCCGACACCCCGCAGGTGACGCCGACCGCCGCGACCCCGGAGGCGGCTGCGGCGGCCTCGAGCCCCGGTCCGGCGCCGGTGGCCGCGGCCACCGAGCCCACCGCCGGCGCCCCCGTTTCGGGGGCATATTCGGGCGACTCCGCCTCGGCGGCCGCCGATTCGTCCTGGTCGCCGCCGTCGGATTCTGGCTCTGGCGAGTCCGCGGGCGGCGCCGGAGCCCTGCTCGAGCAGCGGCCCGAGTTCGCCGTCGGCGGCGCCTTCGTCGGCGGTTTTGCCCTGGCCATGATCCTCAAGCGCCTTGCCCGCTGACACCCGACAAGACGAGAACCTCGGCCAGGTCGTCACCGACGTGACCGAGCGCGTTTCGGTCCTGGTGCGCGAGGAGATCGAGCTCGCCAAGGCCGAGGTCACGACGAAGGTCACGAGCATCGCGCGGGGCGCAATCGCGGTCGCAATCGGCGCCGTGCTCGGCGTGTTCGCCCTGATCTACGGACTGCTGGCGGTGGCGTGGGCGATCAACGACGCCACCGGCGACCTGTGGCCGGGCTTCGTGATCGTGTTCGCGATCCTGTTCGCGATGGCGCTCGGCGCGTTCCTGTTCGCGTGGCGCAAGCTCAAGGTCGGCGCACCGACGCCGCAGATGGCGATCGACGAGGCTAAGCTGATCCGCGAGACGGTCAAGACCGAGGTCGATCGCTGATGCCGGCGGCCAGGACGGCCCGCACGCCGGATGAGATCCGGGCCTCGATCGAGCAGAACCGCCAGGAGCTCGGCACCTCGCTCGAGAAGCTGCGCATGGAGGTCGTCCGCGTCACCGATTGGCGCGCCCAGCTTCGCCGCCACGAGCGCCAGGCCGTGATAGGCGCGGCGGCCGCGGGCTTCGTCATCGGTGGCGGGATCGCCGCGCTCGGCGCGCTCACGTTCGGGCGCCGCGGACGCAAGAAGACGAAGGGCTGACCCGTTCGGCCGGCGCCTCGGCGCCGGCTTTGTCGGCTGGCGCCCCGCGGCCCTTCGGCCGCGGCCCGGTTCCTGAGAGTGAACTGCGCAGTGAAGGGGGAGGGGTGGTCTGGCGTGGGTGGTCTGGCGACACTTTCACGACCACAGTTCGACAAATCCGGCGGGCGCGAGGGCGAGTGACGAGTTAGCTGTCTCCTGGAGCAACAGCTCGACAATCGCCGCCAAACGCGGGGCATTTGTCGAGTTACGGTCGCGACCGCCCCCGCCCCCTCCCCCCTCAAGGCGCCGTACCAGCCCAAGAATCGAGGCGCGGCCGAAGGGCCGCGGGGCGCCAGCCCAGAG
Source organism: Solirubrobacteraceae bacterium (assembly GCA_036494115.1). Taxonomy (GTDB): domain Bacteria; phylum Actinomycetota; class Thermoleophilia; order Solirubrobacterales; family Solirubrobacteraceae; genus Palsa-465. The sequence continues at coordinate 17,976 of DASXOS010000140.1, read as the reverse complement.
CCACGCGAACCAAGCCGAGCCGGCGCTGCTAGAGCAGAGAGCTCGGGATCGCGCCCGCGCCCAGCAGCCCCGGGCCGACGTGCGTGCCGATCACCGGGCCGATCTCGGAAATGACCTGGGGCGGATGGCCGAAGATCTCGGTCCCCCGGGCGGCCAGCTCGGCGGCCTCCTCGGGGGCCTGGATGTGCTGGACCATGTAGGCGTCGGCGCCGTCGTCGTTGCGGGTGCGGAGCAGGTCGACCATGCGCTCGAACGCACGCCGGGAGGTGCGCACGCGCTCGATCGGGGTGATCTCGGACTCGACTGTGAGGATCGGCTTGATCCGGAGCGCGGTCCCGAGCCACGCCTGGGCGCCGGCGATTCGGCCACCCCGGCGCAGGTACTCGAGGGTGTCGATCGCGAACCACATCTTGAGCTCGCTGCGCGCCCGCCGGGCGTGCTCGAGCACGTCCGCGGCGCTCGCGCCCGACTTGGCGGCGGCTGAGGCGGCCAGAACCACCAGGCCCTCTCCGCCGCACGCGGTCGCGGAGTCGAACACGTGCACCCGCTCGGCGCGCTCGCCGAGCTGCTCGCGGGCCTGCTCGGCGGCGCGGACGGTGCCCGACATGCCGCCGGCGAGGTGGATCGAGACGATGTCGTCACCCTGGTCGAGAAGCGGCTCGTAGACCGCGAGGAAGTCTCCGATCGAGGGCTGCGAGGTGGTGGGGAGCTGGCTCGACGTCCGCAGCTTCTCGTAGTAGTCGTCGTAGCTGGTGATCGCGCTCTCGCGCTGGGCGTCATCGCCCCAATGGATGTAGAGGCTGACCTCGCGGATCCGCTCGGCTGCCACCAGCTCGGGCGGCAGGTAATGGCAGGTGTCTGTCACGATCACGACGCCCATGGACCGCCAGCACCCTAAACGATGCCTGCGACGCTCGTCACCGGCGCGACCGGGTTCATCGGGTCGCACGTAGCCCGGCTCCTGAGCGAGCGGGGCGACGAGGTGCGGGCGCTGGTGCGTCCCGGCTCGACGCCGGCCGCGCTCGAGGGCTTGGCGGCGCGAGTCGTCGAGGGCGACGTGCTCGACCGACGCTCCGTTCGCCGGGCGATGCGCGGCGTCGGCCGCGTGTTTCACCTGGCCGGCACGACCAACCTGCACGTGTCGCGCGAGCGCGCTTTCGCGCTCAACGTCGGGGGCACCCGGGTCGTGCTCGAGGAGGCGCTGCGGGCCGAGGTCGAGCGGACGGTCTACACCTCATCGGTGGCAGCCATCGGGCCGGCCCCGGCGGGTGAGACCGCGAACGAGTCGAACGTATGGGACGCCGGTCGGTACGCGATTCCGTACGTCGACTCCAAGCACGAGGCGGAGGCGGTGGCGCTGCGCTTCGGCGCCCGCGGGTTGCCCCTGGTGATCGTCAACCCCGCGCACGTGCTCGGGGCCGGCGACCCGGGCCGGTCCTCGACCGCGCTCGTGCGCAGGTTCATGCGCCGCCAGATCCCGGCGTACGTCGACGGCACGCTCAACATCGTCGGCGTCGAGGACGTGGCGCGCGGCCACCTCCTCGCCGACGAGCGGGGGCGCCTCGGCGAGCGCTACATCCTCGGCAACCGGAACTTCACCGTCGATCGGCTGTTCGCCGACCTGGGGCGACTGTCCGGGGTCGAGCCGCCGGCGATCAAGCTGCCCCTCCAGGTGGCGCTCGCGCTGGCCGCGGCCGGCGAGCGGCTGCCCTGGCCGCTGCCGAGCACCACCGAGGTCCGGATGGCATCTCTCAACTGGGCGTTCGTCAGCACCAAGGCGCGGCGCGAGCTGGGATGGCGCACCTCCCCGCACGAAGACGCGCTCGAGCAGACCGTCGAGTGGTACCGCCACCGCGACGGTCAGCGGCTGGCGCCGGTGGGGTCCAAGCAGCCGTTCCCGATGCGCCTCGCCGGTAGCCTCATGCGCAGGCTCTGATGGCGACGCTGTACCGCTGCACCACCCCCACGAACTGGCTGTGTCCCTGCGGTCGCATCGCCCGCGCGCTGAAGCGCGACGGCGTCGCTTTCACCGAGGTGGCGGTGCCCCAGCGGCGGTCGCGGCGCCCTGAGGTCGAGGCGCTGAGCGGCCAGCGCCGGGTGCCGGTGCTGGTGATCGACGGGGAGACCATCTGTGACTCGCACCGGATCGTCGAGCATCTGGAGTGGCGGCGCGCCCCCCAGCCGTCAGCTCAGTAGCCGCGTCACGCAGCCGTCAGCTCAGTAGGCGCGCCACCGACCCGGCGTCCACGGGGCTGGCCACGCCCCGCTCGGTGACGAGCGCGGTGAGCAGCGCAGCGGGAGTGACGTCGAATGCCGGGTTGCGGCACGCGACTCCGTCGGCGGTCAGGAGCGCCCCGCCGGCATGGCGCACCTCGTCGGGATCGCGCTCCTCGATTTCGATCGCCGCGCCGCTCGGGCAGCGAGGGTCGATCGTGGTCGTCGGCCCGGCGACGATGAAGGGAATGCCGGCGGCGCCTGCGGCCAGCGCGAGGCCGTAGGTCCCGACCTTGTTGGCGACGTCGCCGTTGGCGGCCACCCGGTCGCACCCGACGATCACCGCATCCACCTCGCCGGCGGCGATCAGTCCGGGAGCCGCCGAGTCGACCGCGAGCGTGTGCGGGATCCCGAGCCGGCCGAGCTCGTAGACGGTGAGCCGGGCGCCCTGAAGGAGCGGCCGGGTCTCGTTCGCGATCACGCCGTCCAGACCGTCGCGCCGCCACAGCTCCGCGATCACCCCAAGCGCCGTGCCGCCACCGGGCGCCGCAAGCGCACCGGTGTTGCAGTGCGTCATCACCCGCCGGGCGCCGGCCGCGAAGTCGGCTCCGGCAGCGGCCATGGCCGCGCTCGCCGCCTCCTCCTCGGCGTGGATCGCCCGGGCCTCGGCGAGGGCGGTCGCGGCGGGGTCACGGCCGGGCGCGGCACGCACGGCATGCTGAACCCGCTCGACCGCGTAGGACAGGTTGACCGCGGTGGGACGGGCCCGCACGAGCGTGTCGCACGCGCGGTCGAGCGCGAGCGGGTCCCTGCCGAGCTCGAGCGCGACGCCGTACGCAGCGGTCACCCCGATCAGCGGCGCACCCCGGATCGCCAGCCGCCTGATCGCCTCGGCGACCTCGTCGGCGCTCGTCAGGGTCAGCTCGACCTCACGCGCCGGGAGCGCGGTCTGGTCGATTGCCCGGAGCGCCCCGTCCTTAAAGCGGACTGCGACGAGGCCGGGTGTGGCGGGCGCGCTCGTGGTCTAGTTGAGGCGATTCTCGATTGAGAGCGGAGCGGCCTCGCGGGGCGCGGCCTCGGGCACCTCAGGCTCCTCAGGACCGGTGGCGGCCTCGACTCCGAGCGCCTCCTGGAGCTCACCTGACTCGTACATCTCGGTCACGATGTCGCAGCCGCCGACGAGCTCGCCGTCGATGAACAGCTGGGGGATCGTGGGCCAGTTCGACAGCGCCGAGAGCTCCTGACGGATCCGTGGATCGGGGAGCACGTCGACGGCGGCGAACTGCTTTTCGAGCGACTGGAGGATCGCCACGGTCCGGGCGGAGAAGCCGCACATCGGCTGCTCGGGGGTGCCCTTCATGAACAGGAGCACGGGGTTCTCGGAGATCGCGGTCTGGATTGCCTCGCGCATCGGGTTCGTGGGTTGATCAGTCATCAGCTGGTCTCCTGTTCGGGAGCTTTGGTTTGGAGAGAGAGTGCGTGAATCCGGTCCCCGAGCTCGGCCCCGAACACGTCGTAGACGAGCCGGTGCTGTGCGATCCGGTTCAGGCCCCGGAACGCGTCCGCGGATACGATTGCGTTGAAGTGGTGGCCGTCACCGGTGACCTCGGCGCTCGCACCGGGAATGCCGGCCTCGATCCGCTGTCTCAGCTCATCGGGGGTCGCAGACATACCTGAAGCGTAGCGGGCGACGGGCCCAGCGCTATACTTCCTGAAGCATGATTACTGTGACTGACAAGGGCGCCGAGAAGGTCCGCGAGTTCCTCTCCGCTCAGCAGGCAGTTGCCGACACGGCGGGACTGCGGGTCGGTGTCCGCGGTGGCGGATGCTCCGGGTTCCAGTACGCGCTCGCCTTCGACGAGCAGCGCACCGGCGACACCGTGTTCGAGGACAAGGGAATCCGCCTGCTGGTCGATGGCCCCAGCCTTCCCTACGTGAAGGGGTCGACGATCGACTTCGTCGACGGGCTGCAGGGCGCGGGCTTCAAGGTCGACAATCCGAACGTGATCGCGGCCTGTGGCTGCGGCTCCTCGTTCCGCGTGGCGGAAGAGGAGCAGGTTTCGGCCGTCTAACCAGCCGCGCGCCACGCTTCTCACGGATCGCGCCTCACACGGGCGTGGTGTACAGCGAACGCCATAAGTAGCGTGAGGCCAGCGTCCGGTAGGGACGCCACGCCTCGGCGATCTCATCGACAGCCGCCGGCGAGGGCATCTCCGGCAGGCCGTAGCGGACCATCACCGCGCGACGGATCCCGAGATCGCCGGCGGCCACCACATCGGGCCGACCCAGGTGGAACATCATGTAGACCTGTGCGCTCCACGGCCCGATCCCGCTGATCGCGGTGAGCGCCGCCATCACCTCCTCGTCGCTCATCGCGTCGAGCGCGTTGAGGTCGAGGGAGCCGTCGATCACGTGCTCTGCGAGCGAGCGCAGGTAGCGGACCTTGGCGTGGGACAGGCCCGCGGCGGTCCGCAGCTCATCGGGGTCGTCCGCAATGACCTCGGCCGGTGTCGGCGGACGCCCACCGAAGCGATCGAGGAGGCGGCCGAAGATCGCCTGCGCCGACCGGGTCGAGAGCTGCTGCCCCACGATCGAGCGCACCAGCGCCCCGTAGTGATCGTCCGGACGGCCGGCGCGAGGATCGGGGAGGTCCTCGCTGCCGACCTCGTCGATCAGCTCGCGCAGCACCGGATCGGCCGCCCGCAGGTGCTCGACCGCCGCTGTGTCAGGGTCGGCCGGCAATCGCGTTCCGAGCGTCAGGGCGCAGCGATGGCCAGTGCGGCGCCGTCGAGCGCCCCGAGCGCGCGCTCCACCGAGCACGAGATGCACGTGAACGTTGGCGTGTCACGCAGCGTGTAGGAGCTCGACTCGGTCGTCCGCAGGCGCTGGACGAGATCGAGGAAGTCCGCCGGGTTGTCCGTCTCGAAGGCGACCACGAACTCCTGATCGTCGAGTCCGAACGAGTAGCTCGTGTTGAGGTCCACCGAGGGGTACTCCCGGCCCACCTTGATGTGCTCCTGCATGATCCGCCAGCGCTCGTCGCCGTTGAGGCTGTACCAGGCGCGCGTCTTGACGAACGGGTACACGAACAGGTACTTGCCGTGCCCGGGTCGAACTTCCAGGCGGGACTCGTCCGAGTACTCCGACGGCTTGGTCATCGCCAGCAACGAGTAGGGGACCGAGCACCACTTCATCAACCCGCTCTGCGCCAGTACGACATGGAACTCGTGAATCCGCTCCAGGTTCTGGGCCTGACCGAGCAGCATCAGGTCGGCGTCGCCGCGCGTACCGACGAGCGAGAAGGAGCGCAGCAGATGACCATCGGCGAAGTCCTCGCATGCGGCGATGAACTCGCGCTTGTCCCGGGCGCGCTGCTCATCGTCGAGGCGGCGCCAGGCAGGATCAACCTTCAGGAACGTGTACTTGACAAAGTGGCGGATAGGCACGCCAGAGTGATGATACGCGGAGAAACCGGGGGCCCACGGCGGGTTAGGAGTCACGGCGATGGCATCCGGAACCACTAAGATCATGAGGATGCGCATCGCGCTGGTGTCGCCATATTCCTGGACGTATCCGGGCGGCGTCACCCGCCACATCGAGGCGCTCGCCGAGCAGTACATCATCGAGGGCCACGAGGTCCGCGTGCTGGCGCCGTATGACCCGCCCGGACGGCGTGCGGCGATCGCCCACCGCGGCGCCCGCCCCCAGCACGTCACCGCTCCGGACTACCTGATCTCGCTCGGCCGCACGATCGGCTTCAAGGCCAACGGCGCCGTTTCGAATCTTTCGATCACGCCCTACGGGGTGGCGACGATGCAGCGCGAACTGCGGGCGGGCGGCTATGACGTCGTCCACATCCACGAGCCCGTGGCGCCGATGATCGGATGGACCGCGGCCGACTCGATCCAGCTGCCGCTCGTCGGGACATTCCACTCCTACTCCAGCAGCCGCCTGCCCAACGCGCTCGCCAACGGACTCGGCGCGCGCCGTGTGCTGAACCGCCTGCACGTCCGGATCGCCGTCTCGCAGGCGGCGGCGTGGACCGGCCGGCGGTGGTTCGGAGGCCATTACCGGATCATCCCCAACGGGGTTCACCTCGATCCCGAGGCGGCCGCGATCGGAGCCGCCCGGCCGATCGGCGACAAGCTGCGCATCGTGTTCGTGGGGCAGGCCGTCGAGCGCAAGGGCCTGCCGCTTCTGCTGCGCGCCTTCGAGGCGCTGCGCGAGCACATCCCGACCGAGCTGACCGTGATCGGCGCCTCGCCGGCGGAGCTCGAGCCGTTGATGCTCGACTCACGCGGGGTGACGATGCTCGGCAAGGTCGATGATGAGCGCAAACGCGAGGTCCTGCAGCGCTCTGATGTCCTGGCCGCTCCGTCGATCGGCGCCGAGAGCTTTGGGATGGTGCTCACCGAGGCGTTCGCCGCGGGCACGCCGGTCGTGGCCTCGAACATCGCCGGGTATCGCGACGTCGTTCGCGATGGCGTCGACGGGGTCCTGGTCGAGCCGGGCAACGCCCAGGCGCTGGCGGAAGCGCTCCGCGACCTGTGGGAGGAACCCGAGCGCCGGGTCGAGATGGCCCGGGCGGCCTCGCGCGACGTCGAGCGCTTTGCCTGGCCCCGCGTCGCCGCGGAGGTCATGGAGGCCTACCAGGACGCGATCGCCACGCCCGAGCCGAGCACGGCGCTGCAGCGGACTGCAGTGCACGTGGGCGTCCGGGCCGCGGACGGCAAGCCGCACATCCCCCCGCGGCGCCTGCCGAGCCTCGAGGTGACGCCGAAGCAGTCCCGCGCCCGAGTGCCCGCGCTGGTGCGCCGGCTGGCCGTGCTCGCCGTGTGGATCGCCGGCGCCGTGCTCGGCTACCTCGCGCTCCAGAAGATCGGGCTGACCCACATCGCCACCGCCCTGATCAACTCGAGCCCCACCTTCATCCTGATCGGGCTCGCCGTGATGTGCCTGTCCATGGTGCTGCGCGGCCTGTCGTGGAACGCGATCCTGCGTGCGGCGCTGCCTAGAGGGTCCACACGCATGGCCGATGCGATGCAGGGCACGTTCATCGGCGTGCTGATGTCCTCCACGCTGCCGGCTCGTCTGGGCGAGCCGTCCCGCGCACTGGTCGTGGCCAGGCGCACCGGTCGCCCCCGGGAGAACCTCCCGATCGTGCTCGGCACGCTCGTCTCGCAGACGCTGATCAACATCGTCGCGCTCGCGATCCTGGGCAGCATCATGTTCTCGTCGGTCGACCTGTTCAACGGCCACCAGAACGCGCTCGTGTTCGCTGCCGTCGCGCCGGCGGCGCTGCTGGTGCTCGTGCTGCTGGCCCCGGTGCTGCTCCGGTTTGGAGCGGGACACCGGTCGTCGCGTCTGCATCAGTTGGTGGCCCAGCTCCGGCGAGCGATGACGCGCGTCCGCGCGGGCCTGACCGTCTTCCGCGACCCGCGCCTCGGAGGCGAGGCGGTGGCCGCCCAGCTCGGCGCGTGGGGGCTGCAGGCATGCTCCTGCTACATCCTCCTCGTCGCGCTCGGGCTCGATCACCAGACGGGGTTCCCCGCCGCGGCGGCGGTGCTGTTCGCCGTCAACGTCACCGCGGTGCTGCCGGCGACGCCGGCGAACCTCGGCGTCTTTCAGGCGGCCTGCGTGGCGGTGCTCCACGGGGGCTGGCACGTGAGCGTCCCCGATGCGTTCGCCTACGGCGTGATCCTGCAGGCGGTCGAGGTCGCGACCGCGGTGCTGATGGGGATGCCGGCCCTCCTCAAGGAGGGCATGTCGTGGCGCGAGGTGCGCCTGCGTGCCATGCACGCCGCCCCGGTGAAGCTGCCGACGCGTTCTGCGACGGGTCGCGCAGTCTCGACGGCGAACGTCGAGAGCTGAGCATCCACCGCGTCCCCGCGAAAAATCCTTAAGGCAGAGTAAACCGTCCGCTCCGCGAATTGCGGGCCGCTTCCTCGGGTAACGTCTACCCATGCCGAGCGAAGTCACATCAGCCACCCCCAGCGAAGCTCTTTCGGAGATGGTGGACGATCTGGTCGCCCGCGGCGCCCTGCGGGTCGATCGGTGCGTTGAGCTGTCCGAGCTCAGCGAGCTCGTCCAGGAGCTCGAGCTCTCGGACGACGACATGCCGGTGCTCGAGGACCTGCTCGAGGAGCGCGGCTTCGAGGTCCGCGACGACTGCGGGCGCGCGACGACGGAGAAGACCGCCTACATCAACGACGATCTGGCCGACCGCACCACCGATGCCATGTCGCTGTTCCTCCAGGAGGTGCGCCGGCACCCGCTCCTCAACCGCGATGAGGAAATCGAGCTCGCCCAGCGGATCGAGCGCGGCGACCTGCGCGCCAAGGAGCAGCTCGTCAACTCGAACCTGCGGCTGGTGATCTCCAACGCCCGCAAGTACCAGGGCCAAGAGCTGCCGCTGCTCGACCTGATCCAGGAGGGGATTCTGGGGCTGATCCGCGCCGCCGAGAAGTTCGATTACCGCAAGGGCTTCAAGTTCTCGACCTACGCCACCTTCTGGATCCGGGAGTCGATCCAGCGCGCGATCGCCAATCGCGCCCGCACGATCCGAATCCCGGTTCACATCGGGCAGCGCGAGCGCAAGATCGGCCGCGCCCGGCGCGAGTTGATGGCCAAGCTCGGGCGCGAGCCCACCGACGAGGAAATCGCTGAGGCCGCAGAACTCGATCTCAAGGCCGTGCGCGAAACGCGCGCCGCCGCCCGGGTCGTGACCAGCCTCGACCGTCCCGTGGGCGAGGAGGAGGACACGACGCTCGGCACGCTGCTTCCGAGCTCGGACCTCGAACCCGACGAGGAGGTCGAGATCGCTCTGCGCGAAGACGCGCTGCATCGAGCCTTGGACCGGCTCCCGGAGCGGGAGCGCGAGGTGGTCAAGCTCCGCTACGGAGTGGGCGGCGACGATCCCACACCGCTCAGCGAGACCGGCCGCAGGCTGGGGATCTCCTCCGACGCGGTGCGCACGATCGAGCGGCGCGCGCTCAAGGAGCTCGCCGAGAGCCGCGAGCTCGACTCGTTGCGCCCCGCCGCCTGACCGCTTCTCAGCCGGCGGAAACGCCGGCGAGCTCCGGGTCTTCGTCGGCGAGCTCGCCCAGCTTCGTGGGGTCCTTGTCGGTTCCGGCGATCAGCTCGTCGGCAGCCTGGCGGTCCGATTTCGGCAGCGAGCCGGACTTCATTCCGAAGTACACGGCCTGGGGGTGATGGGCGACGATCGCGAGCGTGGATTGCTCGGGCTCGACCGCATAGCCGCCGGAGAGCCGCAGACCAATCGCGGGCGCATCGAGCAGGCGGAACACCTTCTCGTGCTCGGACTGCTCGGGGCAGGCCGGATAGCCCCAGGAGTAGCGGCGGCCCTGAGTGGGCTCGAGTCCGAGGTCCGAGCGGGCTCGTGAGTGCAGCCACTCGGCCATGCCCTCCGCGGTCTGGACGCCGAGCCCGTGGACGAACAGCTGCTCGGCGAATTCGCCATCGGCCTCGAGCTTGGCCATCAGCTCGGTGACCTCGTCACCCGCGGTGACCGCCTGGAGCGCGACCACGTCGATGTCAGAGCCGACGGGCCGGTAGAAGTCGGCCAGGCAGATCCGGTCGTGCTTGGGCTGGCGCGGGAACACCAGACGCTCGAGCTCGACTTCGCCTGGCGACTCGGGGTCCCAGACGATCAGCTCGTTGCCGTCGGAGTTGCACGGGAAATAGCCGAGCCGCGCGCGCGGATGCAAATACGTCTGCTCGCGCCACATCCGCTCGAGTCGCGGCTGGAAGTCCTCGCGCACCAGCTTCTTCCACTCCTCGCCCTTGACCCCGCGGCCACCCCAGTGGAGCTTGAACAGGACATGGGTGTCGAGGTGGTGGTAGACGCCGTCCATGTCGACGTCGATCTCCCGCACGCCCCAGAACGGCGGCTGGGGGATCTCGTTCTCAGTGCTGACGCCGGAGCGGACAGAGTCGTCGGTGGTCGGCGGCGCGTCGTCGGGCTCCGCGGCAGGCTGCTCGCGGAGCGTGCGGGCCGCGTCGCGGGTCTTGACCACGAGGGCCTCGCGCGCCTGCGGATCGATCAGCTGATCCATCTTGGCCAGCCCCTCGAACGCGTCCTTGCAGTAGAACACGCCGGGCTCGTAGATGTCATCGGACTCGGTCCCGTTCGGGTACAGGATCCGCAGGCCGAAGTTGCGGTTGATCGCCGCGCCGCCGATCAGCACTGGGAACTCGAGCCCGCGCTCATGCAGCTCCTGCACACAGGCCGGCATCTGTTTCGAGGTCGAGACGAGCAGCGCGCTCAGCCCGATCGCGGTCGCCTTATGCTCGACCGCGGCGTCGAGCACCGTCGAGATCGGGACCTGCTTGCCGAGGTCGACGACGGTGTAGCCGTTGTTGGTGAGGATCGTGTTGACGAGCGACTTGCCGATGTCGTGGACGTCGCCGAACACGGTGGCGATCACGACCGTGCCCTTGGTGTAGCCCTCCATCTTCTCGAGGTAGTTCTCGAGCCGGGCCACCGCGCGCTTCATCACCTCCGCCGACTGAAGCACGAACGGCAGGATCAGCTCGCCGGCGCCGAACTTGTCCCCGACCTCCTTCATCGCCGGCAACAGCACGTCGTTCAGGGTTGGCACCGCCCCGATCTTCTCGACGCTCTGATCGATCCAGTCCTCGACGCCCTCCTTCTTGCGGCGCAGGATGTGGAAGTGCAGCGCCTCCTCGGGCTCCATGCCCTCGGTCGGGTTGGCCTTCTCCTCGGCCTCCTCGGGCCCCTTGGACTCGAAGTGGGCGATGAACCGCTCGAGCGCGTCCTCGCGGCGGTTGAAGACGAGGTCGTCGGCGAGCTCGCGCTCCTCCTCGGAGATCTCGGCGTACGGCGTGATGTGGTTCGGGTTGACCATCGCCAGGTCGAGCCCGGCCTCGACGCAGTGGTGCAGGAACACGCTGTTGAGCACGCTCCGCGCGGGCAGGCCGACGCCGAAGCTGACGTTGGAGACGCCGAGGGAGGTCTTGACGCCGGGGATCTCGGTCTTGATCTGCCGGATCCCCTCGATCGTCGCCACCGCGCTCGGCTTCCACTCCTCGTCGCCGGTGGTCAGGGTGAATGTGAGGCAATCGAAGATCAGGGCCTCGGGGTCGAGCCCGTGCTCCTCGCAGCAGAGCTGCGTCAGCCGCTGGGCGATCTCGAGCTTGCGCTCGGCGGTCTTGGCCATCCCGACCTCGTCGATCGTCAGCGCGATCAGCGCCGCGCCATGCGCCTTGGCGATCGGGACGACGCGATCGAGCTTGTCGCGGCCGGCCTCGAGGTTGATCGAGTTGACGATCGCGCGGCCCGGAATCTGCTCGAGCGCCGTCTCGATCACCTCGGGCTCGGTCGAGTCGACCTGGATCGGCGCCGGCTGGGTCAGCGAGATCCGCTTGACGACCTGACGCATCTGCTCGTCCTCGTCCTGGCGCTCGGTCAGGGCCACGCACACGTCGAGCACGTGCGCGCCGCCGGTGACCTGGTCCTCGGCGACCGTGAGCAGGCCGTCGTAGTCGTCGGCCAGGAGCATCTCCTTGGCCTTGCGGGAGCCCTGCGAGTTGACACGCTCGCCGACGAGCGTCGGGCGCGGGTCCTGGACGAGTGGCGTCGCGGCGATCATGCTCGAGACGTGCAGAATGCGCGGCTCCGGACGCTCGCCGGGGGTCCGGCCCGCCACACGCTCGGCGAGCGCCTCGATGTGCGCGGGCGTCGTGCCGCAGCAGCCGCCCACGACGCTGACGCCGTAGCGGTCGACGAAGTCGCCGAGCGTGGCCGCCAGCGGCTCGGGCTCCTCGGGAAAGATCGTCTCGCCGTTCGGGCCCTGGAGCGGCAGGCCCGCATTGGGAATGCAATGGACCGGGAGCGGCGAGGTCTCGCCGAGGAAGCGGATCGCGTCACGCATGTCCTCGGGGCCGGTGGAGCAGTTGAGCCCGATGGCATCGATCTCAAGCGCCTCGAGCGTGGCCAGTACCGCGCTGATGTCAGTGCCGAGCAGCATCTTCCCGCCCTGGGGAAGCAGCGAGACGCTGCACTGGATCGGCAGCGTGCGGCCCTCGAGCTTGAACGCCTCGCGGGCGCCAAAGATCGCCGCCTTGACCTCGAGGATGTCCTGCGCGGTCTCGATGATGATCAGGTCGGCGCCACCGCGGACGAGCCCCGTGGCCTGTTCGGTGAACACCTCGACCAGCTCGCGGAACTGGATCTTGCCGAGGGAGGGGTCGTCGCTCGCGGGGAGGTAGCCAGTGGGGCCGATCGAGCCGGCCACGAACCGGTCCTCGCCCGCCGCCTTCCGCGCGATCTCAGCCGCCTTGACGTTGATCTCGAGCGTATGGTCCTCGAGACCCCATTCCGAGAGCTTGAGCCGCGAGGCCTGGAACGTGTCGGTCTCGAGCACGATCGCCCCGGCCTCGATCATCGAGCTGTGTACGCCCTCGATCACGTCGGGCCGGTTGAGCACGAGCGCCTCGTGGCAGCGGCCCGGCAGCCTGTAATCGTCCTCCAGGCTCAGCTCGAACTGCTCGAGGGTCGCGCCCATGCCGCCGTCGTACACGACGACGCGCTCGCGAACGGTGGCGAGGAAATCGCGCATCTGGCCATGCTAACAAACCTTGACATAGTTGTGCCAAGGTTGGCGAGGGCGGCCTCAGTTCAGCTGCTGAACTGGGATTCCTCGGTCGATCCGGTGAGTGCCGTGGTGCTCGAGGCACCCGCGGCGATCGCCTGAGCGACCTCGTCGAAGTACCCCGCGCCGACCTCGCGCTGGTGCTTGGTCGCGGTGTAGCCGTGATCCTCGGCCGCGAACTCGCGCTGCTGAAGGTCGACGAACGCCGACATCGCGTTGTCGCGGTAGCCGCGCGCCAGCTCGAACATCGACAGGCATACCGCGTGGAAGCCGGCCAGGGTGACGAACTGGAACTTGTATCCGAGCTTCGACAGCTCCTCCTGGAAGCAGGCGATCTCCTGCTCGGAGAGGTGCTCGGCCCAGTTGAACGAGGGCGAGCAGTTGTAGGCCAGCAGCTTGCCGGGGTACTTGTCGTGGACGGCCTCGGCGAACTGGCGGGCCTCGTCGAGGTCCGGGGTCCCGGTCTCGCACCAGATGAGGTCGGTGACCGGCGCGTAGGCCAGGGCACGTGCGATCGCCTGCTCGATCCCGGGATTGGTGCGGTAGAAGCCCTCGGCGGTGCGCTCGCCGGTGCAGAACTCACGGTCAGCCTCGTCGACGTCGGAGAGCAGCAGGTCCGCGGCGAGGGCGTCGGTGCGGGCCACGATCACGGTCGGGACGCCGCACACGTCGGCCGACAGCCGCGCCGCGATCAGGTGGCGGACCGCCTGGGAGGTGGGCAGCAGCACCTTCCCGCCCATGTGCCCGCACTTCTTCTCCGAGGAAAGCTGGTCTTCGAGATGGACGCCGGCGGCGCCGGCCTCGATCAGTTGGCGGGTCAGTTCGAACACGTTCAGATCGCCGCCGAACCCGGCCTCGGCGTCGGCCACGATCGGCACGAACCAGTCGGTGTCGTCGTCGCCCTCGGAGTGGGTGATCAGGTCCGCGCGGCGCAGCGCGCTATTGATCCGCCGCACCACGGCGGGCACGCTGTTGACGGGGTAGAGGCTCTGGTCCGGATACGTCTCGCCGGCCAGGTTCGCGTCGCCGGCCACCTGCCAGCCCGAGAGGTAGATCGCCTCCAGCCCGGCCTTGACCTGCTGCACGGCCTGGTTTCCGGTCATCGCGCCGAGCGCCCGGACGTAGCCCTCCTGGTTGATCTGGTCCCAGAGACGCTCCGCGCCACGGCGCGCGAGCGTGTATTCGATCATGACGCTGCCGCGGAGGCGCTCGACATCGTCGTCGCTGTAGGGCCGTTCGATCCCGTCGAAGCGGCCATCGGAACTGCGTGCGTTGCCGTTTTGGCTGGTCATCCTGCCTCCTGCGCGGCGAGTCGAGAGGTGTGCCTAAGGAACTACTTTCCGCTGCTACGCATGGCGAAACTGGGGGTCGCTAAGCGGCAGCGAGTCGCGACAGGACGACCTGCGATCGCGTGCGCTGCACGAGCCCGTCGCGCTGGAGTTCCATGATCAGCCGCTCGAGGTCCGCATTGTCCTGCGTGCGCACGCGCGCGATCGCGTCGGCCTCGCCCGTCACGCTCCACGCCTCGACCACCTCGGGATGGCCTCGGAGTGTGTCGGCGACCGCGTCGAGCAGCGTCCCGGGAGCGAAGAACAGCTCGATCAGGGCCTCGGTGCGGTCGCCGAGCGCGACGTGGTCGACCACCGCGGTGAAGCCGCGGAGCGACCCCTGCTCGAGCAGCTTGTCGACGCGTCGCTTGACCGCGGGCGGCGACAGGGTCACGTGACGCGCGATGTCGTCGTAGGTGCGCCGTCCGTCCTCCACGAGCAACGCAATGATTTGATGGTCTGTGGCGTCCATATCGATGATTTCATGCGGATACTACATCGATATCGGCATCGACAGCCGCCGCCGGGCGCAGTAGGCTCAGAATATGACCGTCACGATTCCGCGTGCCCGCGTGCTCTTCGACGAGGCCCACAGCGAGGCTTGGACGATCCGGTCCGAGCTGGCGCAGACGATGCAGCCCGCGCACCCCGCCGATGCGTCGTACAGGCGCGCTGCGGAGGCGCTGGCGGAGCGCGAGTTCGCGGTGGCGCCGAACACCGGCCAGCCGCTCACCGCCGCCGCCCTCGGCGACTGCGACCTGCTCGTCATTGCGCACCCCTCCGATCCGCGCTGGGAGCGGACGACTGGCGCCGGCTCACCGCGTCTCAGCGACGAAGAGCTCGACGCGGTCGAGCAGTTCGTGCGCGATGGGGGAGGCCTGATCGTGCTCGGCGAAACCGAGCAGGAGAAGTACGGCAACAACCTCAACGACCTGCTCGAGCGTTTCGGCCTGCACCTCCAGAACGACACCGTCCAGGACTACGAGCACTGCCTCGGAGCTCCCAGCTGGATCCTGGCTGAGCTCGGCCAGGGCGCGCGCGGCACCGAGGGGGACCTGCTGGCCCGGGTCGCGTCCGCCTGCTTCTACCGCTCGACCACGATCGGCTCGAGCAACGGCGCCCGGGTGCTGGCCCGGAGCCATGCGACCGCGTCGGTGCCGGGGGCTCCGTTGATCGTCGCCGGCGAGTACGGCGCTGGTCATGTGGCTGTCCTGGCGGACTCCGATCTGTTCGGCGACGACTGCCTCGACCAGCTCGATCACCGCAAGCTGTGGCTGAACCTCGCCTACTGGGCGGCGCGCTCCGACGGGGCCGGTGTCGTCGAGGATTCCTCAGCGGCGAAGGACGATGCCGCCTGGGCGCGGCTCAGAGACGAGACGAACGCGCTCGCTCTGCTGCAGGCCCCGGACGGGTCGCTGGCGGGCGAGGCCGATGCGGCCCGCTCGCGGATCGAGCCGATCGCGAGGGCCCTGGCCGACCTCGCGCCGCGCTTCCCCCACCAGCGCGACTACATCGAGGCGGCGATCGCCGACCTGCACGGGTGGGAGGCCGGCGGCTTCGAGAAGCCCGACTTCACTCGCTCGCTGGACCTGTTCCGCCCCGAGCAGATGCGTCAGGACGGGATCGAGCACCTCGCGTTCTTCCCCATGTACAAGCAGAACGGCTCGCGCGACACGTGCTTCGAGGCGCTGATCGTGCGCGTCCCCTGGCCCGACTGGATCGCAGAGCTCGAACGCACGCGCTACGACAACCCGAAGTTCGTGCCCGTCGAGCTCGTCGATGCCACGCGCGGCTATGACAGCGAATGCGCGGTGCTGTTCCCCGAGACCGTGTCCGTCGCCGGCCGGCCGGTCAACAACTTCGGCGCGATCTTCTGCGACCGTGAGGCCGAGCGGCTGCGCCGTGTCGCCGGGGCGGCGAGCGATCTACTGCGGCTGAATCTCCCGCCCGACGCCGCGTGGATGCTGCGCAATCCCGGTCTCTCCCAGCAGGCCTACATCCTCTGGGATCTGATCCACGACCGGACCCACAGTCACGGAGACCTGCCGTTCGACCCGTTCATGATCCGCCAGCGCGCGCCGTACTGGATGTACTCACTGGAGGAGCTGCGCTGCGACCTGACCGCGTTCACCCAGGCGGTGGAGCTGGAGCGTGATGGGTATCCGGTGGCCCGCTACGTCCAGTACGCGATCCTGCTCGACCGGCTGCTCCGCTTCCCGATCACGGGTCCGCGCAAGCGCAACTACGACGGGCTCGGCGGCCAGCTGCTGTTCGCATTCCTGCACCGCAATGGCTTCCTGCACTGGACCGACAACCAGCTGACGATCGAGTGGGACACCGTCGCGGAGGGTGTTGCGCTCCTACACGCCGCGGTCTCTGAGCTGTATCGCATCGGGATCGACCGCACCAAGCTCCAGCATTGGGCCGCGGCGCACGACCTCGTCGCGGCCAACGTGCCGCCGGCGATCGGCTCCAAGTGGGTCTCGGACAGGCGCGAGTTCGCCGATGTCGAGGATCCGCGGCCGTACATCGACCTCGTGCTCGAGGACGAGTTCCCGCTGTCGCTGTTCTACAGCTCGCTGAAGGCTAAATTGGCCGCGTGAACGAACGCGGCTTCGCGTCGGATAACTCGGCCACCGTCCATCCCCTCGTGCTGGGGGCGATCGCCCGGGTCAACGTCGGCCACGCGTTCGGCTACGGCCACGACCCGTACAGCGAGCGGATCACGGCACTGATCGAGGAGCAGTTCCGCGGCGATGCTCGCGCGTTCCTCGTGTTCAATGGGACGGCCGCCAACGTGCTCTCGCTGCGCGCGGTGTGCCGTCCCTGGCAGGCGGCGATCTGCGCCGAGACCGCGCACCTGAACGTCGACGAGGGCGGTGCGCCGGAGGCGGTCGCCGGGGTGAAGCTGCTGACGATCCCCGGCGAGAACGGCAAGCTCACGCCGTCCCAGGTCAGGGGCCGGATCGCCCGGATCGGCGACGAGCACGCCGTGCAGCCGCGGGTGGTCTCGATCTCGCAGTGCACCGAGCTGGGCACCTGCTACTCGATGAAGGAGACCAAGGCGCTCGCGGACGTCGCCCACGCGCACGACATGCTCCTGCACGTGGACGGGGCGCGGCTCGCCAACGCGGCGGCCTGGCTCGAGCTCCCGCTGTACGCGCTGACCACCGAGGCCGGCGTCGACGTGGTCTCGTTCGGCGCCACCAAGAACGGCGCCCTCGGCGCCGAGGCGGTGGTGTTCCTCAATCCGGAGCTCGCCGACGGCTTTCGGTACCTGCGCAAGCAGTCGCTCCAGCTGGCCTCGAAAATGCGCTTTCTGGCGGCGCAGTTCGAGGCGCTGCTGACCGACGATCTGTGGCTGCTCTCGGCCCACCAGGCCAACCAGATGGCTCTGCGGCTGGGCCGGGGAGTCAACAAGATGCGCCATGTCGAGATCACCCGGCCGGTGCAATCGAACGCAGTATTTGCCCGGATCACGGCCAAGGCGATCGCCCGCCTGCAGCAGGACTTCGCCTTCTACACCTGGGACGAGGCCACGAACGAGGTCCGCTGGATGTGCTCGTGGGACACCACCGAGCAGGACGTCGACGAGTTCATCGAAGCGATCGCCGAGGCGGTCGGGGGCTGACCGCCTCCAGGCCGGCGTAGCTACTCGTTGCCGGTGGAGTCGCCGTCCGCGTCGGCGTCCTGGCCGGCGAACGAGCGGAAGCGCTCCGTGAGCTCGGCATCCGGGCCCTCGGGCTCGGCGTCGCCCGTGTCGTCGTCGCCCTTCGTGCCCTTCTTCTTGCTCGCCTTCT
>DASXOS010000139.1:0-23382 GCA_036494115.1 Solirubrobacteraceae bacterium | reverse complement strand
CCGAACCCCGAGTCCGGAGGGAGACCATGAGCGAGGCGATCTTGAACGGGCGGATGATGGACGACTTTCCGCTCACGCTGACGACGATCATCGAGCGAGCCGAGCAGCTGAGCGGAGCGCGGGAAGTCGTCGCGCGGCGGCCCGACGGTCAGATCCACCGGACCACGGTGGCGGAGGGCGCCGAGCGGGCACGCCGGCTCGCGACGGCCTTGCGGGAGCTGGGGGTTGGCGACGGCGACCGGGTGGCGACGCTGCTCTGGAACCAGCCCGAGCACCTCGAGCTGTACTTCGCCGTGCCGCTGATGGGCGCGGTCATCCACACGCTGAACCCGCGCCTGCACCCCGACGAGCTGGGATTCATCGCCGAGGACGCCGATGACCGGGTGATCATCGTCGACGAGACGCTGCTCGAGGTGTTCGAGAACTTCCGCCACGCCCACGACTTCGAGCACGTGATCGTCGTCTCCCACTCCGGCTCGGTTCACGAGGACACGATCGACTACGAGTCGCTCATCAGCGGCAAGGAGGCGATGAACTGGCCGGAGCTCGATGAGCGCCGCGCCTGCGCCATGTGTTACACGTCGGGCACGACCGGCCGGCCGAAGGGGGTCGTCTACTCGCACCGCGCACTCGTGCTCCATTCGCTCGTGACGGCGCTCCCCGATTCGATGCAGATCTCCGGGCGCGACACGATCCTCCCGGTCGTCCCGATGTTCCACGCCAACGCCTGGGGCCTCCCGTACGCCGCGGCGTTCGCCGGCGCCGGCCTGGTGCTCCCGGGCCCGAAGCTCGATCCGGTGAGCGTGCTCGACCTGCTCGCCGACGAGAAGGTGACCCTCAGCGCCGGCGTGCCCACCGTGTGGATGGCGGTGCTGCAGGCGATCGAGGCCGAACCGGACCGCTGGGACCTCAGCTCGCTACAGCGGATGATCGTCGGCGGCTCGGCGGTGCCCCGCAGCCTGATGGAGCGCTTCGACCGCCACGACCTCACGATCATCCAGGCCTGGGGCATGACCGAGACCTCCCCTCTGGGCAGCATCGCGCGGGTTCCCCACGCGCTCAGGGACGCCTCCGAGGACGAGCAGCTCGAGTTCCGCGCCCGTGCCGGCATCCCCGGGCCGTTCGTCGAGATCCGCGCCCGGGGCGACGACGGCGAGCTGATCCCGTGGGACGACGAGACGATGGGTGAGCTCGAGGTGCGCGGCCCGTGGGTGGCCGCGAGCTACCACCGCGGCCAGGGCGAGGAGAAGTTCACCGACGACGGCTGGTTCCAGACCGGCGACGTCGTGAAGATCGACCACCACGGGTGCATCCGGATCTCCGACCGCTCGAAGGACCTCGTGAAGTCGGGCGGCGAGTGGATCTCCTCGGTCGACCTCGAGAACCTGCTGATGGCCCATCCCGCGATCGCCGAGGCCGCCGTCATCGCCATCCCCGACGAGCGCTGGGGCGAGCGGCCCCTGGCCGCGGTCGTCCTCCACGACGGCCAGGAGGCGAGCCCCGACGAACTCCGCGATCACCTCGCCCAGCAATTCGCCAAGTGGCAGCTTCCCGAGCGGTTCGAGTTCATCGACGAGATCCCGCGCACGGCGACCGGCAAGTTCAAGAAGATCGAGCTGCGCGAGCGCTTCGTCAAGACGCCCGCCTAGTCCGGGACCTGCTCCCGGAGCTCCTTGAGCCACACGGCCGAGGAGCTGTCGCTCGGGGCGCGCCAGTCGCCACGGGGCGAAAGCGAGCCGCCCGAGCCGACCTTGGGGGCGTTGGGCAGGGCCGAGCGCTTGAACTGGCTGGTGCGGAAGAAGCGATCGAGGAACACCTTAAGCCAGTGCTTGATGTCCGCGATCGAGTACTCGTTGCGGCGCTCGGGCGGAATCAGGTCGGGCCAGGTCCCGCGCTCGCGGTCGCCCCAGGCGTGCTGCGCCAGGAATGCCACCTTGCTCGGCGAGTAACCGAAGCGGAGTACGTAATAGAGGAAGAAGTCCTGGAGCTCGTAGGGGCCGACGACGCTCTCGCTCGACTGGCCGGGCTTGTCGGAGTCGCCGTCCTCGCTGGGAACGAGCTCGGGGGAGATCTCGGTCTCGAGCACCGAGTTCAGCACCTCGCCGGCGTCCGCGCTGAACTGCTCGGTGTCGACGGCCCAGCGGATCAGGAACTGGATCAGCGACTTCGGGACCGAGGCGTTGACGTTGTAGTGCGACATCTGGTCACCGACTCCGTAGGTGGACCAGCCCAGCGCGAGCTCTGACAGGTCGCCGGTGCCGAGCACCAGCCCTTGGTGGTAGTTGGCGAGGCGAAACAGGTGCGAGGTGCGCTCGCCGGCCTGCACGTTCTCGTACGTGACGTCGTACTCCGGCTTGCCGTCGGCGGCGGGGTGGCCCAAATCGCGCAGCATCTGCTCCGCCGAGGGGCGGATGTCGATCTGCTCGGCGCTCACTTCGAGCGCGTCCATCAGGCGGTGGGAGTTGCGCAGCGTCTCTCGGCTGGTGGCGAATCCGGGCAACGTGTAGGCGAGGACGTTGCTTCGCGGCAGCTCGAGCCGGTCGACCGCCCGGGCGGCGACGATCAACGCGTGGGTCGAGTCGAGCCCGCCGGAGACGCCGATCACGATCTTCTCGATTCCCGTGGCCCGCATCCGGGTCTCGAGCCCGCGTACCTGGATGTTGTAGACCTCCTCGCAGCGCTCGTTGCGGCTGACCGGATCGGCGGGCACGAACGGGAAGCGCTCGAGCTTGCGCCGCAGCGGCAACGGGCGGGCTGGGGGCTCGAGCGCGAACTCGACCCGGCGGATCGCCTGGACCCGCTCCATGTGGTCGTGGACCGCGTCGGCGAAGCTGCTCGTGCTTGCGCGGTCGGACACGATCCGGTCGAGGTCGATGTCCGCGAACAGCAGCTGCTCGTCACGGGCGAACCGCTCGGCCTCGATGATGAGATCCCCGTTCTCGTAGATCATCGCCTGGCCGTCCCAGGCCAGATCGGTGGTCGACTCCCCGAACCCGGCCGCGGTGTAGAGGTACGCGGCGATCATCCGAGCCGACTGCGACCCGCACAGCGTGTGGCGGTACTCGGACTTGCCGATCGTGATGTTGCTGGCCGATAGGTTGGCGAGCACGGTGGCGCCGGCGAGCGCGCCGTAGCTGCTCGGCGGAATCGGGTTCCACAGGTCCTCGCAGATCTCGACGAACAGCGTGAAGCCGGGGAGATCCCGGCAGGCGAACACGAGGTCGGCCCCGAACGGGACGGTCTCGCCGAGCAGCGTCACCTCGCTGGTGAGCGCGTCGCGCGTGGCACGAAATTGGCGCTTCTCGTAGTACTCGCGGTACTCGGGCAGGTAGCTCTTGGGCACGACACCGAGCACGCGGCCGCGGTGGATGACGACCGCGGCGTTGAACACCGCCTCGCCGATGAGCAGCGGAGCGCCGACCACGATCACCGGCGCCAGGTCGCCGCTGGCCGCGGCGATCTCCCCGAGCGCATCGCGGACGCCACCGAGCAGCGCCTTCTGGTGGAACAGGTCGTCGATTGCGTAGGAGGAGATCCCCAGCTCCGGGAACACTGCGAGCGCCGCGCCCTGCTCGTCCGCTTGGCGACTGAGCGCGATCGTGCGCTCGGCGTTGTACGCCGGGTCGGCCACGCGGACGTACGGGACCCCGGCCGCGATCCGGGCGAAGCCGTGGCGGTAGAGCGAGCGGAAGTCCGGACGGGGGACGCTGTTCATGCGGTCAGTATCGCGAGCGCACGCCAACTGGCGCGTCCCGTGCGCCTGCACCTACCCGTTCCACATAGCAGGCACGGTGATAGTGCTCCCCGCTGTCAGCAACATCGGGGCAGGCAGCCCGGGAGGTCTCGCGCGCCCCATCGTCGGCGACGAGCACCAGTGGCTCGTACACGCCGATGACATCGCCGCATTCGTCACATGTGAGCAAACTGTTCATGGGGCGCAGCTGGCCGAGAGTGCCGCGTGCGGAAATCAGCTTGACGGCCCGCACGGGCGGGTACCTCCGTAGCTACCCGTGAGTAGGCGGGATCTAATACGCCAATTTCGATCCGGGCTTAGTACCGACGCCGGAGCTGCCGATACGTTCGTACAACGTCCGCCGGAGATCTTTCGCCAGCGGGCTAAAGTCATAGGTTCGCGCAGGTCCGATCATCCAACGCGACACCACCCCCCAGCCGAGATGAACACCGAACGCACCAATGCCTATCGCCGAGTGCTCCACACGCTCGAGGAGCTCGGCCCCAGCAAGCTTCAGCCGGATGAGCAGGATCGGATCCGCTACGCCGCGGACAGCCTGATCTTCTGCGCTGAGCTGGAACGCGACGATGCCGCGCTCGAGGCGCTCACCGACATCGAGCTTCTGTCCCACGCGCTCGTCGATTCCGGTCGCTGGGAGCAGGCCACTGCCGACCGGCTCGAGCGCGACGTCCTTGAGTGCGGACCGCCGCGCTACGAGGCGCTCGAGGCGGCCTGAGACCGGGTCAGCTGTAGTTCCTGACCGACGCCCGCAGGTACGCGAGCGCCTGAGCGACGGTGTTGTCGAACTCGATCGTCCCTTGCACCCCGGCCAGGCGCAGCGCATCGGTCACGACCGAGCCGGGCGGTACGACCAGGCGGAGGCCCTGGCTGCGTGACCGCAGGCCCTCGCGCAGGCGGAACAGCAGGTGGATGCCGGCGCTGTCGAGGTAGTCGACCGGGGTCAGGTCGAGCACCACGCCGTAGGCGTCGTTGGGCATGGCCTCGGTGATCGCCGTGCGGAGCTCGGCCGCGTTCGAGCTGTCGACCTCGCCGCTGAGGCGCACCGTGAGCAGCCCCTCGTCGAGGCTGAGCTGCATGTCTGCGAGCCTCATGCGACGGCTTTCAACCGGCGTCGCATCACGACCTCGGTGCCATGGTCGGTGCGGTTCACGTCGACGTCACCCATCGCAGCCCCGATGATCGTCATGCCACGGCCGCGGTCCTCGCCCCGCGGCGGCCGCCACCGGCCCCGGTCGCGCACGGTGATGGTCACCTCGCTGCCCTCGGCGCTGGCCACGAGCTCGAACGATTGTGGGGTGGGGGAGTACGCGTGCTCGACGGCGTTGGCGCAGGCTTCGCTGACCGCGATCGTGATCTCGGTGAGCTCCTCCGGGCTGGCCCCGCGGTCGACCAGCCAGCGCCGGAGCGCGCTGCGCACGTCGGCCAGGACGGCCGGCCGCGCCGGGAGCCGCAGCCTCAGCTCGGCCGGGACCTCGTTGCTCTGGAGCGCCACGATCGCCACATCGTCGCGGGGGCCCTCGGGTGCGACCAGCCGGTCGACCGCGAGCACGCACGCGTCCTCGATCGAGCTCGCGGCGCCGGCGATCTCCACCAGCTCGTCGATTCTTTCCCCGAGCGGCTCGCGCGGCCGTTCCACGAGGCCGTCGGTGTAGAAGAGGATGGTCTCGCCGGGGGCGAGCGTCAGCTCCTGCTCGGGATAGCTCGTGTACGGAAACGCGCCCAGCGGTGGCGCGGGCTGCGCCTCGACCACGCGGCCGCCGTCCGCGCCGACGACCACCGGCGGCAGATGGCCGGCGCTGGCGAAGCGCAGCATGCGCGTCGTCGGATCGAATACGGCATACGCGGCGGTGGCCATTGCGTAGCCGCCGATGCCCTGGATGTAGCGGTCGACCCCCTCGAGCACCTCTGCCGGCGACTCGCGATCGAGCGCATATGCGCGCAGCGCCGTGCGGAGCTGTCCCATCAGTGCGGCGGCCCGAATCCCGTGCCCGACGACGTCGCCGATCGCGATTCCGAGCCGCCCTCGCGCCAGCTCGATCACGTCGTACCAGTCGCCCCCGACCTCGTCGCGTGCCGGCAGATAGCGGGCTGCGACCGACACGCCGAACACGTCGGGCAGCTCTCGTGGGAGGAGGCTCCGTTGCAGCACGGTGGCCACACGGTGCTGACGCTCGAGCGCGGTGTAGACCTGGGCGCGTTCGATCGCCGGCGCCACCCGCGCCGCGGCGAGCTGCAGGATCGCCGAGTCACGCTCGTTGAAGATGCGCGGCTCCAGCGAGCCGACGTGCATCACCCCGATCAGCTTGCCCTGGACGATCAGCGGCACGCCGAGCAGCGAGTGGATGCCCTTCTGTCGCAGGATTGGGTTGACCACTTCGGCATGTTCGAGATCGGCGATGAAGATCGGGACACGTCCGGCCGCGATTCGGCCGGCGAAACCGTTGCCGAGGGGAATGCGCACGCCCTGCTCGACCTCCTCCTCGATACCGCGGGCCGCTCGGGCCACGAGCTCGTCCGTCTCCTCGTCGAGCAGCAGGATCGCGACCGTGTCGACCTCGAGCATCTCTCGGACGCGGCTCAGCAGCTCATCCAGCAGGTCCTCGAGGCGCAGCTCCGATAGGGCGGGATCGCTCAGCCGGTAGAGGTTCTGGACCTCCTCGGCGGGCGCGACCGTGCCTGGGCCGAGGACGGTCTGCCCGACGCCGAGCCTGTCCTCTGTCGCGACGCTCACCGGCTCATCGGTCACGGGCGCACCTCATTGGGGCTCGGGCCACAGTGCCGCTTGCATTCCCAGCAACTCGAACGGCCGGCGCACGGTGGGCGGCAGCTCCCGCAGCACCTCCAGGTCCCAGCCGTCGCGGCGGGCGTCGAGCGCCGCCAGCGTCACCACGCGGATGCCGCTCGAGTCGATGAAGTCGAGCTTCGAGAGGTCGAGACGGACCGACGCGCCCTCGCGCTGCAGGTCGCGCAGACGTGCCTGGAGCTGTCCGGCGACGGTGAGGTCCAGCTCCCCGTGCACGGCAAGGCGCAGGGCCCCATCCCCGTCACGGTGCTCCTCGATCCTGAACTGGGGCAACATCCTGTTGCGGCATGGTGTCATGCGGGCCGACGCGCCCGCAACCAGGGCAACAGCTCGCCATAAATCAGGGCGAGGCGGTCCGAGGTGCTGCGTGGTGGAACGCCTGGGAACCGCCGGTCGCCGCGGCGGCGTCGGACCGGCTCATGCCACCCGACGGGACCACGTGCGCCAGCACGATGATCGCGAGCACGAGCGCGACCATCCACATCAGGAACCGGAAGCGGACGTTGACGCGGTGCCAGTTGACGAAGCCGAGCGGACCCATGGGGAACTTGCCCTCCAGCGGTTACCCGCTGGTAGCTCGCCGCAATCGGTGCGGGCATGGTTCGAGCAGATCCCGGGTACATCCCGGGCCATGGCGGGATCGCTCACTGACCTCCTGCGGCGTCCAGCCGCTCCGGTGGAGGCGTATCTGCGGATGCTCGCCGCCATGGGCGAGGACCTCGCTGGAGCCCTCACCGGCGGCCTCGACGCCGACCCATTCGAGCTGCGTGATCCCGAGTACATCGAGCGCACCCTCCCCGCGATTCGCTGGCTGTCGAAGCTCTACTTCCGGGCCGAGGTGAAGGGTCTGGAGCGGATTCCGGCCGAAGGCCCGGTGCTGCTCGTCGGCAACCACTCGGGCGGCACCTGGATCGCGGACACGTTTGTCTTCGCGCAGCACTTCTACGACCACTTCGGCACCGGGCGCCCGTTCCACCAGCTCGCCCATGACCTGGTGTTCAAGGTCCCGGGGCTGCGGGCGCTGGCTCAGCGCAACGGCACGGTCCCGGCGTCACCGGAGAACATGGCCACCGCGCTGGAGCGTGACGCCGCACTGCTCGTCTATCCGGGCGGGGACCACGAGACCTTCCGCCCGTCATGGAAGACGGACGAGATCGATTTCGCGCAGCGCACGGGTTTCGTCAAGCTGGCGCTGGAACACCGGGTCCCGGTCGTTCCCGTGGTCGCGATCGGCGGCCAGGAGACGGCGCTGTTCATGGGCCAGGGACGCAGGCTCGCGAGCGCGCTGCGGCTCAACCGGGCGCTTCGTCTGAAGGTGCTGCCGGTGGCTGTCGGGCCACCATTCGGGGTGACGCTGCTCGACCTCCCGTTGCGTTTCCCGGTGCCCGCCAAGATCTCGATTCAGGTGCTCGACCCGATTGACCTCGCTTCGGAGCTCGGCGAGGGCGGCGATGTCGACGACGGATACGAGCTGGTGACCGCGACGATGCAGGAGACGCTGAGCGAACTCGCCGACGTGCGCACGCTGCCTGTCCTCGGCTGAGAGCTCAGCCACATGGGGCGTGCGGCGAGATCGGCTTCAGGCGGCGTCTTCGGCGACCGTGGCCAGCGGCTCGACACCCTCGCGTCCGGCACGGCGAGCGCCGGGGACGAGCAGCGACGTCAACAGGCACACGATCAGAAACACGGTGGCCATGACGAAGGTCTGCTCGAAGCCCGTGACCGTCGGATAACGGCCCGATGTGTTGTTGGCGATGAACGTCGCCGCGAGCTGACCCCCGAGCGCACCGCCCAGCGTCCGCATCACGGTGTTCATGCCGCTGGCGACGCCGGTCTGCTGCGGCGGGACGGCCTGGATCACCAGGTTTCCGAGCGCCGCGAAGGCCAGCCCGATCCCGATCCCGAGCAGCAACGCCGAGACCAGCATGTCGATCGGGGCCGAATGTGTGATCGCGAGCAGCGCGAACGCGGAGGCCGAAAAGCCGGTGCCGACGATGAGAGAGAACTTCGATCCGTAGCGGGCGGACAGCCGCCCGGCGAGCAGCCCGCAGATGAACATCGCGACGGTACTGGGGAGCAGGTACAGGCCCGAGACCACCGGGGATACGCCGAACCCGAACCCGGTGCTCGTCGGCAACTGCGCGAACTGCGGGAAGACGATGAACGACGAGTACATCCCGGCTCCGAGGAGGAAGGCCGTCGCGTTGGTGGTCCACACCCCGCGAATCCGCATCATCTCCATGTCGATCAGCGGCTCGCGGCTGTGGACCTCGACCCAGATCCATACCGCGCATACCGCAAGCCCCGCGGCCAGCAGCCCGAGCGTCTTGGGTGAGCCCCAGCCCCACACCGTCGTCTGGCTGATCGCGATCAGCGATAGCGAGATCCCGATGCTCATCAGCGCCGCCGCCCGCCAGTTGACCTTGCCGGGGACGCGGACCGGCGACTCAGGGATGTACCGCCAGGTGCAGAACGCGGCGATCACGATCACGACCAGCGTCAGCCAGAACAGCCAGTGGTAGGAGAGATGCTCGACGATCAGCCCGGCGATGGCGACGCCGATCCCGGCGCCGATCCCGAGGATGGACGACAGCAAGCCGATGCTGCCGGCGACTCGCTCCGGGGGGAACTCGTCACGAACGATCCCGAACGCGAGCGGGAAGATCCCGCCGCCGGCGCCCTGGATCACCCGCGCCACGATCAGCAGCGCGAGCGAGTTCGACACGGCCCCGAGCAGCGTCCCCGCCCCCAGCATCACCAGGGTGTAGAGCAGCCAGCGCTCCTTGCCGTACATGTCGCCGAGCCGCCCCAGGATCGAGGTGCCGACCGACGCCGCCAGCAGGTAGCCGGTGAGCAGCCATGACACGCCCGTCTCCGATGCGTGGAGCTCGTGCTGGATGGTGGGCAGCGCGGGGACCACCGCGGAGCTCATGAACGCATACGCGAGCCCGCCGAGGCTCAACACGGCCAGCGTCAGGTTCGGGTGCGACCGTTCCTCGTGCGGCATCCGCCCCGAGAATAAGGAACGGCGCAACAGCAAGTTGCGCCGGCAGGGCCGCCGGAGCTAGTGCAGGCGCTCCTCGATCCGCACGGTCACCGTGTCGCCGCGCTCCTTGCCGATCGCTTTGCGCAAGGCGGCCTTGATCGGCAGCATGTGGGTGCCGTCGCCGAGCGCCATGAACGAGCTCTCGAACGAGTGACCGTCGATCGTGGCCCTGACCTTGACCAGGCCGCGCGTCTCGAAGAAGTCGGCGGAGCCGGACATCTTCACGTAGGTCCACGCGCCGGGCTCGGCGCCACCCTGCAACTGGGCGGAGAACTCGGTCAGCATTCTTACCATTGAGCTACCCGTTGCCGCGTGATTCCAGCACCGCGAACGCCTCCAGCAGCGCGAACCGGACGTCGGGCCAGGGGTCGCGTCGCCGTCGGCCCCGGGGCTCGAACTGCTCGCTCAGCGCCAGCCCGCGGACCGCAGCGAGCGCCAGCTGCATCTGGCCCTCCCACCCCGGGACGGCGATCAGCTCGTCGCCGAAATCCCGGGCCAGTTCTCCGATCGCGTGCGCGATCCGCCGCTCGAGCGGGACCAGCCGGGCGTACAGCTCCGGGTCGTCGGCGGCCGCCACCCACAGCTTGACCACGACCGTGAACGTTGAGCTCGAGAAGTCCGTCCAGAGCACGTCGAGCAGTGCGCGCAGGCGCTGGCGCGGCGTGGTCGGAAAACTCGCGGCAAGTTCGCGCAGCTCGGCGATCCGCCGCTCGGCGAGCTGCTCGACGGCGGCGCCGACGAGGTCGACGCGATGGGGGAAGTGGTGAGTCTGCGCACCTTGCGACACCCCGGCGAGCTCGGCCACCCGTCGCATCGTGGTGCCGGCATAGCCGACCTCGAGCAGGCTGTCGATCGTGGCGTCGAGCAGCTTGCCCCGGGTCTCGGCGCGGCGCTGCTGCTGGGTGCGACGGGGTGGTGCGTCTTGGGCCATGGCGCTTGACAAAGGATGCCCGATCTGACAAAACAAAACAAGCGTTCCTTTTGTTCGTGGCGAGGGAGGACAGCACCCCGTGATGCGCAACCGCACGTTCGTGATCGGCGTCGGGATGACGAAGTTCGACAAGCCGGGGACCAAGGACGGCGATTACCCCGATTGGGCCAAGGAGGCCGGCGAGAAGGCGTTGGCCGACGCCGGCATTCCCTACGAGGCGATCGGGCAGGCCTACGCCGGCTACTGCTACGGCGACTCGACGTACGGGCAACGGTGCCTGTACGAGCTCGGGCTCACCGGCATCCCGGTGATGAACGTGAACAACAACTGCTCGACCGGATCGAGTGCCCTGTTCCTGGCCCGCCAAGCCGTTCAGTTCGGCGCCGTCGACTGCGCGCTCGCGCTCGGCTTCGAGAAGATGGAGACGGGCTCGCTGGGCGCGAAGTACATGGACCGCACACCGGCGATGGACAAGCATCTGGGCGCGATGATCGCGGGCCGCGGTGACTGGGAGGCGGCGCCCCCGGCGCCCCAGATGTTCGGCAACGCCGGACGCGAGCACATGGAACGCTACGGCTCGACCCCGGAGCACTATGCCTGGATCGGCTGGAAGAACCACAAGCACTCGACAGGCAATCCGTACGCGCAGTTCCAGGACGAGTACAGCCTCGACGAGATCAAGGGCTCGCGGGAGATCTTCGCGCCGCTGACCAAGCTCCAGTGCTCGCCGACCTCCGACGGAGCCGGGTGCGCGATCGTGGCCTCCGAGCGGTTCGTCGAGGAGCATGATCTGTGGAATTCGGACCGGCCGCCGATCGAGATCGCGGGTCAGGCGCTGGCCACCGACTTCGCCTCGACGTTCGAGGGAAACAGCTCGATCATGGTGTGCGGGTTCGATCTCTCGCGGGCTGCGGCCGAGCAGGCGCTCGACGAAGCTCAGGTGGGAATCGAGGAGGTCGACGTGATCGAGCTCCACGACTGCTTCTCGACCAACGAGCTGATCACCTACGAGGCGCTCGGGCTTGCCGAGATCGGTGAAGGGCACAAGCTCGTCGACGCGGAGGCGACCACGTATGGCGGTGACGGCCCGGTGGTCAACCCGAGCGGCGGGCTGATCTCGAAGGGCCACCCGCTCGGCGCCACCGGACTCGCGCAGTGCTCGGAGCTGACCTGGCAACTGCGCGGCGACGCCGGGCCGAGACAGGTCGACGGCGCGAAGCTGGCGCTCCAGCACAACATCGGCCTCGGCGGCGCCGCGGTCGTCACCGTCTACAAGCAGGCGGCGTAGTAGTGGACCCCACCCGAACGTTTCACCGTGTCTGGCGGCCCCGGATGGCCGCCAGGCTTTGTCCTCGGATCCTCGTGCACCTCCAGTGCACGTCGGATCCTGCGTCCGCGCCTGACGACCCCCGGGTCTCGCCATTCCCGGCAAAACGTTCAGGCGGAGCCCACTGATGGCCACCGTCGCGCCGCCCCCGGCCGTCAAGCGCGCGCTGTTCGAGCCCGAGCACGAGGACTACCGCGAGAGCTGCGCCCGCTTCCTCCAGGCCGAGGTCGTGCCCCACTACGCCGAGTGGGAGCGGGCCGGCATCGTCCCCCGCGAGCTGTTCACGAACTGCGCGGAGCACGGCTTCCTGGCGATGGAGGTGCCCGAGGAGTACGGCGGCAACGGCGTCGCCGACTGGCGGTTCAACGTGGTGCTGGCCGAGGAGTCGGTCCGGGCCGGCGTCGCCGACGCGATGGCCGGCCCGCTGCTGCACTCCGACGTGGTACTGCCGTACCTGACGGCATCAGCCGACGAGTCCCAACGCGCCCGTTGGCTGCCGGCGGTCGCGAGCGGGGAGCGCATCCTGGCGATCGCGATGACCGAGCCCGGCACGGGATCCGACCTGGCGGCGATCAAGACGCGGGCCAAACGCGACGGCGACGGCTGGGTGCTGAACGGCGCCAAGACGTTCATCACCAACGGGATCAACGCCGACATGGTGGTCGTCGCCGCACGGACCAGCGAGGACAAGCATGGAGGGCTCTCTCTGTTCGTCGTCGACCGCGGCATGGACGGGTTCGAGCGTGGCAAGCAGATCGAGAAGCTCGGCCAGCACGCCTCCGACACCGCCGAGCTGTTCTTGGACGATGTCCACGTCCCCGAGGAGAACATGCTCGGGCCGGAGGGGTCCGGGTTCATGCAGCTCGTCTCGCGGCTCGTGCCCGAGCGTTTGATCCTGGCCGTGACCGCGATCGCCGGGTGCGAGGTCGCGTTCGCGGTGACGCTCGACTACGTCAAGCAGCGCACCGCGTTCGGCAAGCCGATCGGCTCGTTCCAGCACTCCCGGTTCGTGATGGCCGAGCTGAAGACGAAGATCGAGATCACCCGCTGCTTCATCGACCGCTGCATCGAGCGCCACGTTGCGGGAACGTGCGGCGTCGACGAGGCGGCGATGGCGAAGTGGTGGACGACCGACCTGCTCGGCGATGTCACCGACGCGGGCGTCCAGCTCCACGGCGGCTACGGCTACACGACGGAGTACGCGATCGGCAAGGCATGGGTGGACGCGCGGGTCGGGCGGATCTACGCAGGCACCAACGAGATCATGAAAGAGCTGATCGGTCGCACGATCGGGCTCTGACCACATCAGACAGGAGAGACGCGATGCCATCAGTGACGAAGACGGTCGAGCTCGGCGTTCCCCAGGAGGAGGCGTTCCGGCTCGCCACCGACCCGAACCGCTTCGGGGAGTGGCTGACGCTGCACCAGTCGTGGCCGAACGGCGCGCCCGAATCGACCGACACGGGCACCGAGTTCGTCCAGAAGCTGTCGATCATGGGGATGCCGGCCGACGTGAGCTGGACCGTCGAGGCCTACGAGTCGCCGTCGCGGATGGCGCTGAGGGGAGCGGGCCCGATGGGCGCACAGCTCGCCACCAACATCACGGCCGAGGCCGACGGCGACGGAACCAGGGTCTCGTACGAGGCCGAGTTCTCCGGCGGCGGGATCCAGGGGCCGATGAGCGACATGGTCACGAAGAAGGCGGGCGAGGAGATCGAGACCTCGCTCGGCAAGCTCAAGGAGCTGGCGGGCTGAAATGAGTACGTCAACCGAGCTGCAGTGGAACCTCGACCGGCTGGGCGAGTGGGGTGAGCCGGCGCGCTTCGAGGTCACCCGCGAGCGGATCGCCGCGTACGCCGAAGCCACCAATGACGAGTACCCGGCCCATCGCGCCGGCGAGCTGGCACCGCCGGTGTTCCCCGTTGTGCCCGCGCTGCTGGGCGTGCTGGCACCGGTGATCATGACCGTCGTGCCCGGCGAGATCGCGATGCGGGTCGTCCACGGCGAGCAGGACTTCCGCTATCACCAGCCGATCGTGCCCGGGATGACGCTGGTCTCGCGGGCGGCCGCGGTCGGAGTGCACGGGACCTCGAGCGGCGTTGTGGTGCTCGGCAAGGCGATCAGCGAGAGCGATGCCGGCGACCCGGTGGTCGAGCAGTACATGGCGGCCTTCTTCCGCGGCGCGCAGCTTGACGTGCACGAGGGCGAGCCGCTCACCGAGCACGCCTTCGACGAGTCCGTCCGCTCGAGCGAGCCCGCGGCGAAGGTCACTCAGGGGTTCGACCCCGACCAGACGCAGCGCTACAGCGAGGCTTCGGGCGATCCGATGCCGATCCACCTCGACGACGACTTCGCCAAGGCGATGGGCCTGCCCGGGATCATCATCCATGGGCTCTGCACGATGGCGTTCTGCTCGCGGGCCGTCGTGCAGGAGTTCTGTCCCGACGATCCGACCCGAATCAAGCGGTTCGCCGTGCGTTTCTCGAAGATCGTCCAGCCCAGCGAGAAGGTCACCACCGCGCTGTCGGATGCGGGCGACGGCCGGATCGTGTTCGAGACGACCTCGGACAACGGCAACGTCGTCATCAAGGACGGCCTCGCCGAGATCGGAGGGTGAGGGATGGGTGTCCTCGAGGGCAGGGTGGCGGTCATCACCGGTGCCAGCAACGGCATCGGGCGCGAGCACGCCCTGCTGTTCGCGTCCGAGGGCGCGAGGGTCGTCGTCAACGACCTTGGCGGCGGGCCAGACGGAACCGGGGCCGACGCCCGCCCGGCCGATGTCGTGGCTGACGAGATCGTCGCCGCGGGCGGCGAGGCGGTGGCCAACCACGACGACGTGGCCGACTTCGCCGCCGCCGGGCGACTGATCGAGCAGGCCGTCGAGACCTTCGGCCGGCTCGACGTGCTCGTCAACAACGCGGGCATCCTGCGCGACGCGTTCTTTCACCGGATGACGGAGGAGGAGTGGGACCTCGTGGTGCGCGTGCACCTGAAGGGCCACTTCTCGACGCTGCGCCACGCCGCCGACCATTGGCGCGCCCGCTCCAAGGCGGGAGAGGACGTGCAGGGCGCGGTGATCAACACCACGTCGGCCTCCGGGACGTACCTCGCCAACCCCGGCCAGGCCAACTACGGTGCGGCCAAGGCGGCGATTGCGGCGCTGACGCTCATCACCGCCGCGGAGCTCGGGCGGGTCGGCGTGCGTGTCAACGCGATCGCGCCCGCCGCGCGGACCCGTCTCACCGCGGACGTCCCGGGGATGGTCGGCGAGCTGATGAAGAAGCCGGCCGACGGCAGCTTCGACACGTTCGATCCAGCGCACGTCTCGCCGCTCGTGGCCTACCTGGCGAGGGCCGACTGCACGATCACCGGGAAGCTGTTCGCGGTCCAGGGAGGCGCGATCTCCGAGCTCGCCGGTTGGAGCGCGCAGGACGCCATCAGCACAGACGGCGACTGGACGCAGGAGGCCCTCGAAGCGGCGCTCGCGGTCGCCGCGTGAGGCGTGTCCGCCGCTGAGCTGTCGCTGGGATCGCGGGCGCTGCTGCAAGGCTCGGTTGGGTTCGACCTGGCGCTGCGGACCGCCCTGGCTACGACGGTCGCAGTGCCGGCGACCCTGTGGGTGGCCCGCGCGGACACCGAGCGCGAGCGTGAGCGGCTCGACTTCTACCGGGCCGCCGCCGCGACCCGCGACCCCGCAGACGTGTTCATCGCACCGGCGTTCCAGCAGCAGGTCGAGGTGCTCGACGCACCCTGGTTCGCGCCCGGTGCGCCGGCCGGGTGCGTCCGCACCCTGCGCTTCGAGAGCCCGTACGCGGCTTTCAACCCGGACCTCCGTGATGACTACGGCCGCTATGCCGAGAACCGGGTCGCCTGGGCCCAGCACTGGAGCCACGGCGACCGCCCGCGCACTTCAGCGAGGCGATCCTCCACGCCGTCCACGACTTCCGTGTCTTCATGAACCATCTGCTCGACACGGGCGCGGCCTCGGAGATCGGCGTCACGGGGCTGTCGCTCGGCGGCTACGTGTCCGCGCTGCTCGGCGCCGTGGAAGACCGGCTCGCGGTGGTCGTTCCGAACGCTCCGGTGGTCAAGGTGGGCGCGCTGGCCCGACAGTGGTTCCCGGCGAACACGCTGCTGGCCACCGGCCTGCGCCTCTGGGGGCTCGAGTGGGAAGAGTTCGAGTCCGCGCTGGCGCTTCACAGCCCGCTCACGTACTCACCTCGGGTAGCACGCGAGCGGCGAATGATCATCGGTGGGCTGGGCGACCGGCTGGCGCCACCGGAGCAGTCGCGGTGGCTGTGGGAGCACTGGGAGCGGCCGCGCCTGCACTGGTTTCCCGGTAACCACGTCCTGCACGCGCGGCGCAGCCGCTACCTCAAGGAGATGCTCGGGTTCATGCGCGGGGTCGGTTTCGGCCCAGACTGAGTTGGGGGGCACACGGGTCATCTCGGGGAGCTTTATCGAGTTGCGCATGTCGAGGGCGAGCATTTCCGCGCATTTCGTCGCCGAATCACGAGGCGTATAGCGGCTGGCGCGCATAGCGAGCAAAACGTCGACACACCGCGCTGAGCGAGGCGGAATGCGACGAATACACGCCAATCCAGATCCGAGGCGCCGAGGGCGCCGCGGCTCAGCGGGCCTGAAAGTACGCGCCAGGCGTCAGGCCGGTCTCGCGCCGGAACGCGGCCACGAACGCGCTAGGCGTCCGGTACCCGACCTCCCAGGCGACGTTGGCGACCGGCTCCTCCGCGGCGAGCCGGGGAAGCGCCGCGCGGAGCCGCACCGCCGTGCGCCACCGGCTGAAGCTGACGCCGGTGTCGTTGAGGAAGGCGCGGGTCAGCGTCCGTCCGCTCGCCCCCACCGCTCGGCCCCAGCCGGCCAGCGTGCGACCGTCGGCCGGGTTCGCGATCAGACCGCGGGCGACGTCGAGCGCCCGTGGATCGGTGGGCATCGTCACCTCGATCGTCGCCACGGCGACCGGCTCGAGCAGGTCGAACAGCACGGCATGGGCGCGTTGGCGCTGGGACGCCGTGAGCTCCGCGTCGGTGAGATGCACGATCAGCTCGCCGAGGAGAGGCGGCGCCGCCACCGGCTGCGGTGCGGGCCAAGCGACCGGGCAGCGGGCCGGGTCGAAGTACAGCGAGCGCATCGTGGTCACGCTCGACGCGCTCGTCTCGTGCTCGAAGTGGGCCGGAATCCACAGTGCTCGGGTCGGCGGCAGCACCCAGGTGCCGGCGACCGCCCGCACGGTGAGGACCCCCGACGTGGCCCAGGCGAGCTGATGACGGTCGTGGGCGTGCCACGTGAACGTGTCCCCGACGGCCATCGGGAAGGTGAACCTGAGGACGGCGCCAGGGTCCTGTCCGTTTCGCGACATCGATTGGAACCGTACGCCCTTGAGGAATGCGTCGCGTGGGCCTAGCGTGAGACAGGTGAACGAGAACCACGCAGCGGTCTGTCCAACGCCGGAGTGGGCCGAGTACATGCAGACCGAGTTGCTCCCCGCGGCCACCGCGAACGTCGACCTCGGCGAGGAGCTGCTCGAGCTGGGCCCCGGACCCGGTGCCACCACCGACTGGCTGCGCACGCGCGTGCGCCGGCTGGTCGCCGTCGAGCACGAGCCACCCGCGGCCCGAGAGCTCGAGGCGCGGTTCGCCGGGACGAACGTCGAGATCGTCGATGGCGACGCCACAGCATTGCCGTTCGCGGAGGCGTCGTTCGACGCGGTCGCCGCGTTCACGATGCTCCACCACGTCCCCACCGCGCGGCTTCAGATCCGGCTGCTCTCCGAGGCGCTGCGCGTGCTGCGCCCAGGCGGGGTGCTCGTCGGCTCGGACAGCCTCGCCAGCGTCGAGCTCCATCACTTCCACGAGGGCGACACCTACAACCCGGTCGAACCCGCCGCGTTCCTCACCTGGCTGCGGACGCTTGGCTACGGGCGGATCGCGATCACCGTCGATCGCGCGATGACGTTCACGGCGCACAAGCCACAGGATTGAGCGCGGCCGCACCCGACTGCAGCTCCGGCCGGCCGTCAGTCGTCGAGCGCGAGCACGAGCTTGCCCGTGTTCTCGCCGCGGAACAGGCGCAGCAGCGTCGCCGGGAAGTCGTCGATGCCGCCGTGGACGACGTCCTCGCGGGAGATGAGCTCGCCGCTGCGCAACCACTCGGACAGCGCCCCCACGCCCTCGGCGTATCGGTCGGCGAAGTCGAACACAACGAAGCCGGTCATCGAGGCGCGGTCCACGAGCAGCTGCATGTAGTTGCGCGGGCCGTGCGGCGCATCGCTCGCGTTGTACTGCGAGATCGCTCCGCACAGCACCACTCGGGCGCCGCGGGCGAGACGGTTCAGGCCGGCCTCGAGGATCTCGCCGCCGACGTTGTCGAAGAACACGTTGATCCGGTCGGGCGCGAGCTCGCGCAGCTGCTCGCGGACTCGCCCCGCCCGGTAGTCGATCGCGCCGTCGAACCCGAGCTCGTCGACGAGCCAGCGGCATTTCTCCCCGCCGCCGGCGATGCCGATCGCGCGGCATCCTTTGATCCGCGCGATCTGACCGGCGATGCTCCCCACCGACCCCGCGGCGCCCGAGATCACGACGGTGTCGCCGTGCTGCGCGCGGCCCACGTCGAGCAACCCGAAGTAGGCGGTCAGCCCGCCGATGCCGAGCGCACCGAGGTACGTCGCGGCGGGTGCCAGCTTGGTGTCGACCGGCATCACGCCGCGGCCGTCGGAGACCGTGAACCGCTGCACTCCGAAGGTCCCGAAGACGTGGTCGCCGTCACGAAAATCGGGGTGGCGCGACGCCACCACCCGCCCGACCCCACCGGCGCGCATGACCTCGTCGATCTCGACGGGCGGCACGTACGACCGGCCGGCGTTCATCCACCCCCGCATCGCGGGATCGACCGAGATGACCTCGACCTCGACCAGGAACTCGCCGTCACCGGGTTCGGGGACGGGCTCATCGACGAACTCCCAATCGGAATCCTTGGGCAGTCCGACCGGGCGGGCGGCGAGGCGGCATTGACGGTTGATGTCGGGCACGGAAAGGCTCCTTGCTGTTGTCAGTGGTGGAACCTACCGCCCATGGCGAGCGGCGTGAATACCATCGGCCGGGTGGCCGGCCCCGACGCGCACAAGCAGGCGGAGATCGACTCGCGCACGCCGGAGTTCATGGTGGCGCAATCGACGAAGCCGTTCGGCTGGGAGCCCTACCACTGGGTCCGCTGGGCGACGATCACCGACGCGATGCAGCGCCTGGGGATTGCCCGCGGCGCGGAGGTGCTCGACGTTGGCTGCGGGCCGGGCTGGACCTCGCTGTTCCTGGCGGAGTCCGGCTGTGCGGTCACCGCAGTCGACCTGGTCCCGGCCAACATCGAGCTGACCGCGCAGCGCGCCGCACGTTGGAACACGCCGATCCGGACCGAGGTGGGCGACATGGAGGAGCTCGATCTCGGGAGACAGTTCGACTTCGCGCTGATCTACGACGCGCTCCACCACAGCGCCCGGCACCGCCGCGCGCTGGAGCGGGTCGCCGGCCACCTGCGGCCCGGCGGCTGGCTCCTGCTCGGCGAGACGACATGGCTGCACCGGTTCTCTCCCCGGGCCCACCGCGAATCGCGTGAGACGGGCTGGATGGAGCGTGGCTTCACGGTCCGCGGCCTGCGCGCGGATCTGCGCGCCGCCGGGTTCGTCGACACCCGCCGGTTCTTCCAGGGCACCGACCCCTACGAGGGGCGATGGCGCGGGCTCACATGGCAGCTCGTGCGGCTCGTCGCGGCCAATGTGGCGGCCGCGCCGCAGGCCGCGATCTGGCTCGCGGCACGCAAACCTGGGTGACCTACCGGCGGGCGAGGGCGGCGTCGATGAACCGGATCGTGTCGCGGATGACCTCGTCGCGGTTGGTCTCGTTGAAGATCTCGTGCATCGCACCCGGGTAGACCTTCGTCTGCCAGCGCGCGGCGCCGATCGCATCGGCGGCGGGCGCGGTGGCCGCGAGTGGTGCCAGCGCATCGCCCTCACCGTGGATCCACAGCGTGGGCAGCGTGATCTCGCCCCCGCGAGCGGTCGCCTCGATCGCCGCGAACAGGGACTCGAGCGTCTCGCGGCGAAACGCCCCGTGATAGACGAGCGGATCGGCTGCGTAGGCCTCGCCCACGGCTGGATCGCGGGAGAGGACCGACGGGTCGATCGGGACCTCGGGGATTGGGTCGAGCGCGAGCAGTTGCGCGAATGCCTCGTTGCCGCCGATGACCGGCGCCGAGAGCACGAGCGCCGCGAGCTTGTCCGCGTGCTGCTGGGCGTAGCGGGCGGCGATCAGACCGCCCATCGAGTGACCGATCAACACCACCGGAAGCTCGGGGTGGCGCTCCTGCGCGCGGTCGACGAGCGTGTCGAGGTCGGCGATGAAATCCTGCGGGTCCGACACCGACGCGCGCTCGCCCTCCGAACGGCCATGACCGTGATGATCGAGCGCGACGACGCTCGCACCGTCGGCCATCAGCGCGCCGGCGACGTGGTCGTAACGCCGCGCGTGCTCACCGTATCCATGGGCGATCACCGCAAGGTAGCGCGGATCTGCGGCCTCCCAGGTGTAGGTGTGGATTTCGCCGCGGACACCCTGGAAGGAGCCTTCTGTGGGGGCGGTGGTGGACAGGTGCGCGGGAGTTCCGGGTCGCGCTAGGACAACAGTGGCGAGGGTGGGATCCGGGTCGTTCCCTCGATCCCCTGGATGCGCATCGCCAGCTCATCGACGTAGCACCACGACCAGTCCTCGCCGGGCTCGAGCGAGCGGATCAGCGGGTGCGAGTGCTCTTGGGCGTGCGCGGTGGCGTGCCGGTTGGGTGAGTCGTCGCAGCAGCCGACGTGGCCGCACTCGAGGCAGATCCGGAGATGCAGCCACTTGCCGCCGCTCGCCAGGCAGTCCTCGCAGCCGGCGACCGATTCGGGCAGCTGTGTGACTTCGATCGTGTCGAGGTGCGTGCAGTCGGCCATGACCTAACGCTATCGCTCGGTTCAAACGAGGACCAGGGGGTAGGCCCGGGTCATGTCGCTGATCGCCTATCTCATCATCCTGTTCTTCACCGGGCTGATTGTCGGCGCGCTCGGACGTCTGCTGCTCCCGGGCCGCGACCCGATGTCGATCCTCGAGACCGTCGGCGTGGGCATCCTCGGATCGTTTCTGGCCGGGCTGATCTCGCTGGCGATCTTCCACGGCCGCTCCGGTGGCGGGATCATCCTCTCGGTGCTGTGCGCGATGCTGATCGTGTGGATCATCCGACGCATGCGGGAGCGTTCCGGTGGTCCGGGCGGACGCTTCGGCGCCTCTCGGCGCTTCTGACGCTCCCGCGGACCGGCGCCCCGTCGCTGAAACGCGCCCCGTCGCTGACAGGCGCCCCGTCCCACTGACAGGCGCGCCCCGCCCGCCGCCGATGGCGCGATGATTGCCTGGTGGCGACCACCACCCCGGAGGAGAGGCAGTCGACGCCGATGCTCAAGCGCATCGGCCGAATCGTTCTATGGGTCGGGGGAACCGCGGCGGCGCTGGCGCTCCTCGACGCCATCGGGGTCCCGGTCGCGAGCTGGATCCACAACCTGTTCAAGGAGGTCCGGGAGGTCCCCGCGTGGGCGATCGCCGGCGGGGTGGTCCTGGAGACACTGCAGACCGGGTTCGCCGCCCTCTCCTGGCTGACGATCCTGCGCGTCGCCTTCCCAGAGGAGCCGGTGCCGTTTCGGGTGGTGCTGGCCTGTTACGCCGCGGCCGTCGCGCTCAACGGGTTCCTGCCGGCGAACATCGGGACGCTGGTAATGCTCGTGATGCTGGTGACGGTGCTCGCGAGCGCCACGTTCGCGGCCATCCTGTCCGCATTCGTGGTTCAGAAGATCCCGTTCACCGTGCTCAGCGCGGCGTCGTGGGTGTACCTGTTCGCGACCGTGAGCGGATCGCTGTCGCTGGAGCTCGGGTTCGTCTCCAAGCACCCCGGGACGACCGTGCTGATCGCCGTCGGCGGAGTCGTCCTGATCGTGCTCGTGTGCCGGATCCTGTGGCGGCGGGCGACGAAGCTGCGCGAGCAGATCAAGAGCGGTGGCGCCGTGCTCGGCCAGCCCCGCCGTTTCCTGGTCGGGGTGGCCCTGCCCCAGGTGGCGAGCTTCGCGGCGCGCCTCGGGATCGTCGCGGTGTTCCTGGCGGCCTATTCGATTCCCACCACGTTCCGCACGGTCATGACCGTCGCCACCGCGAACTCGGTCTCGAGCACGGTGTCGGTCACTCCGGGCAGCGCGGGGGTGACACAGGCCCTCAACGTCGTCGTGCTCGATCACATCACCACGAAGCAGAACGCCACCGCCTACTCGGTGGCCCAGCAGCTGATCGTCACCGCCTGGGACATCCTGTTCGCCGTGATCATCGTCTCCTGGGTGTTCGGATGGTCAGGGGGCAAAGCCCTGGTCAGGCAGTCCTACACGGCCGCCGAGGTCAAGCGCGACGAGCTCAAGGAGCAGCGAGCGGCCAAGCGCGCTGCCAAGCCGCACCGTTTCCGGCGCCAGCGCTGATCGGCGCCGCGGGCGCGTCGGTCAGCGCGGTGCCCCCTCGGTCCGTCGTGCCGCTTGGAGCCACTCGGTCTCCATGACGGGTGCGGTGTGAATCGCGGTGATACGCAGCCGCTCGTCCCCGGTGTTGGTGAACCGATGAGCGCTCGTGGCAGGGGCGATGAGGATGTCTCCGGCGGTTGCGGTGAGCCGGGCGGCGTCGATCTCGAAGTCGGCACGTCCGGCGTGGACGATGAACAGCTCTGGATACGGGTGACGGTGCAGCAGCGGTCCTGCCCCCGGCCGACCGTCGACCAGGAACAACGAGATCGGCAGCCCACCGTGATCTGCGCCGACGAACTGGTGGGCCTCCGGCGGTCCGGGCAGATCACTCTGTCCGATCCGCAACGGGGTCGAAATCGCGCTCGGCCCTGCGGCGCGTCTTTGAGTGAGGTGTGTTTCGGTCATGCCGCCAGTGTTCGCCGCCGGGCGGCATTTGTCCAACCGATATTGAGCATGAGACTAATCGATAGACTCAATGAATGGAGTTGCGCCAGCTGACGCACTTCGTGGCCGTCGCCGAAGAACGTCACTTCACCCGAGCAGCCGCGCGCGTGCATCTCACGCAGTCGAGCCTGTCGAGTTCGGTCCGCGCGCTCGAGCGCGAGCTTGGCAGCGACCTGTTCGTCCGCAGCACCCGCCAGGTCGAGCTTACGGAGGCCGGCCGCGCGCTGCTCCCCGCCGCAAGGCGCACGATCGCCGCCGCCGAGAATGGCCGAGACGCTGTCGCCGCGGTCCGCGGGGTGGTCCGCGGACACCTGGCAATCGGGGCCATCCAATCGCTGAGCCGGGTCGACCTTCCCGGTCTGATC
Organism: Solirubrobacteraceae bacterium; assembly: GCA_036494115.1. GTDB lineage: Bacteria > Actinomycetota > Thermoleophilia > Solirubrobacterales > Solirubrobacteraceae > Palsa-465. Next base: position 121 of record DASXOS010000139.1, on the reverse strand, counting down.
GGCCGCTTTCACCGCAGACATCCAGCAGTGACTCTGCGGATCCACCATGTTGGCGCGCCCGAGCTCGTGCGCCAGACAGCGGATGGAGAGATCGATCTCGCCATCGTCGACCTACCGCTCG
>DASXOS010000138.1:0-19365 GCA_036494115.1 Solirubrobacteraceae bacterium | reverse complement strand
GCGAGCCGGCGCCGCACGAGCCACCGCCGCCGCCGCACGAGCCATCCCCGGCGCCGCGCGAGACGCCCCCGCCGCACGCCGAGCCTCCGCCGGCCGCCGCCGAAACGTCCTCCGCCGAAGTCGAAACTGCTCCCGAGCCAGATCCCCTGATCGAGGAACCCACGCACGTCTCCGAAGAGGTCGAACTCGTTCGCGAGGAGGCAGAGCCCGGAGCCGAGGATGGCGCCGGCGCCGAAGTCCGCATCGATGAGCCGTGGGAGGGGTACGCGAAGCTGAACGCCAAGGACGTGGTGGCGCGCCTCGCCGTCGCCTCCCAGGCCGAACTGGCTGCGGTGACGCTGTACGAGAGCGCCCATCAGGCGCGCCAATCCGTGCTGTCCGCGGTCGAGCGCCAACTCGCGCTCGCCGCTCGCGGCAGCACGTCAAACTGAGAGAAAGGAGCACGCCCCTAAATGGCTGCTGACAAGGTCCTGAACGAACGCGACATCAAGCTGGTGCAGTGGTTGGGCGAGGCCCATGCCAAGGAGGCCGAGCTCGAAGCCGACCTGACCGCCCACATCGCGCTCACCCAGAAGCAGGCGTATAAGAAGCGCCTGCGGTCGCACCTGACCGAGACGCGCGCGCACAAGCGCTCGGTCGCCTCGCGGATCAAGAAGCTCGGCGGCCAAACGCCCAACGGCGCCTCCGTTCCCGGCGTCCCCGGCGTCGCCGGAGAGGTCGCGGGCAAGGCGGTGGCCGCGGTCAAGGGCCAGGTGGGAACCGCCCGCGCCGCGCTCACCAACCAGGCGGAGACGCATCTGCGCAACGCCCAGGAGGAACTGCGCGAGGAGCACGTCGAGATCGCGCTCTATACCCGCATCGAGACGCTCGCCGAGGAGGTCGGTGACAAGGAGACCGCGCAGCTGGCGCGGAAGATCCGCCGCGACGAAGAGCGGATGGCCAAGTTCCTAGACGCCGAGCTCAAGCGGCTCGTCAAGGACGTTGTGCGCGCCGAGATCCCACGGGATCAGCGTGCCACCAGTACCCGCCGGCGCGGCTCGAGCTCGCGGAAGAAGAGCAGCTCCAGCGCCCGCAAGAGGAGCACCTCCAGCACGCGCAAGAAGAGCAGCGCCAGCACGCGCAAGAAGAGCAGCACCAGCGCCCGCAAGAAGAGCAGCACCAGCTCAGCCAAGAAGAGCTCCAGCGCACGCAAGCGCTCCGGCTCCGGCAAGAGCTCGCGCAGCAGCAGCAACAGCAGCTGACCTCAGATACACCCGCCGGTCCGGGCCTCGCAACGAAAGCGAGGCCCGGCGCCGGCCGGGGGTGTCACGTTTTCCAGGCCGGATTCGTCGCTATGGCGATGAGTTCCACGATCCACCCCGGTCTGACCTCCTGGAGCCGCACTCATGCGGCCGCCCTGCAATGCGAATGCCCGGAGGTCGACGATGCTCACCAACTCTCCATTCTTCGCCGGAATCGCGGTCGACGATCTAGCACGCGCGAAGGAGTTCTACGGCGGGACGCTCGGGGTATTCAGCGTGACTCAGCAGAGCGATCACCTGCTCGATCTGAACGGCGTCAACGGGTATCGGGTGCTGCTGTACGCGCGGCCGGGGCACGTGCCGCCGGCCAACACGGTCCTCAATTTCCCGGTCGACGACATCGAGGTGACGGTCGACGCGCTGACCGAGCGCGGGGTGCAGTTCGAGCGCTACGACGAGGGGCCGATCAAAACCGATGCCAAGGGGATCGCCACCCCCGGCCCGCGGCAAGCGTGGTTCAAGGATCCCGCCGGCAACATCTTGTCGATCCTTCAAGCTTGAGGGTTCACCCTTGCGAGCCATGACGAGTCCTGAGCCAACCACCGCACCGCTGCATGCGCCGGGGCCGATCTCCGAGACGGTCAACGCCGCGGTGGAGATCCGGAACCTGACCCGGACCTTCAAGGGCGGCATCGAGGCGGTCCGCGGGATCGACCTGACCGTCGCCTCGGGGGAGTGCTTCGGCTTTCTCGGCCCCAACGGTGCGGGCAAGACGACCACGGTGCGGATGCTCTGCACCCTGCTTCCACCAACGTCGGGAACAGCCACCGTCGACGGTCTCGACGTCACCAAACACGGGGCCGAGGTCCGCCGGCGCATCGGCGTGGCTCTGCAGGAGATCGGGCTCGACCCGGTGCAAACCGGCCGTGAGCTGCTCGAGCTGCAGTGCGGCTTGTACGGCATGACCGGTCGGGCTGGCCGCGAGCGGGCGAAGGAGCTGCTCGAGCTCGTCGGGCTCAGCGACGCCGCCGACCGGCGGACCAAGGGCTACTCGGGCGGGATGAAGCGCCGCCTCGACCTCGCCACCGCGCTCGTGCACTCGCCCCGGGTGCTGTTCCTCGACGAACCGACCACCGGCCTCGACCCGGCGTCGCGGCTGACCGTCTGGGACGAGGTCCGGCGGATCAATGCGAATGGCACCACGGTGTTCTTGACCACGCAGTACCTCGAGGAGGCCGACAAGCTCTGCGACCGGCTCGCGATCATCGACGACGGCCAGATCGTGGCCGAGGGCACCCCTCAGGAGCTCAAGGCGCGCATGGGCCACGATGTGGTCTCGGTGTCGCTCGACGGCGCCGACCTGGCGGCCACCGAGGCCGCGCTGGCCGGGCTGCCCGGATTGGAGCGCGTCGTCGCCGAGCCGGACGCGCTTGCGCTGTATGTCGAGAACGGAGCCAGTTCGATCGCTGAGATCGTGCGCCGACTCGACCGCGATGAGATCGAAGTGGGCGCGATCTCCGTGGCCCGCCCCACGCTCGACGACGTATTCCTCGACGCGACGGGGCGCCGGCTCGAGGGCGACGCCGCCCCCGCTCCCGAGGAGGTGCCAGCGTCATGACCGAGGTCGCGCTCCTGGGCCGCCGCGCCGTGCGCGAGGTGGTCCGCTACCCCGAGGCCACGATCCCGACCCTGTTCATCCCGCTGTTCTTCCTGGTGGTGAACATCGGACAGGTCTCGAAGACGTTTCCGAGCTCCACCCCCTTCCTCAAGGGACAGGGCTACGTCGCCTTCCAGCTCCCGGTGTCGTTGATGTTCGCGGTCGCCACCGCCACCTCCGGGCTGGCGCTCGTGACCGAGATCGACCTGGGCTACTTCGACAAGCTGCTGGTGGCGCCGATCCATCGCTCGTCGATCATCTTCGGGCGCCTTACCGCTGACCTGGTGCGCGGGATTGCCGGATCGGCGCTCGTGCTGCTCGTGGGCATCGCGCTCGGTGCGCGCGTCGAGAGCGGAGTCGCGGGGGCGCTGCTCGTGATCCTGCTGGCAGCGCTGTTCGGAGTGGCGTATGCGGGCTTCGGGATCCTGATAGCGCTGAAGACGCGCAACGTGCAGGCGACCCAATCGAGCTTCCTGCTGTTCTTCCCGTTGCTGTTCCTGACGCCGAACTTCGTCCCGTTCGACCGGCTCTCGCCGCTGATGGAGACGCTGGCGCGGATCAACCCGGTCAGCTATGTGATCGTGGGCCTGCGCTCGCTGATCATCGACGGCTGGAAGTGGGGCGAGATCGGGGTCTGCATCGGCGTGATCGTCGCCATGGGGTTGATCCTGACCTTCCTCTCGCTCCGCGCGATCGACACCTACGACCGCTGAGCGGGCCGACCTCGGCCGCGGCCTAGGATGCAGAGGTCAACGAGATTGGAGCGAGACATGGCGAAGACCCTGTACACGGCAGAGGCGAAGGTGACGGGCGGTCGTGCCGACGGCCATGGCGTGACGAGCGACGGCAAGCTCGACGTTCATCTTCGTCCGCCGGTCGAGACGGGCGGGGACGGCGAGGGAACCAATCCCGAGCAGCTGTTCGCGGTCGGCTACGCAGCCTGCTTCGAGGGCGCGATCGCGGCCGTGGCCCGGCGCGAGAAGGCCGAGCCCGGCGACGTCTCGATCGAGAGCAAGGTCAGCCTGATCACGAACGAGAACCGCGGGTTCAACGTGGGGGTGTCACTCGACGTCTCGCTGCCCGGGATCGACGACGCCGAGGAGGCAAAGAAGCTCGTGGCGGCCGCCCACGAGGTGTGCCCGTACTCGAACGCCACGCGCGGGAACATCGAGGTGGAGCTGGTCGCCAACGGCGAGCCGGTGGGGTAGCGCGGTGAGCGCGCGGGCGCAGAGCCGGGTGCGCCCGCTGCGCGACGGAGACCGTCGCGACTGGGAGCGCCTGTGGGAGGGCTATCTGCGCTTCTACCGGGCGACCATGGACGCGGCGCTCACAGGCCGGACGTTCGCGCGGCTGCGCAGCCAGTCCGACGGCTTCGCCGGGCTGGTCGCTGTCGATGACGACGGTCGGCCTGTCGGCCTCGCCCACCTCGTCTTCCACGGCTCGACCTGGAGCGCCTCGACCTACTGCTATCTGGAGGACCTGTACGTCGACCCGACGCAGCGCGGCGGCGGCGTGGCGCGGAGCTTGTTCGACGCCGTCTACGCACTCGCGCGCGAGCGCGGCGCCGACCGCGTCTACTGGCATACGCAGGAGTTCAACGCACCCGCGCGCTCGCTGTACGACAGGGTGGGCCGGCTGACCTCGTTCGTGATGTACGAGGGACCCTAGGTCGCGAGTGGCTCGAGCAGGCGGTGCCGGGCGCGCAACGCGACCGCGACCGCATCCTCGCGCCGGGACTTGACGATCGGTGCGCTGAGCACGTCCTCCGGCTCGGGGGTCAGGCCGCAGGCGGGACAGGCGCCGCCGTCGTCGAGTTCGGTCTCGCACGCGGCATGCAGATACACGCGGCTCCCGGAATGGCGGTGGCGCCGGCCCCACACGAGCAGTGCATGCACGACCGGCCACAGGTCACGCCCGGCCTCCGTCATCTCGTAGACGTGGCGGCCGGCATGATCGGGATCCGGGACACGGATCAAGATGCCGTCATCGACGAGCCCGTTCAACCGCTCGGTCAGCACGGCGCGCGGGATGTCGAGATGGGCCTGGAAGTCGTTGAAGCGACGGACGCCGAAGAACGCATCGCGCACGATCAGCATCGTCCACCGCTCGCCGACCGTCTCGAGCGTCCTGGCCAGCGAGCAATCCTGGCCGTCGTAGTCCTTACCGAGCATGCCGCGCAGTCTAGCTGACATGAGTTCGGTGATTGAACTCGGCTGTGATACGGTATCGGGAGTTCAATGATCGAACTCCACGAATTCGGCGAGCTCGCCGCGCCCCAGACACCCGCCGCCCTCGCGCCGGTCCTCCGCGGCGAAGTCGCGCCCGGAGCCGAGCGGACACTGGCGATCGCCAGCTACGGGACGCTCGTCGTCCTCGGGATCTTCGCCGCCGCGGTGGCTACGGTCAGCGACAGCGCCCGCACTCTCCACACCACCGTCGCCGGTACGACCTGGGTCCTCAGCGGGATGAGCCTGGGGCTGGCGATCGCGCTGCTCACCGCCGGTGCGCTCGCCGACGACTTCGGCCGCCGCCGCATGCTCCTCGCCGGCGCCGCGCTGCTGACCGCGACGAGTGCGCTCGGCGCCCTGTCCCCCAGCACCGGCGTGCTCGTCGCGGCCCGGATCCTGCAGGGAGTGGGCGGCGCGGGCGTGCTCGCGGCCAGCCTCGGCTCGGTCGGCCACGCGTTCCCCGCGGGACCGCGGCGCACTCAGGCCACGGCCGTGTGGGCGGCGGCGGTCGGCGGCGGGATCGCGCTCGGTCCGGTCGTCGCCGGCGCGCTCACGGCATGGTCGGGGTGGCGCAGCAGCTTCTGGCTCGAAGCAATCGCCTCGGCGATACTCGTGGTGGCAGCGCTCGCCCTGCCCGAGTCGCGCTCCCACGTGGCGCGAGGCATCGACCTCCCGGGCACAGCGTCGCTCGCGGCAGCGATGGGGCTGATCACGGGCGGCCTCGTCGAGGGACGCTCGAGCTGGTCGAGCGCCAGCACGGTCGGGCTGCTCGCCGGCGGTGTCGCGATGCTGGCGATCTTCGCGCTGATCGAGCTCCGGCGCAGCGAGCCGATGCTCGACCTGCGCCTGTTTCGCGACCGCCGGTTCGTGGCCTCGATCACCGGAGCGCTGTTCACCGGGGTGGCCGTAATCGGCCTGATGAGCTTCTCGCTCTCGGCGATGCAGCTCGGGCTGCACATCAGCGTCCTGGGCAGCGCGGGCATCCTCACTGCCTGGTCTGCGACAAGCATGGCGGTCGCGCTCGGTGCGCGGTGGCTGCCCGCCCGCCTGTCCTCACCGACGCGGCTCGCGATCGGCCTCGCCCTGTGCGCCGTCGGCGAGGTGGCGCTGACCGGCATCGACGGAGGCTCGAGCTGGGCTCGGCTACTGCCCGGGCTCGTGATCGCCGGTGTCGGCAGCGGCGTCGCCAACGCCGCACTCGGCCGCCTCGCGGTCGAGTCAGTGCCGCGCGAGCGGGCGGGAGTCGGCAGCGGCGCCAACAACACCGCCCGTTATCTGGGCGGCGCCGCGGGCGTGGCCCTCGTGGTGGCGATCAGCACCGGCGCGGGCGGCACCGATCTCGTTCACGGGTGGAGCGTCGCCGCCGGCGTCTCCGCAGGACTGTGCGCCATCGGCGTCGCGATCGCGCTCGCCTGCCGGCCGCGCTCCTGAGATCCCTGGTCTGCTTGCACTCGCCAGGCCGCGGCGAACGCGCGGACCACGCCGGGATCGAACTGCCTGCCGGCGCATTGCTCGAGCTCGGCGAGCGCAAGCTCCGGACTGACGGCCGGCGCATAGGGCCTCTCGCTGGTCATCGCGTCGAAGCTGTCGCAGACCCGGATGATTCGAGCTCCCAGCGGGATCCGCTCCCCGGCCAGCCGGTCCGGATAGCCGGTCCCATCCCAGTTCTCATGGCTCGAGCGAACGATCACAGCGACCGGGGCAAGGGCCGGTGCCGCGGCCAGGATCCGCTCGCCCACAAGCGTATGGCGCTCGATGAAGGCCCATTCGTGCGGGTCGAGCTTGCCGGGCTTGCTCAGGATCGCGTCGGGGACGGCGGCCTTGCCGATGTCGTGCAGCTGCGCGGCACGATGGAGGTCGTCGAGCTCCTCATCGCCCAACCCGAGCTCCCGTCCTGCCAGGACCGCAAGCCGCCCTACCTCGCGCAGGTGGTCGTGCAGGCCCGGCTCGCGCTCGCGCAGCACGCCGAGCAGCACGTCCTGGGTCTGCTGCCGTGCCGAACTGCGCCGCTCGCCCTTCTGGGCGTACATGCGATCGTCAGCCATCCGCAGCGCAGTGGTGGCAGTGTGGGCCTCGACGGGGATCGCGACTCGCCCGTACGAGGTGCCGACGGCGAACCCGTCGCCGCCGGCAGAGAGCGCCGCCGCCGCGTCACGGATGCAGTCATCGGTGTCGGCTGGATCGCAGCGCAGCAGCACGCAGAACTCGTCCCCCCCGAGCCGGTAGACCCCACCGTGCCGGCCGATGGCCTCGCGCAGCCGCAGCCCGAGGTGCGAGAGGAGCGAGTCGCCGGCGATGTGGCCGAAGCGGTCGTTGTAGAGCTTGAAGCCGTTGAGGTCGAAGAGCACGAGCACCGCCGGGTCGGAATCGGGACCGCGCTCCACGGCTCGGTCGAGCGCGGCGCTCATCGCACGGCGATTCCCGAGCCCCGTCAGTGCATCGGTCTGCGCCTCCCGGCGCGAAGCGTCGAGCAGCAGCACGTTCTCGTGGAACGTCCACGCCGCCCGCGCGAACACGAGCAGGACGGCGCCGGCGGCCAGGGCAAGACCGACCGTGCCGACGTGGTGGATGCCGCCGTAGAGCAGCACCGCCAGCGACAGCAGGGCGCACGCGGCGGGCACGAACATGCGCCGGCGGTCCGCGAGCTGGAGCCCAGCACCCGTCCGGGGTCGCTGCCAGGCGGCGAAGCCGATCGCCAGCGCCGAGGCGATCCACATCGCGTCGAGGAGCCCCCCGACCATGTAGGTCCCGACCGCGGATTGGTAGAGATAGATCGTGTCGGCGACTGCGCTGAGCGCCAAGCCGAGCCCGAGCAGGAGCCAGGCCCGACCGATTCTCCAGCCCACAAGGCCGGTGATCCCGGCGACGAGACCCAGCAGGATCAGGTCGCCGACCGGGTACGCCAGGTTGGTGGCGATCGCCGCCGCGCTGCCCTGGGTGGCCGCGCCGAGGATCCGCTCGAACGCGATCGAGGCCACGGCCGCGGTGACCGTCAGCGCAACGATGCCGCCATCGAGCCACGTGCTCGCGCTCAAGCGGTCGATCCGGTCCCGCGCCAGCATCACGAGCCCGCCCGCGGCTCCGACGTAATAGAGGAGATAGAACAGGTCAGCGAGCGAGGGGATTGGGGGCGTGCCCGAGTCGCCGAACACCAGCGAGTAGTAGATCTCGCCGATCGCGTCGAATCCCAGCCCTGCGCCGAGCATCAGCCACGCGACGCGCTGCTCTCGGACCGTAATCCCGCGGGCCAGACACGCCACCGCGCTGCCGAGGATCAATCCGTCGTAGAGCCAGTTGTCGGCGAAGTTGTCGGCGCCTCTGCCGCCGACACCGAGCTGGCTGTGCGCGAGATGAAAGGCCAGGCCGGCGATGCCGAGGACCGCGCAGGATCGCAGAACGATCGTGGTGCGCCACGAGAGCACGGAGCCCAGCCAGGTGTGCGCCTGCCCACCGGGTTGCATGGGGGCATGATCGGCCTCGGGCCGCGATTACTAGAGCCGGAGGGGTGCCGTGTCGACGCGCGTCAGCTGCCGGAGGGTGCTTCGTCCACCCGCGTCAGCTACCGGTCCAGTTCGGCGGGCGCTTCTCGAGGAACGCGCACATCCCCTCCTGGGCGTCGGCCGCCATGGAGTTCATCGCCATCACGGACTTGGTCAGGTCGTATGCGCGGTGCTCGTCGAGCTCCACCTGCTCGTAGAACGCGCGCTTGCCGATCGCGACCGTCAACGGGCTCGAGCGCGACAGCGCGGCCACGAGCTCGTCGACGCTGGCGTCGAGCTCGTCCGCGGCGACGACCCGGTTCACCAGTCCCCACTCGAGCGCCGTCGCGGCCGAGATCGGTTCGCCGGTGAGCAGCATCTCGAGGGCACGCTTGCGGCCGATCGCCCGCGACAGGGGCACCATCGGCGTCGAGCAGAACAGGCCGATCCTGACCCCGGGCGTGCCGAAGCGGGCGAGCGCCGAGGCGATCGCGAGGTCACACGCCGCGACGAGCTGGCATCCGGCCGCCGTGGCCATCCCATGCACCTTGGCGATCACCGGCTGGGGCACGCGGTGGATCGTCTCCATCAGCTCGCTGCACTCGTCGAACAGCCGCTGGTAAAAGGGCAGATCGCGTCCCACCATCTCGCTCAGGTCGTGCCCGGCGGAGAACGCCACTCCCGCACCCTCGATCACGATCGCGCGGATCTCGGAGCGGGCGCCGAGCTGCCCGAGGACGCCCCGCAACTCCTGCATCAGGTCCAGCGAGAGCGCGTTTCGGCGGTCAGGTCGGTTGAGCGTCACCCGCGCGCTCGCGCCCGTGTCCTGCACCGACACGGTCTGAAGTCGAGCGCCATTGGCGACACTGGCCATCGCTCGCCCCAGCGTACCGCTCCGTAGCTGGTCAGCGGCTGTTGCTCGTGGTCTGTGCGGTCGCGGCGCGCGCCTCGCGCTCGTAGCGGTTCTCCCAGTACCCGGTGTGCTCGCCCCAGAACGTCGTCGGTTTCACGTAGGAGATCCACAGCCTGATCCACTCGTGCTGCCCCTGCCACACGTGCACCATCTCGTGCGCGATCAGGTCGTCGTCGACCTCGGCGAGCGGACGGCGGAGCAAGATCGTGCTCCAGATCGTGTAGCCGTCGAACCGGCGAAACCAGGGCAGGCGGAACAGCCATGGCGCGGTGATGATCCGGACCCGGCCGCGGTCGATCGGCCGCGGGTAGAGATGCAGGGGCTCGATCCGGTCCGCGGCACGTTCGATCACGTCCCGGTCGATCGCGGTTCGCGTCATTGGACGACCACCTCGCCGCCCCGGTCCGGGATGACCACCAGCATGCTCCGCCGCGCACGCTCGTCCTCGCGGCGGGCCGGCCGAATCGTGAGCGCGACGGCTGCGCGCAACACCTCGCGCATCTCCATTTCGGCGAACGGGGCGCCGGCGCAACGACGAACCCCACCGCCGAACGGGATCCAGGTCGTTGGGTTCGGCTGATCGCCGTCGAGCCAGCGCTCGGGTCTGAACGCTCCAGCGTCGCGCCACAGGTCCTGCCGGCGCATGGCCAGCCACAGGCAGGCGGCGACCTGCACCCCGGCTGGGATCGTCCGACCGCCGATGCGCGCCGGCTCGAGTAGGAGCCGCGGCGCAATGGTCAGCGCGGGCCGGGAGCGCAGCACCTCCTTGACCGTGGCGTCGAGGTAGGCGGGATCACCGTCCCTGAGCTTGGCCTGGACAAGCGGGTGCCGCGCGAGCCGTTCGAACGCCCAGGCCAGCGATGCGGCGGAGCTGTCGTGGCCACCGACGAGCAGAGCCACGAGCTGATCACGGAGCTGCCGGTTGGACGGCGGGTTTCCGTCGGCATCCCGCTGCTCGAGGAGCAGCGCCAGGACCGAGTCGTGGCCGGGCGCGGTGCGGCGCCGATCGAGCAGCTCGAACAACTCGCGATCGAAGCGCTCGACGTTCAGCCGGAACCGGCCCCACGGACTGCGCGGACCGAGGTCCTTCTGAGTCAACGCCATCGCCAGCATCTGCGGCAGCGAGCGCACGCTGGAGAGCGCGGTCTCGATGGAGGCCCGCAGCCGGGCGGCCTCCTCGTCGCGTGCGCCGAAGACGACGCGGATGATGACCTCGAGCGTCAGCTCCCGCATCCGCTCGAGGGCGTTGATCGTGCGCCCCCGCCAGGCGCTCACCTCGACGCGGGCGAGGTCGGCGACCATCGGCGCGAACCCCCGCATCCGCTCGCCATGGAACGGCCCCTGCAGCAACCGGCGCTCGCGGACGTGCTCCTCCCCGTCGAGCAGCAGGATCGAGTGCGGGCCCGCGAACGGGCGCAGGAACTCCCAGCTCTGACCCGCGGGCGCGATCCCAGGATCCAGGCGGAACACCTCGCGGACCGAGGCGGGATCCGAGAACAGGACCATCGGCTGCTCGGTCCAGAACGTCCGAATCGTCGCCGGGTCCCCGTACCGCGCGTGCACCCGGGCCAGGAACGCGCCCGGGCGGGTCATCCAGGCGATCGTCTGCCACAGGGCCGGCGAGCGCGGGCCGGGCGGGAGCTCCATGGTCCGGAGGCTACGACGACCTCCCTCCGGAGGCTACGACGACCTCCCTCCGGAGGTCCGGCTGAAAACCGGCGGGAGGTACCGCGCCGGCGAGTGCTGCCCGTAGCGCCTACTCGCGCCGGCTCGGTGGCGGGCGCGTTCTTTCGGGGCGCCGCCCGAATTGATGTGCGTGGGTCGGAACGGCGTGCTGGGGATGGGGTGGAGGGGCATCGACGACCATAACTCGACAGCCGAGTCGGATCGCGCCGGCCGCGTCGAGCTGTTGCTCCATGACGTATGTAGTTCGACAATCGCTCCGGCTTCCACCGGCTTTGACGAACTGTGGTCGTGCAAAAGCTCGCATGACGCGCGGATCGGGGGAGGTGTGTCGACGTTTTGCACGCTATGCGTGCCAGGCGCTACACGCCTCCCGAATCAACGACGGAATGCGAGGAAATACACGCCCGCGCGGCGCTACACCCTCACCCTCAAAGCGGCGTTAAACCCGATCGCGCCCGCCAGCCGGGCGGCGGCCGAAGAACGCGTCAGCCAATGAGACCCTCATCCGGGGCCCCAGAGCGAGGTGCCTACGAAACCGCCGATGGGAGGACGTCGGCGCCTTCGTCCGGCGGCGATCCGTACGCGTAGACGACCAGGTCCACGTAGTCGTCGTTGACCGTCTGCAGCGGCGTGCCCGCGCGGACGTGGATCAGGCCACCGGCACCAACGACGTGGCTCTCCGGCGGCTCCCCGAGGTACATCGTCAGCTGGCCGGCGAGAACGACGAACGTCTCATCCTGCTCCGCGTGGACGTGGCGGCGGCCGCGCGCGCCCGGCTCGTAGCGCCACACGTTCGCTCGCGTGCCCTTAAAGCCGATGACATCCTGTAGCTCGGCGACGTGCCGGGCCGGCTCACCTGCCTCATGCGGCCGCGTCGTCCACTCGAGGTCATCCGGCAGGACGACGGCGAATCCCGACCCCACTAGGGCGCCACCGCGGCGCTCTTCGGGTTGACCAGGATCTTGGCGTGCGCCTCGGGATTGCCGAGCGCGTCGAACGCCGCCTCGACACCGTCGAGCCCGACCTCGCCGGTCATCAGCGGCCGCGGGTCGACCTTGCCCTCGGCGAGCATGTGGAGCGTGTCCCGGAACTCGAGCGGCGTGTAGCCGAACACGAAACGCAGGTCGATCTCCTTGTTGATCGCCATCGCGGGGGTGATCTGGTCGGCGCCGACGCACACGCCGGCCACCACCACGCGCGAGAACAGGGGTGCACCGTCGATGATGCTGTCGATCACGCCGGGCACGCCAACGCACTCGAAGATCACCGGGAACTTCGGCATCGCGCCGAGCCTCTCGCCGATGCGCCACAGGTGCCACCACCCGATCGGGAGCTTGACGAGCTTCTCCATCGTGCCGACGGCCAGCTCGAGGCCGGACGGGGTGTTGGTGATCTGTCCCTTCTTCTCGACCGCGGTGTACGGCGACTCGAGCGCCGGATCGATCACCACGTCCGCGCCGCAGGCCTGGGCCAGCCGCCGACGGCCCTCCGAGTAATCGCTCGCCACGACCGTCCGCACACCCTGCGCCTTGAGATGCAGGATCACCGCGAGCCCGACAGGCCCGCAGCCGATCACGATCGCCACCGTCCGCTTGCCAACATCGCCCCGCCTGACCGCGTGGTAGCCGACGGCCATCGGCTCGGTCAGCGCGGCCACGTCGGTGGACAGGCCGTTCGGCACGGGCAGCATCAGCGACTCCTCGACGAGCATCTGCTCGGCGTAGCCGCCGGGCGCCTCCAGCGAGAGGCCGGTCATGTCGACCCCCTGGCGACCGCGCAACAGTGGCAGGGCAACGACCGGCGTTCCGGTCGGCGCCGTCTGGCGGCACCCTGTCCCGTACTCGGCGATCGACCCGCAGAACTCGTGGCCGAACACCACCGGCTGGTCTGAGCGCGCGAACCGGTCATAGCCGACCCGGGTCGCCATCTCGGCCCACTGGTCGACCCCGTGGCGGGCGTGCAGGTCCGACCCGCAGATCCCGCACCGCAGCACCTCGATCCGTACCTGACCCTTCGCCGGGTCCGGCTCAGGGCGGTCGACCACCTCGAGCTCGGCGTGCCTGCAGGTAACGGCTCTCATTGGTGGACCTCCGTGACGGGGGCGGCAGCGGACTGGCCCCAAGTCTTTCACGCCGCACACAGAACGCAGTGCCCACCGAGACCACGCCCCCCGCAGCGGTAGGCTAGGCAGCGGTATGTCCAACATCGGGGACGGTCAGTACCACCAGGGCCAGCCGATCTGGGTGATCCTGGACGACGGCTCAGAGCGCGCCGCCGAATATGTCGGCGAGGGGGAGACGAGCGCCTGGTTCGGCGGCCCGCCGCAGGCACTGGTGGTGTTCGCAGACGATCGCTCAGGCGGGGCGGTCGGGATCGATCGCATCCTGCCCCGCGACGAGTGACCGGCTACGGCTCGGCCAGCGCGCCGATCACCTCGCGCCACCACGCCCGTTCGCTGTCGTCGTCGGCGAGATGAAGCCGCCGACGGGCGGCGTCCTGGAGTTGCGATGCCGAGCCAATCGCGGTCACATGCCCCGTGTAGGCGAACCGTCCGTCCGCGAGCGCGACCAGCGCGCCGGGCACGTCGCGCCGCGTGCGTAGCTGCTCGATCACGTCGACCTCGCGGATCCGTGCCGGCCGTCCCAAATCACCATCGACCTCCCGCCACGGGCCGCTGCTGAAGATCGGCGAGCTCGCGCGCGGCGAGGGGCGCGCTCGCTTGGGTGGCCCCAGTGGTCCGTCCCTCCAGCGGCCGAGCAGGCTCTGAAACTCGCCGGCGACCTCCTGCCGCACGAGGATGTGGAGCCGATCGCCGACCTCGATCCGGGTCGATCCGCGCGGGGGGAGCGCCTGGCCGTCGCGAATCACGATGTTGAGCAGCGCATCGCGTGGCAGACCGAGCTCGCGGACGCGGAGACCGGCGGCGGCGTGGTCGCGTCCGACGACGAACTCCACGACCTCCGCCCCCAGTCGGCGGATCGCGCTCGACTCGATCAGCGGCGCTGGCAACGCTGCCTCGCTCGTGGTGACGTGCAGCTTGCGGGCGAGCGGTTCGAACGTCGAGCCCTGGACCACCGTCGAGACGAGCACCGCGAAGAACACGATGTTGAAGAACTCGTGGCTGTGCGCGACGCCGCGGATCACCGGGAACGTGGCCAGTACCACCGGGACCGCCCCGCGCAACCCGGCCCATCCGAGCGTCGCCTGCTCGGCAATCGAGAACCGCGCGAACAGCGTGGCCAGCACGGTGGCCACGGGCCGGGCCACGACGGCCACGATCAGCGCCAGCACCGAGCCCTTGACGGCAACCGATCCGAGCTGGTCGGGAAACACCAGCAGCCCCAGGACCAAGAACAGGGTGAGTTGCGCGACCCAGGCCAGCCCGTCGTGGAAGGTGGCGATCGTCCGCTGCGCGGGGGAGGGCACGCTTCCGATCGCGAGCCCGGTCAGGTACACGGCGAGGAAGCCGGATCCGTTCAGCACCGCGGCGCCCCCGTACGCGATGGAGGCGGCGGCCAGGGAGGCCACCGGATAGAGACCCGCCGAGGGCAGTCGCACGTTGCGCAGCGCCCACACGGCGGCCGCGGCGACGACACCACCGACCGCGAGCCCGATCCCCAGCTGGCGCACGAACAGCCACAGGAAATCGAGCAGGTCGTACCGGGAGTCGGTGGCGAACGAGATGAACCCGAGCACCAGCACGACCGCCACCGGATCGTTCATCCCAGCCTCGCCCTCGAGCGTGCGGGCCAGCCGCCGCCGAAGCTGGGAGCCGCGCAGCACCGCGAACACCGCGGCGCCGTCGGTGGACGCGAGGATCGAGCCGAGGAGCAGTCCCTGGGCCAGCGGCAGCCCGAACAGCCACGCGGCTGCGAGGCCGCCGAGCATCGCGGTCGCCGCGGTCCCGATCACCGCGAGGCTGACCGCGCTGCCCAGCACGGGCCGGATTTCGTCCCAGCCAGCGGCGACGCCGCCCTCGAACAGGATCAGCGACAACGCCACGACTCCGACCGTGCGCGCCAGCTGGTAGTCGCTGAACGAGAGCCACCCCAGCCCATCGGTGCCGATCGCCATCCCCAGCCCCAGGACCAGCACCAGGCCTGGCACCCGGACTCGCCCGGCCAACGTGGACACCGCCAGGCCGCCGGCGAGCAGAGCGCCGACGATCAGGAGCATTGCGCCGTCGTTCACTTCGTAAGTGTGTCGCGGACCGGCGATCCGCCGCTGAGTGCGGTCGAGTGGCTACAGCCCCGGGTACTCGCCGGGCGGCCCGATATGGGCGAGCTTGTCCGGGTTCACGATCGACCGGATCGCCTGAATGTGGCCATCGACCACGTCGAATCCCCAGACGCCGATCACCCCGCCGCGACCATCGCGCAGGACTGCGCCCGGCTGCCCGTTGACGACGCCGGGGTCGATCCTCGCGCCGGCGATCCGGCGACCGGCACGCATCCACGCCATGAGCGTCCGGGCCACACGGTTGCGGCCGTGGAGTGAGCGAGCGAGCGCCGGGACCTTGCCGCCCCCGTCGCCGTGGAGCACGACGTCCTCCGCGAGCAGCGACTCGAGCGACCCGAGGTCACCGTCGCGAGCCGCAGCGAAGAAGCGACGGGCGAGTTCGTCGCGCCGCTCGGCTGAGCTCTCGAACCGCGGCCGGCGCTCGTCCACGTGGCGCCGCGCGCGCGAGGCGAGCTGGCGCACGTTGTCCTCGCTCTTGCCGACGATCGGAGCGATCTCCGCGTATGGGTAATCGAACGCGTCACGCAGCAGGAGCACCGCGCGCTGTTCCGGCGAAAGGCTCTCCAGCAGCACGAGCATCGCCAGCGACAGGGAGTCTGCGGTCTCGGCCTCACGCAGAGGATCGCTCCGCGGATCGGTGACGATCGGCTCGGGGAGCCACTCGCCAACATAGTGCTCGCGGCGCGCCCTGGCCGACCGCAGGGCGTCGATCGACAGCCGGGTCACGATCGTGGCCAGGAATGCCCGCGGCGAGCTGACCTCCCCGTCGTCGAGCGCGAGGTTCAACCGCAGCAGGCCTTCCTGGACCACATCCTCGGCCTCGGCAACGCTCCCGAGCATCCGGTAGGCGATCGAGAACGCCACCGGGCGGAGCTCATCGAGGAGCGCTTCGCGCCCGGAGCTCATGCCAGCTCAGCGGCGAAGCCCTCGCGCCAGCTGGGGTGCCGGGGCAGCCAGCTCAGCTCGCGCTTGGCCTTGGCATTGGAGGCGCCGCGGATCTCGGTCATCATCGCCACCCCGCAGTCACCGGCCAGCAAGCGCCCGAGCCATGTCGGCACCTTGCGCGGCGGCTTTGCCCCCGCGGCGGCCGCGAGCTCGGGCAGCCATTCCGAGACCGGCGCGGGACGGTCATCGGTCACGTTGTAGATCCCGGGCCGGCCCTGTTCAACCGCAGCGACAGTGGCCTCGGCGGCATCGGCGACATGGACGAACGACCATACGCCCGCGCCGCCGCCGACGATCGGGAACTTGCGCTGGGCGACCATCTCCACCATCGCCCCGCCCTTCCTCAGGCCGGTTCCGGGACCGTAGAGCCCGCCGTACCGCAGGACGATGCCCTCGGTCCAGTCGGCGCCGATGACGACTCGCTCGAGATATGCGATCGCCTCGTGCGACCGCTGCATTCCGTTGACGGGGTGCGGGTCGAGCGGATCCTCCTCGCTCTTGACCATCGGCCCGGTCCGGGCGGTGGGCCAGCCGGCGTAGCTCTGGGCCACGAACCGGCGCACGCCGATCGCGCGTCCGGCCGAGAGCAGGTGATCGGTGCCCTCCGTCCGCAGTCGGTTTGTGAGCTCGAACTCGCGGTCGAAATGCCGGACGTCGAGTGTGTCTCCGAGGGCGGTCAGCTCGTGGACGATGGCCTCCGGCTGAGCCTGGGCAACGGCGCCCGCCACCTCGTCGGCCACCAGCGCATCGGCGACCGCGGGAGTCGCCCCGAGGGCGCGGATCTCCTCGCGCTTGGCCGGGGTCCGGGTCATGCCCACGACCTGATGCCCGCGCTGCACCAGCTGCGGGACGAGCTGTTTTCCGATTGCGCCGGTGGCGCCGGCCACGAAGATCTTCATCGCTGGTTCTCCCTTCGGTTAATCCGTGTGGAAGCACCAGACGACGCAGCGGGGCGGTCTGTGACAGTCGCTCAGCGCCGCGGCCGGGTTCCCGGTTCCTGCCGTGGCGGCGTCTGCGCGGCGACCGGAACGCGGTGTCAACTTGGACGCTCGGCGGGATGTAACCCAGAAGTACTCTGGCTTGGTGACGCCCTCGCACGACCCACGCCCCGCAGCGGTGCTAGAGACCGACCGGCTCGTGATCCGACCCTGGCGCCACGACGAGGCGGACCGCTTGTATGACTTCATGCGGCGGATGGAAGTGGCCCGGTGGCTCAGCAAGCCGCCCCGTCCAATGCAGGATCGCAAAGAGGCGATCGAGCGCATCGAGCGATGGGCGGCCGTGCTGGATCATGATTCGAGGTTCGGCGCGTGGGCGGTGGTCGAGCGAACGTCGGGCGTCCCGGCCGGGACGGTGCTGTTCAAGCCGTTGCCCGACGGCGACGGAGAGATCGAGATCGGGTGGCACTTCCACCCCGACAGCTGGGGTCGCGGCTTCGCCTCGGAGTCGGCGCGGGCGGTGCTGGCCCGCGGCCTCGCCCAGGGCGTGGACGAGGTATGGGCCGTCACGGACCTCGACAACCGACCGTCGATCGCCGTCTGCCGGCGGATCGGGATGCGCCTGCTCGGGATCACCCACCGCTGGTACCACGAGCGCAACACGATGTTCTGGATCGGCGCCCGCGGCGACCAGCGACCCTCGTTCGATCCCGACGAGCCGCTGCACCCCGATTGGCCGGCGGGAGACTCCGTGCCATGATCGGGCTCGCGTGGCCGACCCCGACCTGCAACAGCTGAACGACCTGATCCCGTTCCAGAAGCTGCTCGGGATCGAGCTGCTCGAGGCCGGACCGGAGCTCGTGCGCGGCCGGCTCGAGTGGTCGCCCGAGCGCTGCACGGCGGGCGGCCTCATGCACGGCGGTGCGCTCATGGCGCTCGCCGACAACTGCGGAGGAGTGTGCGCTTTTCTGAACCTCCCCGAGGGTGCGCAGGCCACGGCGACAATCGAGTCCAAGACGAACTTCCTGCGCGCCGTGCGCGAGGGCGCAGTGACCTCGACCACCACCCCGCTGCACAAGGGCCGCACGATGATCGTGCTCGAATCCGAGCTCCGCGACAACAGCGGCAGGATCGCCGCCAAGGTCACCCAGACTCAGGCGTTTCACTACCCGCGCGCGTGAGCGCCGGACGCCCGCGCCGCCGCCAGCAAGAGCTCCGATCGCGCCGCCGTCAACTCGCGCTCGGCGCGGAAGAGGAGCCGTTCGCGGTCGTGGTCGAGCGCATCACCCTGGCTGAACGGGATGAGCTCGCCGGCCAGCCGGTCGAGGGCGGCGTCGACCTTGCCCAGTGCCTCTTCGGCGAGCGGCGGGATGTGCGAGCGGTTCGACACCTGAGCGACCGCAACCCGCTGCTCTTGAAAGGTCTGCATGACGCGCGCGCCGAGATCCGTGCTCCCACCGGTGTTGCTCTGCCACAGCGCGAGCACCGCCTGGAAGGAGGTCAGCGCGGCGCCGATCGCGCGGTCGAGCTCCGCCAGCCACATGTCACCGCGTGCCGCAGCACGCTCATGCGCCTCACGGCGCCCACGGGCCATCCATCCCGCCGCGAAGATCACGACCGCCACTGCGATGAGGACGATCTGGGTTGCTGACACGACCGGGCAGTGTCGCGCGTGCCGGCCGAGAGCGAGGCTGCCGTCCGGATCAGCGGCGCCGGCCGCGCAGCAACAGCCGCACCACGCCGCCGATGCCGGCGGCCACCATCGCGGCCTGGGAGCCGTGTTCGCGCAGCCACGTGGGCTCGCGCGGGCGCCGCTTCGCGACGGTCGGCGTGGGCGCGGCGGGCTTGGGTGCGGCGGGGGTGGCCGTGGGCTTTGCCGGCGTGGCGGGGGACGCCGGGGCCGACGCCGACGCAGGCGCCGGGGTCTCCTCCGCTGCGGCTGGGCCGTCTGCCGGCACGGGCTCCTGTGGCGCGCTCGATTCTTCCGGGGCGGCGGGCGCAGACTCCGCAGCTGCGGCGGCGGGGACCCAGACGGAAGC
>DASXOS010000137.1:0-9129 GCA_036494115.1 Solirubrobacteraceae bacterium | reverse complement strand
AGTTTCGCGCCCCGGGCGGCCACGATCATGTCGCAGGCCAGCGCCACCTCGAGACCGCCCGCCACCGCGAATCCCTCGATCGCCGCGATCAGCGGCTTGGCCGCGCTGCGCTGGGCGATCCCGGCGAAGCCGCGGTCGCCGGCCCACGGCCGTTCGCCGGTGACGAACGCCTTCAGGTCCATGCCGGCGCAGAATCCCTTGCCGGCGCCGGTGAGCACACCCAGCGACAGCTCCGGGTCGGCGTCGAGCGTGTCGAGCGCCGCGGCGATCCCGTTCGCCACCGCCGCATTGACGGCGTTGCGCTGGTCGGGCCGGTTGATCGTGATCTGCAGGACGCGCTCGCGGCGCTCGGTGAGGACGGCTGGCTCATCGTTCATGCAGCGAACAATTTCAGGTCGGGCTCGCGCTCGCCCCGAAGCACCGCGAGGTCGACCTCCACGCACGCGATCCCGCGCGCGTTCGCCAGCACCCGTGCCTGGGGCTTGATCGTCTGCGCCGCGAGCACGCCCCGGCACCTCGCCATCGCCGGGTCGAGCTGGATCCGTTCGAGATAGCGCGCCAGCTGTTCGACCGCCTCGATCCCAGCCACGCGCTTGATCTCGACCGCGATCCAGCATTCGTCCCCGTCGCGACACATGAGATCGACGGGGCCGATGTCCGTGGGCCACTCGCGCCGCACCAACCGGAATCCGTCGCCGCACCAGTGCGGCTGCTCGGCCAGCAGCTCCTGGAGGTGCGCCTCGACGCCGTCCTTGGCCAGCGCCGCCTCGTCCTCGGGCATCTCGTGGGTCACGTCCGAGAGGACCTCGCTGATGGTGATCTCGAGCCGATCCTCGGTCTTGCCGGCACGCTTTCGCACCACCATCCCGTCCTCGGTCTCCTCGATCACGGTGGGCGGTGTCATCCAGTTCAGCGGCTTGACGCTCGGACCGCCACCGTCGGCCCACACCATGAATGTCCCGTCGGCCTTGGTCATCAGCAGCCGCACCGCCTTCGGCAGAAAGGTCGTCAGGCGACCGGAGTAGGAGATCGAGCAGCGGGCGACGACGAGGCGCATCGGGACTGAGAAGCTACGTCGGCGCCCGGACGAACCGCGGCCCCGCGTTCCGAGGCCCGCAAACCTATGATCTTGGCGGTGCGCAATCAGCTCCGCCCCCTGTTCGACCGCATCGTGATCAAAGAGCTCGATCCCGATCGGGTGCGCCGGTCCGGTCTGGTCGTGCCGGCCGGCTCCGACGAGCCGCCGCCCCAGCACGGGATCGTGCTCGCCGTGGGCCCAGGGCTCGACTGGTGGGACCACGTCGGTGTGCAGATGCCGGTCAAGCCCGGCGACCACGTGGTGGTCCCGGCTTCGGCCGGGGCCTGGATCGAGGTCGACGAGGAGCGGCTGCTGGTGTGTCGCGTCGGAGAGCTGCTCGGGGTCCTCGACGAGGTCGAGGACCGATCAGCCGTGGCCTGAGCGAACGCGGGCACTGTCGTGATCGCGCAGAATCCCGCCCGCGCCGTCTACGGCACGATCGTCTGCGGCGCGCTGCTCGCCGCTGAGAGCGCACATCAGGAGAGCTATCCGGAGACGGTCAGTTCGGTCGTCCTCGCGCTGATCGTGTACTGGCTCGCCCACACGTACTCCGATATCGCCGGCGAGCGGCTCGCGCACCGGGTGCTGCTCACGTTCCGCGAGCTCCGGAGGTCAGCGTTCAGCGAGTTGCCGATCCTGATCGGCGGTGCGCTGCCGCTTGCGGTGCTGATCGTCATGTGGATCGTCGGCGCAACGTTGACCACCGGGCTGACGTGGGCCGTCTACAGCTGCGCCGCTGCGATCGTCATCGTCGAGATCTCCGCCGGCGTTGCCACCAGGCTCCGCGGCTGGCAGCTCGCCGGGCAGATCGGCTTCGGGGCGCTGCTGGGGGTACTCGTGATCGCGCTCAAGATCCTGCTGCACTGACGAGGGCGAGGTCAGTCGAAGCCCAGGATCAGCTCAGCCGTCTGGAGCGGGACATCGAGCTGCGGACAGTGACCGATCCCGTCGAGCTCGACCCAGTCGGCGTGGCCCAGTCGATCGCGGTAGCGGGTGGCCGCCGCCGGCCACGCGAGCAGCTTGTCCGCGGTGCCCCACACGATCCGCACGGGGCACTCGATCCGCGCGGTTTCGAGCTCGTAGCCGCTCTGAAGCGCGTAGTCGATCATCGGTAGCGCGCCCGTGCAGTTCGCCGCGCCGCGGATCTGATGGGCGATCAGCTCCGGCGGGATGTGCTCGAAGTTGGTCGTGATGTAGAGCGTCGACTGGCGCCGCCCCTCGGGTGTGGCCGCGATCGCGTCCGCATGAAGGGCGGCGTTCTTCAGCAGGTCCTGCATCGTGCGGAAGAACTCGAGCGTGCTGACGAACGCCGCGTCCCCCTCGGCCCAGCCACCGGCCGGTGCCAGCGCCACCACCGAGTCGGCGCGCCCCCGGGCCGCGAGCTGGAGCGCGACGAAGCCGCCGAGCGAGTTTCCGACGATCTTCGCGGTGCCGAAGCCGGCCTCGTCCATGGCCCGCTCGACCGCATCGACGAGCAGGTCGTGACTCAGCTGGCCGTTCAGCGGCGGCCCGCCGGCGTGGCCGGGCAGCGTCGGTGCCAGCACGTCGTGGGAGCGCTCGAGCAGGGGCAGCACGAGATCCCAGGTGCGCCAGGTGTCGGTGAAGCCATGGATGAGGACAAGCGGCGAGCCCGCGCCGCCGCGGTACGCGGGCGTGAAGTTGTTCAAACGCCTGTCTCGGCCACGATCCGGCCGGACTCCACTGCCGCCCGCAGCTCGGCGTAATCCTGCTCGTTCTGCTCGGCGTAGACCTTCGAGAACTCGAGAATCGCTCGGTCGAACACGTCGCTCTTGCCGAGATACGCGGAGATCGCCACCCGGTCGCCGGTCCGTGCGTGTGCGCGCGCCAGCGTCCAACCGCAGAGACGCCCATACGCCGTCATGCCTTGAGTCAGCATCTCCTCGATCGGCACGGAGCCCTTCCAGTCCCTGAGCTGACGCAGGTAGTAGTCGTGCGGGCGCCCGTCGATCCCCTCCTTGTTCGTGACCCATCCCAAGAAGATGTCGCTGCTGGCCTGCATCAGCCGCTGCCCGGTGACCACGCGCTGACCGTGGTTGCGGAACCGGCTGCGGCCGACGAACTCCTCGAACACTGACGCCTCCGCCTCCTTGGCCTGAAGGAAGAGCGGATCCCGGCCGTCGCGCCCCATCAGCAGCGCGATGAACGCGCGGGTGCCCACGCTCCCCACGCCGACCACTTTCAGAGCGAAGTCCTCGATCTCATATTGCTCGAGCAGGCTCCGCCGGTCGGGCTCGAGTGACGCGCGATACTGGCGCAACAGGTTGCTCAACAGATCGATGCCCTCGGCGCGTGGGATGGCCGTGTAATCCTCCATCGGCAGGATCAGCGGCGGATCGCTCACGATCTCGACGCGGCCGTCAACCTGGCGGGCCAGTTTCGAGAACGCCGACATGCTGTCCCGCGTTCGCGCCTTGGCGAGGATCGCCTTGGTCCGCTTCACCACACGTCGCTGCGCCTCCTGCTCGTGCTCGGCGACGAAGCGGTCCAGGTCGACGCTCGCGTACCACACGTCGAGATTCCCCATTCCGGCGAACGTGGCCAGCGCGGCGCGGTACTCGCGCACGGTTTGGAGCACGATCTCATCCTGGTCCTTGCGACGGAACCCATTGTCGCGCGCCGCAATCAGCACGCTCGTGCTCAGGCGCTTCAGATCCCACTCCCACGGCCCCGGGTGCGTCTCGTCGAAGTCGTTGATGTCGAACACCAGTCGCCGCTCCGGTGACGCGAATGCCCCGAAATTCGACAGATGGGCGTCGCCGCAGCACTGAACGGTCAGGCCGGAGCGCGGCGTGGCCGACAGATCGCTGGCCATGATGAGGGCGGCGCCTCGGTAAAAGGTGAATGGCGAGACCAGCATCCGCCCGTAACGGATCGGAACCAGATGGGGAAGACGGGCGCGAGCCTGGCGCTCGAGCAGATCGACCGGGCTCGGCCGGTCGGACGGCGGTTGATATACGCCATGCGTCGACCGCGGGACCTCGCGGCGAGCAGCCTTGCCCTTGGCGACGCGTTCCGCGACCGTCAGGTACGGCGTCACCCGAGCCTTCGGATTCCGCGCCGATCTCGACGTCGTGGCCATCCTGCGGTAAGCCTGCCAGGCCAGGCTTCGCTCGGCATCACCCGCGAGGGGTGAAACGTGGTCACGTGAGCAGTTGCTCGTATACCCGGAAGCGCTTCACCACGCGCCCGCCCAGCGCCTCCATCGCGCGGTTCATCGAGTGGTTGTTCTCGAGGATCCAGCCCATCTCGCCGCCCTTCTGCCGCGTCACCTCGCCGGACCGGTACTGCGCCATGTACAACGCCGCCCCGGCGCCGGTGTGCTGGTACTCGGGCTTCACGCCGAGGAAGCCGACCCGCACCCGGGTGATGATCCGTGACCGGCGCAGGAAGTACCACCAGCCGAGCGGCAGCAACCGGCCGCGCATCTTCACGAGCACCTCGTTGATGTCGGGCACGGTGATCGCGATCGCCGCCGTCTCACCGTCGACCTCCGCCACCATGAACCAGTTCTTGTCGTAGACGAGGTGCAGGTCGAGCGCGTAGGCGTCGAGATCGTCCTCGGAGTACGGGACGAACCCCCAGTTGCGCGACCAGGCGGAGTTGTAGACCTCGGCGAAGTCGTCGAGCTCGCGGCGCAGGTGCAGCCGCGACATCGGCCGGATCCGGACCCCGTACTTGTCGTGGGCGCGCGCGGCGATGCGCTTGATCCGCGGATCGACCTGCTCGCGGTCGAACGTGTACCGCTCCCACATCAGCAGGTCCATCGCCTTGCTCAGGCCGGCTGCCTCGCACAGGCGTTGGTAATAGGGGGGATGCCAGGGCTGCTTGACCATCGGCGCGAGCTCGAACCCCTCAATCAAAACCCCGCTCTCGTCGTTCATCTGGAAGTCCATCGGTCCGACCATGCGCTCACAACCGCGTTCTTCCAGCCATCGCGCTGCGGTCGCGAGCATCGCTTCCAGCACCTCGGGATCGTCCTCGAACTCGAGGAACCCGAACATCCCCCAGCGGTTGTCGTGGAACGCGTTGAACGCGTGGTCGACCTGGGCCGTGATCCGCCCCACGATGCGGCCGTGGCGCCGCGCCAGGAAGTACTCGGCCTCGCCGTGCTTGAAGTACGCGTTCGCCTTGCGGCTCAGGAACAGGTAGCGCTCGAGCTTGAGCGGCGGCACCCATGGGGTGCCCGCGTGCAGCCGGAACGGCAGCGCCACGAACTGCCGCAGCTCGCCCAAGCCGCTGATCGGTTTCACCTCGACAGACAAGCAGCGGGCACCCTATAAAGTCACGCCGGTGAGCGACGTGCAGTCACGGCGCAGAGCGCTCGAGGCCCGTCATCCGGTGTGGCGAGAGCGGACGCTGGCCCAGGCGCTCGACGACGCCGCGGAGCGTCATCCCGGTCGGCCGCTCATCCTGACCGCCGAGCGCGAGTGGACCTACTCGGACGTCGTCGCGTGGTCGCGACGGCTCGCGGCGGGGCTGGTCTCGCGCGGGGCAGAGGCCGGCGACCACGTCGCGATCGTGATGGCCAACTACCCCGAGTTCGTGGCGCTGAAGTTCGCTATCGCCCGGGCGGGCGCCGTGGCCGTGCCGATCAACTTCCTGCTCAAGCGCGACGAGCTGGCGTACGTGCTCGAGCAGTCCAACGCGAGCGTGCTGGTGACGATGGACCGCTTCCGCGATCTCGACTACCTGGCCGCGCTCGACGCGGTTCACGATCGCCTTCCGCGGTTGCGCGAGGTCGTCGTGTTCAGCACGGACGGGGCAGAGCGGCTCGCCCAGCTGGAGGTCTCCGACGCGTCGGCGTTGGCCGAGGTCGATCGCAGGGTCGCTGCGGGCGACCCCCGCTGCAACGCCGACATCATCTACACCTCGGGCACAAGCGGACGCCCCAAGGGGGTGATGCTCACTCACGACATGCTCCTACGCAGCGCCTACGGTTCCGCGTGGACGCGCGCCTTCCAGGACGGCCGGCGGATCCTGTTCGCGCTGCCCCTCTACCACGTGTTCTCGTACGTCGAGGGCATGCTCGCCGCGCTGTTCGCGGGCGGCGCGATCGTCCCGCAGACGGTGTTCGACCCGGTGGCAACGCTCCGCGCGGTCGAGGAGTTCGCGGTCGACGAGGCGCTGTTCGTGCCGACGATGACGATCGCGGTGCTCGAGGCCGCGCGCGCCGGGAGCTACGACGTCAGCTCGCTGCAGACCGTCATGTCCGCGGCCGCCCCGGCCCCGGTCAGGCTGTGGCAGGCACTGCGGGACGAGCTCGGCGTGCGCGAGATCCTCACCGCGTACGGGATGACCGAGACCGCTGCCGCGACCACGTTCACCCAGCCGGACGGTCCGCTCGAGCTCGTCGCGACCACGGTGGGAACGCCGAAGCGCGGCGCCGGAGCCGGTGACCCGCTGGTGTCCTACAAGACGGTGGACCCGTTGACCGGCGAGGACCTTCCCGCCGGCGAGGAGGGCGAGCTCGCCGCCCGCGGCCTGATCGTCGGTCATGGCTACTACAACAAGCCGGCCGAGACTGCGGAGGTGCTCGACGCGGAGGGTTGGCTGCGCTCCGGTGATCTCGGTCGGATCGATGCGGACGGCAACGTGCTGCTGACCGGGCGCAGCAAGGAGCTCTACAAGTGCGGCGGAGAGCTCGTCGCGCCCAAGGAGGTCGAGGAATGCCTGAGCTCGCATCCCGCGGTTGCGCAGGCGTACGTCGTCGGCGTGCGCGACGAGCGCATGGGGGAGGTCGGCTGCGCCTGGGTCGTGGCCGATCCGGGGATGCCTGCGCCGCCCGAGCCCGAGGAACTGATCGACTGGTGTCGCCCCCGCCTGGCCCGCTTCAAGGTCCCCGTTCACGTGATGTACCTGGAGGCGGGCGAACTTCCCACCACCGCCACCGGCAAGGTCCAGAAGTTCCGCCTGATCGAGCGTGCCGAGGCGGTGATGGCGTGAGCGACTTCCGAGACGCGGGCTGCTCGGCCCGCCCCGCGCGAGCGACCTGGGTCGAGCCCGACCTGCGTCCGCTGCCCGCGCTTTAGGCCGCGGTCCGCTCGCCGAGCTCGCGCGGTTGCGCCGCCTCGACGCGCCGAAGGAGGTCGGCCACGTCGGCGTCGTCACCGAGCTCGAGCGCGCGCCGACATGCGGTGAGGCACTCCCGCGCCCGGTCGGTCCGTGCCAGCGCGTGGGCGAACGTCGACCACGCCGCCTGCGAGGTCTCGTCGAGGCGTGTCGCCGCCTCCGCGCTCGACACCTCGGCGCCGACGTCGCCGGCGAGGTGGTAGGCCAGGGCCAGGTCGAGCAGTCCCTCGACGGTGGGACCCATCAGGCGCGCGTGCTCGAGCGCCGAGATCGCTGCGGCCCGGTCCATCTGGCGGAGGCGCAGGCGCCCGACGCGCTCCCACGCCGATGCGTCGCCCGGGGCCCGGTCGGCGGCGCGCGTGGCGGCGTCGGCGGCAAGGTCGATCGCGCCCATGTCCTCGTAGATCCGCGAGGCGAACCGCTCGGGCGTGGGCCGGTCGCGCTCGACGCGCGCCCAATCACGGACGGTGCGTGCGGCGGCGGGCAGGTTTCCGGCCTGCCAGAACGCGGCGGTCAGCAGGCGCAGCACGACGGGGTTCGTCGGGTCGGCGTCGCGGGCGTAGACGAGCCGTTGGGCCGCTAGCGCCGCGTCGCCCTCGGCGAGCGCGTGCTGGGCGGCAGTCATGAAGCGCTGTACCCGGTCGGCCGCATCGTCGGGCTTCGAGAAGTCGACGAACTGGAGCGACCCCGCCGGGATCGTTCGCACCCCGACCGCGAACGAAACGCGCGCCCACTGCTGGACGTCCTCGTCGTCGCCAGAGAAGTAGATGCCGGTCACGGTGCCCACGCCCCACTCGGGATACGACAGGCAGCGCGCATAGCGGTGGACGACCGAGTGGTCCGGGACCCGGGCGCCGAACGGATCGTTCTTGGCCCGGTCCTCGGCGGCGGCGCGCTCGCGCTGCTCGGCCTCATAGGCCCGGCGCCCCTCCTCTTCGCGAGCTTTGCGTGTCGCCGCCGCTGAGACCTTGACCGCGTTGCGGGTCACGCGCCCACCGCGCGAGGTCTCGGCGAGCTGCTCGAGCTGGTCGGCGGCCTCGTTGATCGCCTGGAGGTGGCGCTGGTGCTCGTGCTGGCGCCCCGGCGGTGCGATATCCGGGTGCCAGCGCTTGGCCATGCGTCGACGGCTCAGCTGCACGGCGCGCTGATCGAACGGCGGCTCGAGCTCCAGTAGGAGCAGCGCTTGCTCTACGTCGAGGATCCGAGCCATTCCGTCCCTACGTTAGCGGTGTCGGACCCGAATTTCGCGACAGGGTTGAGTAACAATTTGGCGTCAATTCGACTCAGTTGGCTTCAGGATGCCTATGGTCGGCGCCGTGTCCCGTCGCGGAGCCCGCACTGGCAGCCTTGTGACCGTCGCCGTGATCGGCGGGATCGCGGCGATCGGGATCTGCACCGGGCTGCTCGTGCTCTTGATTTCGCCGCCGCCGTCGTCAGATGACTGCGGCGCGACCGCGGCGATCGGTCTCGGCTCTCCCGGGACGGGCCAGCGCGTCGGGGCCAGCGAGTACGGCGGCCCGGGAGATCCGAGCTCGAGCATCACCGGCGCTCGCGGCGACAACCTGCTCGCGCATCCGGACTCGTATGCCGAGCTCGGCGGACTCACCTGGGACACCGCGACGGCGATGGGCGGCCTGCCCTACATGGCGCCGCTGCGGATCACCTGGGGCGGTCATTCCGTGATCGCCTACAAGCGCGACTTCGGTCTCGGCGGCGGACCGGTCGATGGGCTGCCCCGCGACATCGACCTGTGGTGGCAGCTCGCCGGCCGGCTCCAGATCCCGTACGAGAACGGCCTCTGGTCCGGACCCGTGCAGGTGGAGCGTCCGCCGGCGGCCGGGGCGGGCGATGTCCTCGGCCAGGTCGCGAGCAGCGGCCAGGTCGCGAGCAGCCCGGCGGCGTCGGCCGACTCAGCCTGCGCCCAGGACGTCGCCGACGGTGTCCCGCTGACCGCCGGGCCC
>DASXOS010000136.1:0-18333 GCA_036494115.1 Solirubrobacteraceae bacterium | reverse complement strand
GGCGCGCTGTGGGATGCCCTCGAGATGGGCGCCCCCGCCGACGTCCACTGCTACACCCCCGCCGAGTTCGAGCGCAAACGCACCACGCTGCCGGCGGTGCGCCGCGCGATCGCCGAAGGCCTCGACCTGCTGGCCGAGACCGCGGCGCCGCACGTGTGACGCGCGCGGCGGGGCCGGCGTCAGCTGATCGCCACCATCCGCTCGATCGGCACGCGCGCCCGGGACGCAACCTCGTCGGGCACCCTGACCTCGTGCACGAGGTCGCACAGCGAGTCGCGGAGCTTCGGCAGCGTGATCATCTTCATGAACCGGCAGCTCGCCGCCTCGTTGGCGGCGATGAACTCGACGTTGGGCGCCGCCTGGCGTAGCGGGTGGAGCATGCCGGTCTCGGTGGCGACGATCGCGCTGCGGGCGGGTGGGCCAGCTATCCCGCAGGCGTAACCGAGCATCCCGCCGGTGGAGAGCATGTGCACCCCGTCGGCATCGACGTCGCCGGCCGCCACGTACTCCATGACGCTCGTCGAGCACCCACACTCGGGATGGATCAGGAAATCGGAGCCCGGGTGGGCGGCGCGGACCGCGGTGATGTCGTCGGGCCGGATCCCAGCGTGGACGTGGCACTCGCCGTCCCACACGTGCATCGAGCGCCCGAGCGTCTTCTCGACGTAAGCGCCGAGGAACATGTCCGGTCCGAACAGGATCTCCGTGTCCTCGCCGTGCTCGCGGTAGATGTGCGCCACCACCTGCGCGGCGTTGGCCGAGGTGCAGCAGTAATCGGTTTCGGCCTTGACCTCGGCGGTGGTGTTGACGTACATGACCACCACGGCGCCGGGGTGTGCCGCCTTCCAGTCACGAAGCTGCTCGACGGTGATCGAGTCGGCGAGTGAGCAGCCGGCGTCGAGATCAGGGATCAGCACCCGCTTGTCGGGACACAGCACCGAGGCCGTCTCGGCCATGAAATGCACGCCGCAGAACACGATCGTCTCGGCGTCGGTGGCGGCAGCCCGCTGGGAGAGCGCCAGCGAGTCCCCCACGTAATCGGCGACGTCCTGAATCTCGGGCAGCTGATAGTTGTGGGCGAGGATCACGGCGCCGCGCTCCGCGGCCAGCGCACGCACCTCGTCCTGGAGGGCAGGGATGTTCTCGAGGAGGAGCGGACCGTCGTTCGCTCCGAGCATCGGAAGGTTCATGGCAAGGCCTTCAAGAGGAGGGAGAGATCGAGCGCCGGGGCGCTGTGGGTGAGCGCTCCGACTGACACGAATTGTACCCCTGTGCTCGCGATTTCCCTGAGCGTCTCGAGCGTCACGCCCCCACTCGCCTCAAGCTCGGCGCGCCCTCCGACGTGCTCGGCCGCCTCTCGCAACTCGGCCGTGCTCATGTTGTCGAGCAAGATCCACTCGGCTCCCGCGGCGAGCGCGTCGTCGACCTCGGTGAGGTTCCGGGCCTCCACCTCGAGCGGCAGGTCCGGCGCGCCGGCGCGGGCCTTGCGCACCGCCGCCCCCACGCCCCCGGCCAGCGCCGCGTGGTTCTCCTTGATCAGGATGGCGTCGTACAGGCCGGCACGGTGGTTGGTGCCCCCGCCGGCGGCGACGGCCGCCTTCTCGAGCGAGCGGAGCCCCGGCGTCGTCTTGCGCGTGTCGAGGATCCGCGCGCCGGTGCCCTCGACCGCTCTGACCGCCCGAGCGGTCAGTGTGGCCACCCCCGAGAGGCGCTGGAGGAAGTTGAGCGCCGTCCGCTCTCCGGTGAGGATCGCCCGGGCCGAGCCTGTGATCCGCAGCACCGGACCGCCCTCGCGCCACTCGCCTTCGGGGGCCAGGCGCTCGATCTCGATCGCCGGATCGAGCTGGCGAAAGGTCCCCTCGGCGGCATCGAAGCCGTAGACGACACCGGCAGCTTTCTGAGAAATTGTGGCCTCGGCGCGCTTTTCCTCGCCAACGGTTGTTAACGTTGTCGCGTCACGGTCGCCCACATCCTCGGCCAATGCGCGGGCGACCAGGGAGTTCAAATCATCAATCGGCGTCATGGGGCAGGCGAGGATAGCCCGCTGAATTTTTCTAGGAGGTAGGACTTGATCTTGCGTGGAATCAAACTCGCCGCGGCCACGGGGGCGGCTCTCGGCACAATGGGCGCGGTGGCCAGCGCGGCCTCCGGCCCGCCACCCCCGCCGACCTCGACCAACGGTCAGACGGTGCAGATGGTGGCCTCCGGCCTCGGCACCCCGACTGCGTTCGCGTTCGGCGGCGGCAACGTGTTCGAGTCGGACGGCGGCGCTCAGGACCCGACGACGGGCAAGACGACCGCTCCCGGCGGCGTGTTCCTGCTCAAGGATGGCAAAGCCACCCGCCTAGCCGGATCCCCGGGCTTCTCGCCGGGCCTCGTCTGGCACAAGGGCACTCTGTACGTGAGCGCCATCCTCGGTCCCAAGGGTCCGGCGGTGCTGGAGGCGTGGAGCGGCTGGAACGGGACGAAGTTCGCGACGCAGAAGACCATCTACAGGGGCCCGAAGGGCTTCATGGGCTTCGCCGGCCTCGCCTTCGCCAAGGGCCGGATCTGGGGCGGCGCGTTCCTCGCCTCGGGCGACCATGGCCCCGCCAAGGCGCCGTACCAGTACGACTACCTGTCGATCAAGCCCAACGGCAAGGGCCTGAAGGTCGTGGCCCGGGGCATCCGCCAGCCGTGGCAGTCGGTTTTCGCCAAGGGCCACCTCTACGTTTCTGACCTCGGCCAGGACAAGGGAGCCAAGAACCCGCTGGACGCAGTCCTTCGCATCAAGCAGGGCGATAACTACGGGTTCCCGAAGTGCTACTTCAACAACGCGAAGACCAAGGCCTGCAAGGGCATGAGCAAGCCGTTCCAGACGTTCCCGCCCCACACCGACGTGATGGGGCTGGGCGTCGCCGGCAAGACGCTGTACATGTCCGAGTTCCTGGGGAACCAGGGCAAGTCGGGCCTCGTGCAGTTCATCCCGCTCAAGGGTGGCAAGCCCCGGACGCTGCTCACCGGCTTCGTCGCCCCGGTCGTGGGCCTCGGCGTCAGCGGTGGCTATGTCTACGTCGGCGAGCTGACGGGACAGGCCTTCCGCGTCAAGGTCAGCTAGGCCTGATTCGCTGATCTCGCATCGGCGGGAGCGTTCGATTCTGCAACGCTCCCGCCGATGCATCTTCTCGTAGCCCTCCTCAGCCTGGCGCTGCTGGCGCTGATGCTGGCGGAGTTCTTCGTCGTCTTCCTGCTGCCACGCCGGGTCAAGCGCGACCCAGCGATCGCCAGGGCGCTGCTGCGCTCGCTGTGGGTCCCCTGGCGGGCAGTGGGCAGAAGGCTGCCACGCACGCTCGCGGACACCACGCTCGGCGTGTTCGGCCCGTTCGGGCTCCTGGCGATCCTGGCGATGCTCAGCGTCGGCGTGATCGTCGCCTTCAGCGGGCTGCAGTGGGGCACCTCCGCGCACTTCGACAATCACCACCACGGCAACGTGGGCAACGACCTGTACCTCAGCGCGGCCACGTTCTTCAGCGCCAGCGTCGCTTTCACGCCTGTCAACGGTCTCGGCCGGACGATGCAGGTGATCGAGGCGGCCACCGGCTTCGGTTTCCTGGCGATCGCGATCGGATATATGCCGGCGCTGTTCCAGGCCTTCTCGCGGCGCGAGACCGCGGTCTCGCGGCTCGATCCCCGCGCCGGCTCGCCGCCCAGCGCCGGCGCGCTGCTCGAGCACTCGGGGCTCCGCGGCGGCTGGTCGGAGCTCGACGACTACCTGCGCGAGTGGGAGACCTGGACAGCGGAGCTGATGGAGACCCACCTGTCGTACCCGATCCTCGGCTGGTTTCGCTCCCAGCACGTCAACCAGAACTGGCTGGCGGCACTGACCACCGTCGTCGATGCCTGCGCGTACTGCATCGCCTACGGGCCCGAGGACGCCGTCGAAGCCTCCGAGCTCACCTTCCGGGTGGGACGCCATGCCCTCGCCGACCTGGCGTATGCGTTCAGCCCCAGGCGCCTGCGCCGCGATCCCACGCTGGACCGGCCGCGCCTGACCGCGGAGAGCCTGGCCACGCTCCGCGAACGACTCGAGGGCAGCGGCCTGCACGTGGACGAGAGGCCGGAATCGCGCCACCGGCTGGAGGAGCTCCGCCAGGGGTATGAGCCCTACGCGATCGCGATCTCGCGACAGCTGGCACTCGACCTTCCGGACTGGCTGGGTTCAGAGGAGACCCGGGAGAACTGGGACCTCGGCCACCACCGCGAGCGGCCCCGCCGGCGCGACCCGCTGCCCTGACACTAGGGCTCGACGGCGACCCTGACCGTCTCGAAGCTGGGGTCGGCCGCGCCGTGCAGCCGGGCGCCGGCCGCCGTCAGCTCGCCCAGGTAATCGACGACCTCCTCGGTGATCCGCTCACCGGGGAGCAGCGACGGCACTCCGGGCGGATAGCCGGCGATCGCCTCGCACGAGATCCGTCCGATCGCGTCCTGGACGGGTACCGCCTCGCTGGCACCGAGGAACGCGTCTCGCGGGGCCATCGCGGTGTCGTGCTCGAACGCGACCGGCGGCCGGGCCACCACCGACCGCGTTTCCGGCCGGGCGATCCTCCGGACCGTCTCGGCGAAGTCGTGAGCGAGCCGCTCGAGGGGCGCCACCGGCTGCCCAATCCCGAGCACCAGCACCACGGTGGCGTGGGTGGCGAGCTCCACGTAGATGTCATAGGAGGCTCTGAGCGCGGCCGCCACGTCGTAGCCGCTGCATCCGGTGCCGCGGACGTCGATCACGATTCGCAGCGGATCCCACCCCGCGATCCCGGGACGGCCCACGAAGTTCTCGTCCACCACGTCGCAGCCGGGAACTGTGCTGATCGCCTCGCGCGCCCGGCGTGCCGCCTCAATCGTTTCCGCGAGCAGCGCCTCGCCGTGGATCGCCAGCTGACGGCGAGCGGCATCGAGCGAGGCCATCAGCAGCGCGCTCGGGCTGGTCGAGCGGACCAGCCGGACCGCGCGAGCCACGGCCCCGGTGTCGATCCGCTCGGTGTGGGCGACGAGCAGCATCGCCGACTGGGTGAGGCTGCCGACGATCTTGTGAGTGGAGGCGATGATCGCGTCGGCACCGAGCTTCAGCGGCGATTCGGGCAGCGCGGGGTGAAAGCCGAAATGGGCGCCCCAAGCGTTGTCGACGATCAGGGCCACACCGGCCTCGTGCGCGACCTCGGCGCACCCGCCGACGTCGGCGGCCATCCCGTAATAGGTGGGCGACACGATGAACGCCGCTCTGGCGTCGGGCGCGCGGCGCAGAGCCGCCTCGAGCGCCTGGGGGGTGACCCCGTGGGCCATCCCGAGCTCCGCGTCGTACTCGGGGGCGACGAAGCTGACCAGCCCGCCGCTCAGCACGAGCCCGTCGATCAGGCTGGCGTGCGAGTTGCGCTGCAGGACCACGCGCTCGCCGGGCGGCGCCAGCGCCAGGCACAGGGCGTGGTTGCCCTGCGAGGCGCCGTTGGTGAGAAACCAGGTCCGCTCGGCTCCATAGGCCTCGGATGCGAGCTGTTCGGCCCGTTCGTACGGGGTCGGTGACGGTCCGACGTCGATCCCCTCGATGTCCTGGGGCACGTCGAGCAGGAGCGCGCGCTCGCCGAGCGCGGCGCGCAGGCCCGGGTCGGCCCCCGCGCCGCCCTTGTGGCCGGGCACGTGGAAGCGGGTCGAGCCGCGGAACCCGTAGGCGGTGACGGCCTCGAGGTATGGGGCGGTCGGCTGCGTCGAGGCGGGGACGGCGGTGGCGCCGGGGTCGCGGCCACCGGTCCCGGAGATCCCGGTGGTGTCCGGATCGCTGACCGAGGTCATCGCGCCGCCCGGTGCAGATAGGCGCGGATGAACCCGTCGAGGTCGCCGTCGAGCACTCGGTTGGCGTCGCCCATCTCGAAGTCGGTGCGGTGGTCCTTGACCATCGTGTACGGGTGCAGCACGTAGGAGCGGATCTGAGAGCCGAAGTTCACGTCCTGGGCCTCCCCCTTCTCGCGCGCGATCTCCTCGCGGCGCCTGCGCTCCTCGAGCTCGAGCAGCTTTGAGCGGAGCATCGTCATCGCCTCGGCCTTGTTCGACGACTGCGAGCGCTCGTTCTGGCACTGCACGACGATCCCGGTCGGCTTGTGGGTGATCCGGACCGCCGAGTCGGTCTTGTTGACGTGCTGGCCGCCGGCGCCACTGGCCCGGTAGGTGTCGATCTGGAGGTCGTCGTCGTCGATCTGGACCTCGTCGATGTCGTCGACCACAGGGGAGACCTCGACCCCGGCGAAGCTCGTCTGGCGGCGGTGGGCGGCGTCGAACGGCGACAGCCGGACCAGCCGGTGAACGCCCTTCTCGCTCGCGTACAGGCCGTAGGCGTTCTCGCCGCGGACGATGAACGTGGCCGACTTGATCCCGGCCTCCTCCCCCGGAGACACCTCGAGCAGCTCGACCTTGAAGCCGCGCTTCTCGGCCCAGCGCATCTCCATCCGCAGCACCATCTCGGCCCAATCCTGGGCGTCGGTGCCGCCGGCGCCGGCGTTGACCGCGACGAGCGCATCTCCCGAGTCGTAGCGGCCCGCGAACAGGCGCTGCTCCTCGAGCTCGTCGAGCCGGCGCTGGACCTCCGCGAGTTGCTCCTCGAGCTCGCCACTGAGCGACGGATCCTCCTCGGCGAGCTCGGCAAGCGGCTCGAGGTCATCGACGTCGGACTGAAGGTCTTTGAACATGGCGAGTCGGCGCGAGGCGCGGGCATGCTCCGCGCTGACCTTCGCGGCATGGTCCTGGTCGTCCCAGAATCCCGCCGCCCCCATCTCTTCCTCGAGCGCTGTGACGCGCTCGCTCAGCGCAGCCGGGTCAAAGATAGTCCGCGAGCAGATTGAGCTGATCGCGGATGGCCGCGAGGCGCTGGGAGAGCGGCTCTGAGGAAGCGGTCGTCATGCTGCGGTGAGGCTAGCAGCGGGGACAATGGTTGCGGGGTAAACTACCTGCCCATGGCAACCCTCACCGACCCCGGCGTCCGCGAGCTGCTCGAACAGCCGAACTACGCCGTCATCTCCACCGTCAACCCCAACGGCTCGATCCACACCACGATCGTCTGGGTCGACGTCGAGGACGACACCCTCGCCGTCAACAGTGCCGCCGGCCGGCTCTGGCCCTCCAACCTCGAGCGCGACCCCCGGATCGGCGTCCTCGTCTACGCCAGCCCCTTCCACTTCGTCGAGATCCGCGGGACCGCGCGGTCCGATTTCGAGGACGCCGAGGACCACGCCGACCGCCTGGCGATCAAGTACACCGGCGAGAAGTTCACGGGCCGCCAGCCGGGCACACGGCGGATCAAGTTCAACGTCATCCCCGAGCACGTCCGCTACGTGAAGCAGGACTGACCCCGCTGTCGCGTGCAGTTCTGGCGCATGCCACAAGTCGGGCGGCGTTGGATCTGCTGGGGAAGGAGGGCGGGCTCGGGGGCGGTGGCGGGACGCTCGGTGGACGGCCTGCCGAGCATGCATTTTGCAGAGATTCGCCTCGAACTCCCGAGGTGGTACGGCAAATTGGCGGCATACCGTGCATCTCGCAGCAGGCCTCGGGGTTTGCTCGCGATTGTTTGCGGTAAGCACCTGCGCGACCTGTCGAACTGCGCATTTCGTCGCCGAAGCGCGCGGTCATGCGACGTTTCCCATGCATTTCATGGTGAACGTCGACAGGCCTGGCGATCGATGGACGAAATGCGCGCTTTGCCAGGTCGGCGGCCTTCGGCACCCTTCCCCCCTCTCCCCAGCAAATCCGGCGCCGCGCACCCCGGCAAGGTCATCGGACGGAACGCCTCCGGCGTCAGCGGGGGCCCCGCCGGCGATCCCGGCGGTCGTACGCCCGCTCCCGCGCGCCAGAGCGGATCTCGCCCTTCGCGCGGGCGCGCTGCCGGCGCGCCTCCAATTCCTGCTCGACGCTGTCGAGATCGGGCGCGGGGCCATACAGGCGCCAGCTCGTCCGCAGCAGTGGGATCAGCGCCACCAGCGCCACCCAGATCGGCCAGAACGACCCGCTCGCGCCCGAGGCCGCCCAGATGACGGTGCAGATCACAAACACCCCCACCCCGCCACCGGCCTCCTGCAGGACGCGGCGTTGGAGCTGGCCGCGGCGCTCAACCAGGGCGGCACGCTCGGCCGCCGGGAGCACCGGCAGATCGCCGCGCAACGCCCGCAGCTCTCCCGCGGTGCGGGCCTTGTACACGGCGCCCAGCCGCTCCGAGAGCTCCTCGTCGTTCAGCCGCCCGGCCGCGAAGTGATCCCGGATCTCCCGTGCGGCGGCGTCGCGCTCCTCGTCCGAGACACGGAACTCCGAGGATTCGTCTGTCACCGGCGGAAGGCTACGCCCCGTGGCACTTCTTGAACTTCTTGCCCGAGCCGCACCAGCACGGATCGTTGCGCCCGATCTGGTCGGTGGCGTCGACGCGCCGCTGCTCGACCACGGGCATCTCCTCGTCGGAAACCTCGCCCTGCTCGGCGGCCGCGGCTGCGGCCATCGCCAGCGCGCCCTGCGGCGCACCACCACCTGAGTAGGTGACCCGCCCCCCGCCGGTGGCGGAGCTCGAGCGCGGCGCGGGCCGCCGCTGCGGCTGCGGCACCGGAGCCTCCTCGCCCTCGAGCGTCACCTCGACGTGGAAGATCATCCGCGCGAAGTCGCCCCAGATGCTGTTCATGAGGTCGCGGAACAGGTCGAAGGCCTCGTTCTTGTAGGCCACGAGCGGCTCGATCTGGGCGAACCCGCGCAGATGGATGCCCTCGCGCAGGTAGTCCATGTCGTACAGATGCTCGCGCCAGCGCTGGTCGATCGTCTGCAGCAGCAGGAAGCGCTCGAGGGCCCGCATCAGCTCGTCGCCGAGCTCCTCCTCACGCTGGTCGTAGCGCTCCATGGCCTCCTCTTGGAGGCGCACGGTCAGGTCATCACGGTCGACGCGCTGGGGGTCGACGTCCGCGATCTCGGCGCTCGGGAAGATCTCCTGAATCCGCGCCACCAACCCGTCGACGTCCCAGTCCTCGACGAAGTCGCCTGCGGTGTATTCCTCGACCAGGCGGCCGATCATCGCCGCGACCTCGGTGCGGGCGGCCTCGCTCATGTCGCGCCCTTCGAGGATCTCGTCGCGGTAGGTGTAGATCACGTCGCGCTGCTGGTTGAGCACGTCGTCGTACTCGAGCGTGTGCTTGCGCTGGAGGAAGTGCTGCTCCTCGACCTTGCGCTGCGCCTTCTCGATCTGCTTGCTCAGCATCCCGGCCTCGATCGGCTCCTCGTTGCCCTCGTCATCGGTGGTGCCGAGGCGATCGAGGATCTTGTAGATCCGCTCGCCCGCGAACAGGCGGACCAGGTCGTCCTGGGCGGAGAGAAAGAAGCGCGACTCGCCGGGATCGCCCTGGCGGCCGGAGCGGCCACGCAGCTGGTTGTCGATCCGGCGCGACTCGTGGCGCTCAGTGCCGAGGATGAACAGCCCTCCGGCCTCGAGCACCTTTTCCCGCTCGGCCTCGACGCGTTCCTCGACCGTCGGCAGGACGCGCTGGAAGTGCTCGTCGTAGTCGGGGTTGCCGGGCTGCAGGCCCAGCTTGGCCAGCTCGTGCCGGGTCAGGTGCTCGGGGCTGCCGCCGAGCTTGATGTCGACGCCGCGGCCGGCCATGTTCGTCGCGATCGTGACCGCGCCCGGGGCGCCGGCCTCGGCGATCGTCTCGCCCTCGCGCTCGGCGTACTCGGGCTTGGCGTTCAGCACCGTGTGCTTGATGCCCCTGCGCTTGAGCTGCTCGGACAGGAGCTCTGAGACCTCGACCGAGATCGTGCCCACCAGCACCGGCTGGCCGGCCTTGTGACGCTCCTCGATCTCGCGCGCGACCGCCGACCACTTGCCGTCCTTGGTCTTGTAGACCTGGTCGTTGAAGTCCTTGCGGACCATCGGGCGGTTGGTCGGGACCTGAACGACCGGGAGCTTGTAGATCTTCATGAACTCGGTCGCCTCGGTCAGCGCCGTGCCGGTCATCCCGGCGAGCTTGTCGTACATCCGGAAGTAGTTCTGGAGCGTGATCGTGGCCAGCGTCTGGTTCTCCTCCTGCACGCGGACCCGCTCCTTGGCCTCGATCGCCTGGTGCAGACCCTCCGACCAGCGCCGCCCCTCGAGGATGCGGCCGGTGAACTCGTCGATGATCAGCACCTCACCGTCGACCACCGCATAGTCGACGTCCTTCTTGTACAGCGACTCGGCCTTGAGCGACTGCAGCAGGTGGTTGACGAGGTGGCCGTTCTCAGCCCGGTACAGATGGTCGATGCCCAGGAAGCGCTCGGCCTTGGCCACCCCGCGCTCGGTCACAGAGACCGTCTTGTGCTTCTCCTCGAACTCGTAGTCGAAGTCGGCGACGAAGTCCTTCTTCTGCCGCGGGTCCATCCCCTCCGGCGTCTTGCCGGCCTGCATCTGCGGGGCCAGGCGGGCGAACTTGGCGTATAGGTCGGCGGCCTGCTCGGGCGCCCCCGAGATGATCAGGGGCGTCCGCGCCTCGTCGATCAGGATGTTGTCGACCTCGTCGACGATCGCGTAGGCGTGGTAGTGCGACTTGCCCTCCTCGGGCTTCGGGCGCTGGCCGTGCTGGACCTTCTCCTCGAGCGTGGTGGCCATGTTGTCGCGCAGGTAGTCGAAGCCGAACTCGGAGTTGGTGCCGTACGTCACGTCGGCGGCGTAGGCATCGCGCTTCTCCTCGTAGGGCTGCTCGTTCTGCAGAATGCCGACCGTGACGCCGAGCATGTCGTAGATCGGCTTCATCCACAGCGCGTCGCGGCGGGCCAGGTAGTCGTTGACCGTGACCACGTGGACACCCCGGCCGGGCAGCGCGTTGAGGACCACGGCGAGGGTCGCCGTCAGCGTCTTGCCCTCGCCGGTGCGCATCTCGGCGATCGCGCCGTCGTGCAGCACCATCCCGCCGATCAGCTGCACGTCGAAGTGGCGCATGCCCATCGAGCGCTTGCCGGCCTCGCGGACGAGCGCAAACGTCTCGTACAGCAGTTCGTCGAGGCTCTCCCCGTCCTGGGCGCGCTCGCGCAGCTCGTCGGCGGCCTCCCTCAGCTCCGCGTCGGTGGCGTGCTCGAGCTCCTCCTCGTAAGCGTTGATCCTCCCGACGCGCTGCTCGTAGGTTTTGAACTTCTTGGCCTCGCCCATGCGAAGCGCGCGGTCCAGCAGGGACATAGGGCTAGCGTAGCAATTGAAATGGGACCGTCAGAGCCCCGAAAACTGCCTACGCGGCAGGCGAAACGTCCCCCGGAACCGGACTCTCGCCAGCCACCCGCGGGACGCTCGCGGCCCGGGATTCGCGCCGCTTGCGGCGCTTGTCGCGGTGGCGCTTGACCTGCACCGCGATCGACTCACTGACCAGATTGATCGAATGGATCATGTCGGGGGAGCGGTCCTGTGCGCGGAGCGTCACGCCCTTCAGGTGGAGCGTGGCCTCCGCGACCTGCGAGTCCGCGATGGCCGGGTTTCGCTCCTCGAAGACCTCGACCTCGAGCTCGGCCAGCTCCGAGACCTGCCTCGCCACCTTGCGAAAGCGCTTGGTCACGTGCTCCTTGAGGTCCTCAGTAACGGGCAGATTGCGGCCTTTTACTTCGATGCGCACTGGCCGACCTCCTTGATGTTCCGCGTGGGTTCGTCAGAGTAGTCCTCGACCGCTGGTTTGTCGATTGCGAGAATCGAGAAAGCGTGGCTGTGAGTCCAAAAGCAACATGGTCTTTTGAGCCGGGCGTCCTGCTGATCGTGTTCGCCGTCGGGTTGGTCTACGTCAAGTGGTGGCGCCAGGCCCGGGCCGGCAACGAGCGCCACCGCCCCGGGTGGGGACGCCTCACCCTGTTCATGGCGGGACTGGCGGCGGTGCTGGCGGCGCTCGTCTCCCCAATCGACGAGCTCGGCTCGCAGCTGATGATGATGCACATGGTCCAGCACATCCTGCTGCTGGACATCGCCCCGATCCTGGCCATCCTGGGGCTGACCAAGGTCCTGCTGCGCCCGGCGACGCGGCGTCTGAACGCGATCGAGCGCAAGGCCGGGTTCCTTGCCCATCCGGCATTCGCGGTCGTCCTCTACGCCGGCCTGATGTGGCTCTGGCACATCCCGGCGATGTACGACCTGGCGCTGCGCCACGCCAATATCCATGCGATCGAGCACATCTGCTTCGGCGTCGCCGGTGCGGTCTACTGGTGGCACCTGCTCTCGCCGATCCGGGGGCGGATGCGCCTCGGCGGGATGGGACCGGTGTTGTACATGACGAGCACCAAGCTGCTCGTCGGCGCGCTTGGAATCCTGCTGGCGTTCGCCCCGACCGCGATCTATCCCTTCTACGCGCATCACCCGCATTACTGGGGGCTGAGCCCGCGCGAGGATCAGAACCTGGCCGGCGTGATCATGGCGCTCGAGCAGTCGATCGTGATGGGGATCGCGCTCGTCTACCTGTTCGTGCAGATGCTGACGGAGTCCGAGCGCGAGGCGCAGCGCAAAGAACGCTACGAGGTGGCCTGAGCGGTTATCTCGTGGCGCACCTCGCGGTGCCCTGAACCGTCTGGGTCTCGGGTCCATGCGAGGTGGCGGCGGTGAACTGCACTCTGTACGGGCGCTGGCCGCTCATACACGCGAACGACTCGTTGAACGCGACGGTCTTGCGCTTGACCTTGGTGGTCAGCTTCCTGAAGGTCAAGACCGCTTTGACGAGCGACCCGTAGAGGCCCGGAATGCTCGCCACCGAGGTCGAGACGTCCGCAGGCAACGAGACGTTGATGACCTCGTTTTTGCCCAGTTCCTTGACCGTCCCCGCAAACGCCGCCGTGTCACCGGTGCGCAGCGAGCCACAGCGGTGCCGGGCATCGGTGGTGAAGAAGAACCACAGCCTGGCCTTGCCACCGTTCCAGACATGCAGGAGCGACTTGCACGGAGGGCTCGAGCCCATCAGGGTGGGGTCACCGAGTTGCGCCGCGACGGGACCGCTGGCCACCAGAGCCTTCGCCGGGCAGAAGCCGTCGCTCTTGTCGATCGACATCCGCGGGCCATCGCACGTCGGGAAGCTCCCCGCAT
The DNA here is from genome assembly GCA_036494115.1 of Solirubrobacteraceae bacterium. Lineage (GTDB taxonomy): Bacteria > Actinomycetota > Thermoleophilia > Solirubrobacterales > Solirubrobacteraceae > Palsa-465. The sequence continues at coordinate 5,267 of DASXOS010000136.1, read as the reverse complement.
GGGACCGGATGCCGTAGATCGTGGTCTTGACGTCCTTGAGCGGCGCCGGGCGGTCGCTCGGATTCGCGTTCGCCGCAGTCAGCGTCTCGGTGAACCCGAGGGCGTGGGCCTTGCCGGCCTGGAACGTCAGCCGTGCGGTGTAGGTGTTGACGTCCGTCGCAGCGAGCGTGGCCGATGCGCCCGCCAGCACCGCAAGACCGATGCCGGCGACGATGATGATGCGTCGCACGTTCATGACGCCATCAGAACTCGTGGCAACCATGGGAGTTGCGGCAGAGCTACCCGCAAAGCGGCGATCCGGCGCCGCGGCCGCGAGCCGCGACGCCGGATCGAAGGGAGCCTCAGCTCACTTGCTGCACTTGGCCGAGCCCTTGACCGTCTTGGTCTCGGAGCCCTGCGTGCTGGTGGCCGTGAACTGCACGCTGTACGGGCGCTTGCCGTTCTTGCAGGCGAACGACGAGTTGACGCCCTTCTTGTAGGTCAGCACCTGCTTGATCAGCGAGCCGTACAGCCCCTCGTGGCCGGCGACGGCCGTCGAGACGAACGGCGGGAGCGGCACGTCCGTGACCTGGTTCTTGCCCTTCTGGGTGATCTGGCCCGGATAGGCGTTCGTGTCACCGGTGTGCAGGCTGCCGCACTGCGTGCCGGTCGCTGTGAAGAAGAACCACAGCTTGCCCTTGCCGCCGTTCCAGACATGCAGTCCCGGATTGCAGGGGGCTCCTGACTGCGAGAGGTCGGTGCCTCCCAGCATCGAGTTCACCTGGCCCGTCGCCACGAGGGCCTTCTTCGGGCAGATGGAGTCGGTCTTCTGGGCCGAGATCTGGTTCCCGTCGCAGGTCGGCAACTTGTTGGCGTTGGACTTGATGCCGTAGATCGTGGTCTTGATGTCCGTCAGCGGTGCGGCACGGTCGCCGGAGACGTCGTTGGCCGCGGTGAGGGTCTCGGTAAGAGCGATCTTCACCGGCTTCTTCTTTGTGCCCGCCTTGCTCGGCTTGAACGTCAGCTTGGCGGTGTACGTGTTGAGGGTCGCTGCGAGCGCGACCGATGCGCCTGCCAGGACCGCCAATGCGGTACAGGCAATGATGATGCGTCGCAAATCATCTCTCCTTGTGTGATTTGAACCAATCTAAGTAGTCGCCATGACAACTCATGGCAACGCCCGTAGTTGCGGGAACGATTGTTGCTGTCCCGTTGTCGCCCTGCCGAGCGACCCCTGTGCCTTGCACGGCGGGCCACCTGGACTCGGGGTGAAATACACGTCTCGGAGAATCTGGGCCAGGCCGGCGTCGATCGTCGGACCGATCGACGGCTGAGGATGGCTCGTGCACAGGTTGCTGCCGAACACCGACAGGCCCGAAGCGAGCTTCTCATAGCCGCCCGGCGTCATGTATGGATTGCCGCGGTTTGAGGACAAACGGTTCTGGTAGCTGGTGAGCACCTCCGGGTTGACGGGGTTCGAGATCCTCAGGTAGTGAATCTGTGCGGTCTGCGTGATGTTGGCCGACGAGGCCTGTGTCGTCGCCGTGCTGTTGGCGAAGAACGCGGCAATCTCCCGGCGGTAGGTGTTGATGTAGTCGACGACGGGGACGACGCTGCCGAGGTAGGGCTTCAGCCGGGTGAGCCAGGGGACGGTGGTATCAAGGAAGTGCTCGAACGCCGGGACGCCCGCTTTGGAGGCGGTCACGAGCGGCCCGATGTCGACCATCAGATCCCGGAGCTCGGGCGCCAGCACCACCGAGTCCTGGAGGGCTGGAGTCAGCTTCGCCGCCGCCGGGCGCAGCTCGTCGATAAGCGGCTTGGTGTTGGCGGCGAACCGGTCGACCCGTTCGATCGTCTGGCGGGTGGCGACGGTGAACGCCGGGAACGCACGGATCGTGTCCGCCAGCGCCTTGTCCTGTGCCGCCGTCGCGGCGAACACCGCATTCGAGTTGCGGATGAAGCCCTGGAGCTGCGTCGGCGACCGGCTCAGCGCGGAGAACACCTGGCCGCCGTTCCGCAGGAACGCGCTGGTGGCGGCGCGGTCGCGGTTCAGCACGGCGAGCACGCTGTTCACGTTGGTGGCGAACGGATACAGCTCGGCGAGTGCCCGGTTGAAGTCCTCGCCGCGACCGGTGATCGCGGCCCCGTACTGCTGCTGCCAGGTCATGAACGCCTGCCGGGTCTTCGGATCGAACGTCGAGAGGATCTGGTCGAGCTGGACGCTCGGCGCCACCTGCGTGGTGGGGATCGTCCCGTCGTCGGGAAGCTTCGGCCCTGCCTCGGTGCCGGGAGAGAGCTCGATATAGGTCTCGCCGAGCAGCGACTTCGCCCGCAGGATCGCGCGGGTGTCGGCCGGCCGTGGCGCGTACTGGGGATCGAGCTGCATGACCGCGCGGATCAGTCCCGTCTTGTGATCGAGCGAGGTCTGGACGACCTTGCCGACGTTGACTCCTGAGATCCGGACGTCGGACTCGTCGCCGAGCTCGACCGCGTTATTGAATTCGGCGGTGACCCGGTACCCCCGGGCCGCGAACGGCGTCGACCCACCGAACGAGATCCACAGGAACAGCAGCAGCCCGACGCACGAGGCCACGAACGCCACCATGGTCAGGAGCTTCCCGAGGTTCGGAGCCTGGGTGTTCATGGCAGGCTGAACGACGGGCAGAAGGACGACTGGATCTTGCTCCAGTCCGGCGGGTTCAGAAGGTCGAGGAGGGGCTTCAGCGCCGGATCGGAATCGACGAGCGCCACCTCGAACAGGTTGAGGGCTCCGCACGTGCCCATGAACAGCCCGCGGACCGTCGCGCCGTGCGCGTCCTGGAGCGCGGTCAGGCTGTCGGCGATGTGGCTGAGCCAGGACCCCCAGAACAGGTAGCTCTGCTTCCCGCCCGACTTGTAGGCCAGCGTGTTGAACAGGTCGTTGAGCACCCCGAACGTCTTGACCAGATGCGGCGTCGCCTCCTTGAGCTTTGCGCTCGCCGGCTCGAGCACCCTGGCCAACGGCTGTACCGCGGTGGCGAACGGGCGCAGCTGGTTTTTGATCACCGGCGTGGTGTCCTTGAACAGCGGTCGCGCCGCCGCCAGCGCTGGGCCGAAGGCGTGCGCGAACGGGAGAAGCGCGTGCAGGGTGGTCGCGCTCTGGCTCGAGAACGCCTGCACCTTCCCGAGTGTCGTGTTCGTCTGCTGAAGGGTCCCCGGGAGCAGCGTCAGCGCCTGCTGCAGGTTCGCGTCCTGCGACGAGATCGCCGAGAAGTTCGTGTTCGACGAGTTGATCAGCGAGGTCAGCTGCGAGTTGACGCTGCCGAGCGAGCGCGTAACGATCTGCAGGTTGTGGACCGAGCGCTTGATGTTCTGCTGGCGCTGGGCGAGCAGCTTGGTGAACGTCTGGGTGTCTCGGTTGAGCGGCGCGAACCGCTTGAAGATCCCGCGCAGACCCGAGACGGCCGCCGAGCTCGGGGCCGCGCCGGTGGCGCCCGGGTCGTGGAACGCCTGCGCGCCCCCGGCGAGCAGCAGCAGCAGGTAGTTGCGCGTGTCAGCGTCGAGCGAGGAGAGGATGTCGTCGGTGTCGACGTCCGGCTGGGTGTTCGCCAGCGGCAGAGTCCCGCCAGCCGGGACGGCGCCGGCGGCGGGCGTTCCCGGATCGAGCGCCAGGTACATGTCCTTGAGCGGCGTGCGCGGGCGCAGGAGGATCGTGGCGTCGTTGTAGATCGGTGCGTACTTCTTGAAGATGTTCATGGTCACCACCGCGCGCCCGCCCTCCAGGCTGACCGCGCCGACCTGGCCGACCTCGACGCCCGCGATGTCGACCGTCTGACCCTGGCCCGCGGTCACGGCGGCGGCGGTCGAGAATTGCGCCTTGACCGTGTAGTAGGTCTTGGCGAAGGTGAACGCCGGCTGGTGCTCGAGGATGTAGATGACGACCGCGAGCGCGATCGCCACGAGCGCGAGGATCGCGACGAAGTCCTGCCGGTGGGTCATGACCGCACGCTTCACGGCCCCGTCCCCGTCTTCGCCGAGTTGAGGTTCGGCGCCGGATTCTTGTAGCAGGCGACGTTGCGGCGCAGCGGCGGCGGCGAGCCGGCGAACGCCGGACGGGTGCCGAGGATCGGCAGCACCGCGTTCCCGTACAACGGTCCCACGCCGGATACCGATGGGGTCTGCACTTGGTCACTGCCGCCACCCGCGGAGGAGCGAATGTAGCGGCCGTTGCCGTCGAAGTTCCCCGCCGCCCCCGCGATCCCAACCGCGCTCTGGAACAGCTCCTGGTAGAGCTGCAGCCCGGTCGTATTCGGAGGATCCTGAAGGCGCTCGTTGCCGGTCGGGATCAGATTGTGGAGGAAGCACCGCGCCAGCACGTCGGCCGAGGACAGAAGCTTCTTCGTCGAGGTGATCGTCGCGCCGGTGTTCTGCACGGCGGGCGAGAGGTGCTTCAGCAGACCGCCCAGCTCGGCTGGCGATACGAGCTTCGTGGCCTGGGCGATCCAGGGCAGCGCGACGTCGATCGTCGGTCCAAGCTGCTCGACGCCCGGCAGCAGCGCCCGGGCGAACTCCTGCGTGGGCCCGAACGAGGCGTCGAGCGCGGAGTCCGCGTTCTGGGTGCGGCGCAGCAGCGACGGCAGCAGCGCGATCGTCTGCTCGAGCTGCTGCTGGCGCGAGGCGAGCGTGCCCATCGTCGCGTTGAACGTGTGCACGAAGCCCGAGAGTTGAGCGCCGCTGGCCGCGAATCCGTGGAGCACCTGCGAGTTGCCCTCGATCGCCTTCTGGAGATCGCCTGGCTGCTGCCCGAGCAGCGCCTGGTTGACGATCGCCGACCCCTGGAACGCGCCCACCGAGTACTGCAGCGACTTGTTCAGCGCTTCGCCGCCGGTGAGGTTGCGAGTGATCTGATCCTGCGAGGTGTTCTCGGCCGGCGTGCCGCGGGTGTTGAACGAGCCCCCCAGGCCCTGCAGCAGCGTCTGGAGGTTGGTGCGGGCGTCCGAGGTCAGCGCCGACAGCACGCGGTCCAGCTGCACCGGACCGCTCGTGCTCCCGGCTCCGAGCGTCGCCCCTGAGGACAGCGCCGGAGCGCTCGGGCTCCCCGGCGAGAGATCGACGTAGAAGTTGCCCTCGAGGAAGATCCGCGCCCGGATCTTCGCGGTGGCGTCGTTGTGGATCGGAAGCCCGTCCTGGTTGATGTCCATCTTCACGACCGCCGCGTCGGCGCTGCCCGACAGCCGCTTGACGGACGTGACCTCGCCGACGTCGACGCCGGCGATCCGCACCGGCGATGGGATGTGCAGCTGTGTCTG